>JBDHZD010000020.1:0-44161 GCA_039811705.1 Fimbriimonadaceae bacterium | reverse complement strand
TCCCCCGCCGACAGAAGCTTCTTGGCGTCCTCCAGCTCGGCAGGAACCTGTTCGCCCGAAGTCGGAGGTGTGGCGGGCTGCACCAGCCGTTCGCCCTGAGCAGGGTCCGACGGCCGGATCCGGGGCCGCGGCGGCAGGTCCTTGAATGGACCTTGACCGAAGATCGCGACCCAGGTGCGTCCCACCGACGAGCCGAGGCTCGAGAGGTCCGGGTCGCCGCCCACCAACACGTTCATGATTTTTGTATCGGACCAAAGCGGCCGGCGGGCAGTCCCGCGATAGAGGGACGCCGCCACTTCCACGCCCAGCGACGTTTGCTTGGCCGTAAAAACCAGCAAGTACGCGATGTTGAGGTCGCGGACCACCCTCCTTGCGTCCTCGATGGTCACCTTGGCCGGCACTTTGATCTTGCCTTCCTCGACGGCAGTGCGGAACACGACGTCGCCCATGCTCCACAGGATCACGTTGACCCGGCCCTCGGCGTCGAACTCAGCCCCGATTTCGGGGTAGATGGGCATGTTGAGTTCGGCCTGCTCGTCCGTCCCCTCAATGAGTTGGACCACCAGCATCTCGGGTGCGGCAAACGCACGCGTGGCGAGGGCCGCTACGACACAGGCAAGCAAGGTTGTGAGGGCCCGCATTCTAGCCTCCCAGCACTTCGATGGCCTTCTTGCACGTCTCGATCGCCATGTTCAAACGTGTGGCGTCCCCACCCGAGGCGATTTGACGCTCATAGGCGTTGACGGCCCGCTGGTACGCCCGCAGCGCGTCGTTCCGCCGGCCGAGCTGTTGGTACACCATGGCTAGGTTTTGGTTCGTCCTTCCAGGGTCGGCCCCCGCTTCGAGAGCCCGTTCGTAGGTTTGGGCGGCCTTGGCGTAGTCGCCTGTCTGGTGGTGGTTCTGGGCGGCGGCGAGCAAGGCTCGGGCACCTGTGGCGGACTGGGAAGACGTTCCGACGCCCGAACCCGTGTTGCCGCCGATGCGCGGACCGTTGGGATCGCTGATGCGGATGTTGATGTAGCCGGGGTCTTCGACGGGCTTGACCGCCGTGGCATTCGTGTTACCCGTGACCAATTGGGGGGCCGGGTCGGGCCCAGTCTTGGTTGTTTGGCCGTCTCCCTGCACTGGCTCCGTTGGCCGACCAGTGCCGTCTGTGGGCTGCTGCACCGATTGGATGACCGGTCGGATCGGCGGCACGACGGGGTCGACGCCACCGATCATCGGTACGCGATCGCCCGTCAGGGGGCCTTCGATGACCGTGTTTCGCGGACCGGAGTCAAACACACGACCCGGTCCCTCGACGTTCAGCCGGCTCGGATCGGTGCTCGGTTCCTGCACCGCGTTCGGATTGGCCTGTTGCCTGACGGCTTGAGGATTCATCTGGAAGCCGTTGCCCGGGTTGGCCTGCTGGTTTACGACGGGGTCCTGCATGACCAGCTTGGGGGCCTCGTCGCGGTTGCGGCCCTGCATCAGCCCGATGGTCGCGCCGATGCAGACCACCAGGACCGTTGCCGCGGCGCCAGCCAACAAGGCCCTGCGCCGCTGGGGTCGCGTGCTTTCCTCGGGATCCTGCAACGCAAGCACATTGCGCAAGTGGTTGAGCTTGATCTTGTCGAGTGCCGAATCGGGATACAGCTCGACCACGCGTTCGTAGGTTGTGATGGCGTCGCCCAGTTCGCCGCGTTGCTCGTGCACAGTGGCTTTGAGGCATAGCGCCTCGCGCGAAGCGGGGTGGGAGGCGATGGCTGTCTCAGCGACCGCCATCGCCTCATCGTACCGGCGATCAAAGGCCATGCGCTCGCCTTCGGAGACCAACTTCGCGTGCTCCGCCAAAGCAACCTGGATCGCGTCTTCCGCGAGAGCGTTGCCGCAACTCCGGCAGAACTTGCTGTCCAGGGTGTTGGCGGCCTGGCAATTCTGGCAATGCACCATTTGTTTGAGTTCCACAGGCGGCGTCGCGCGGCCACCAGGCTAGATTCTACCAACCCGCCCGACCACGACCTTCCGCGACCGGGTGCCTCGGCGCACCTCGTCGCGATAGACGTCGCACAATCCTCTGTACGCATAGACGTCGTACGCGCGCATCAGCTTCTTCAACCCTTGGACAAAAATGCTCTGCGCGCCCTGTTTGGTGTGGCCCCCGGCGTGTCCGATCTCTTCGAACGTCCGCCCTTCCAGCCGCTGCATGAGCACGTCGCGTTGCCGGTCGGTGAGGTCGGCGGCCGCGATGACGTCCTCGC
This sequence comes from Fimbriimonadaceae bacterium, assembly GCA_039811705.1. Taxonomy (GTDB): domain Bacteria; phylum Armatimonadota; class Fimbriimonadia; order Fimbriimonadales; family Fimbriimonadaceae; genus UBA2387. The sequence continues at coordinate 41,921 of JBDHZD010000020.1, read as the reverse complement.
ACTCGGATTGCAGCATCGGGTGCGAGCCTCGGCCCATGGCGACGTGGGCGAACTTCGCCTCGCGGCGGGTGGCCGAGCGCAGCTTGGCCTCGAAGCCGGCTTCGCTGTAATGGGGCGCCGCCCGATCCCGCTCGCAGAGGGCGAGAAGGGCTTCGGCGACAAACGCAAGGTCTTCCTTATTCATGGCGCGACCGGGAGGCATAAGTGATAGTAGTATATATTCGTCTACTATATCGCCTCTGCGGACGCGTCGCCGTCAACCGCCTGGAATCTGAATTCTGTCAAGATGCACCCCCTGTACCTTGGCCACCTCCATCGTGGCGAGGAGGGGTCATAATCCGGCCATGGATCGCATCAGGGTCGCCTTGATCGGTGGCAGCGGCATCGGCGCGATGCTCGAAAGGCACTGTAGCGGCGCGGTCCGAGTCCCCACCAAGTTCGGCGTCCTCCGCGCCCGCGAGATGCCCCTTGGAAGCGGAACCGTGTGGGTCGTCAACCGGCACGGGCCGGGGCACCGAGTCCCCCCGCACCGCGTCAACTACCGCGCCGTCGCCGAAGGCCTTCGCCGAGCGGGATGCACGATCGCCTTCTCCTCGGCGGCCGTAGGCAGCTTGCGAGCCGATTGGCCGGTCGAGACCTTGGCCATCCCCGACGACGTCCTCGACCTCTCTGGCCGGCGCCCCACGCTCTACGATGATATCGTCTGCCACACCGACTTCACGCAGCCGTTCGGTCCAGTTGCCCGCAAGGCCTACCTCGAAGCAGCCACTAGACTCGGAATCATGGTCCACGACGGCGGGGTGTACGTCACAGGAAACGGTCCGCGATTCGAAACACCGCATGAGATCCGTTGGATGCGGCAGCAGGGCGGCGACGTCGTGGGTATGACCGCCGGCACCGAGGCCATCCTGATGCGCGAAGCCGGCATCGCCTATGCCAACGCGTCGTTCGTGACCAATCTCGGGTGCGGCCTCTCGACGAGCCCCATCACCGATGCCGAGGTGCAAGAAGTGATGCGGCGAAGCGGCAAGCGTGTGCTCGACTTGATGCTTGAAGCCGCCCGGCTGGCGTTGGAGGTGGTCCATTGAGTCTGGGACGACGCAGTTTCGCCATGTTTCTCGCCATGACACCAGGCGTCGGGGGCCGGTCGATCGTGCGCATCCTGACCCGCAACGACCTCCTTGCACGCTCGCCCGAGGAGTTTCTGGCCCTGTCCCCCGAAGCCCTCGCCGAGGAATACAAACTCGGCCCAAAGGCCGTCAACGCGCTCGCCAACAATCAGGCCGAGTTGCTCCGCGAGGCCGCCGAAACCGAAACGCGGATGAACGAACTCGGCGTGACTCTGGTCACGTTGGCCGACGCGAACTACCCCGAGCGGATCGAGGCGATGGACCCCGACCCTCCCGGAATGCTGTTCATGTACGGCAACCGCAAACTGCTCGAGGCTTCGACGTTCGCCGTTCTGAGTTCTCGCGGATCGCCCGCCGCGGCGCTGGACGAACTGGAGGCGCTCGCCGAGGAAGGCGTACTGGCGGGCAATGTATTGGTGAGCGGACACGATACGCCCGAGTATCAGCGGTCCGCCGTCGTTCCCCTCCGTTGGGGTGCGCCGCGAATCTTGGTTCTCGACCGGGGCCTTTACGAAGGTTTCGGACGCGAACTGCGCTCGGAGCCATTCCGCGCGGCACGCCTGTGGCGGTACGAATACGACCCCCATACGGATTTGGCGATCTCGCCGTTTCGCCCGAACGCCAAGTTCGTCGGCATCAACAACCAGGTCCGCGACCGGCTCATCGCCTCGCTGGCCGACCGGCTGGATTTTGTGGACGTCAAGCCGACGGGCAACATGGAGAAATGCCTACGTCTGGCCCTCAGGGCGGGCCGCAAGGTGCGTGTGTGCGATCGGTCTCTGGGCTACCGCGATTACGTTCGAGAAGGCGCCGAGCCGATCCGCTCCTAGCCGGGCTCATCGTCGAGCATCTTCGGCCAGTCGTCCCTGAGCAGCCGTGAAAGCGATCGGTCGGCGAGCAACCGTCCCTCGTTCTGGCAGATCGCACAATAGTTGGTCTCGTTGTCGGCGTAGCGGATGCGCTGGACCTTGCGTCCGCACACCGGACACGGCTCGCCGAACTTGCCGTGAACGGCAAACTCCGGACGAAAGGCCGTGACCTCGCCCCTGCCCGGAAACGTCTTGAGGGCTTTCTGAACGAGTCGCTCGGTCCACGTTCCCAAGACGTTTTGGGTCGCTGCATACAACCTTTCGACCTCGTCGCTGTCGAGGCTCCGAGTCAGGCGTACGGGTGAGAGCCGGGCGGCGTGCAGGATTTCGTCTGAGAACGCGTTTCCGATGCCCGAGAATGCCTCTGGGTTGGTCATCGCGCGCTTCAGCGTGCGGTTCTCGCGAAGCAATGCCTGACGAAACGACTCAAGGTTGCACTGCAATGGCTCGATCCCGCTCCTCCGGTGCGCCTCGAGCCCTTCGCGACCGACGACGGCCGTCAGAGTGGCGCGCTTCTTGGTTCCGGCCTCGGTGAGCAACAGATGGCCGTTCTCGAACTCGAAACACGCGGCAGTGGCGCGTCCGCCGGGCTGGCCCGGAGCGGGGGAACCGGCTCGCCAGAGCAAGCGTCCCGCAATCATCAGGTGAATGACCAGAAAGCGCTCGCCTTCGAACCCCAGCGCGATCCGTTTGCCCAACCGTTCGGCGCGTTCGAATGCGAGGCTGACAAACGCGGACACGGGTGGTTCGACCGATTTGAGGACCGAGGGGCCAAACACGCGCACCCGCGCCAAATGCTGGCCAGCCAAGACACGGTCAAGACCCGCGACGTAGGCTTCGACGTCGGGCAGTTCGGGCAACGAGACCCTCTAGTCGGTGGCCAAAGCGAGCAGGATGGAAGTGGTGAGCGCCTTGTCGTCTGGCTTTGTGCGGGCCGGGAACCGCGCGATCACCTTGCCGTCGCGATCGACGAGGAACTTGTGGAAGTTCCAATCAACCTCCGTGTCGTCGGTGCTGTCCACCAGCCACTGATACAGCGGGTGCTTGTCGGGGCCCAGCACGCTGATCTTGGAGAACATCGGGAAGGTGACGTCGTACTTGCCCGTGCAGAACGCCTTGATCTCCTCGTTGGTGCCCGGTTCTTGGCCGTTGAAGTCGTTTGCGGGGAAGCCCAAGATCACCAGTCCCTTGTCTTTGTACGAGCGGTAAAGCTTCTCCAAACCCTCGTACTGGGGTGTCAGGCCGCATCGGCTGGCGACGTTCACCACCAAGACCACCTTGCCGCGGTATTTGGCCAAGGCCTGGGCTTTGCCGTCGATGTCTTCCATCACGAAGTCGTGGAGCGACTCCGGCTCGGCAGGCTTGGATTGACGGGTCTGTTGACCAGCGTACACGCCGAACGCGAGCGCAGCGAACGCCAAGAGCACGACGATCTGTTTCATGGTTCTCATTATGCTGGACGCGCGAACGTTTGTCAAAGTTCGCGCGCTGCTTTATGTGGGCAGCCGTTTGCCAACCCACTTCAGATCCACCCCTCGGGCGTACAGCAGTTCCTGAAGCTGCCCGACGTGGACTCCGAGGTGGCGAATGTTGACGAGTTGGTGGTCAAGCTTCGGAATCGGATACCACGGGAATCCGGATTCGGACGCACCAAGGTCCAGGGCATCCACCCAGGGGCCCACGTTTTGCTCGATCTGGGACAGGTATTCGAGCAAGTCTTGAGGGGAGTACGTGGTCTCGACGGGCGGCATACCGTCCTCGTCGTCGTCCCAAAGGACGAGGCCCTGCGCCTGATGCCGTTCCCAAGGGGTGAACTCGGTGTGGCTGGGCATCATATAAAAATGGGTGTAGAACAGGGTGTGGTAGGCGATGCGCCAGAACGTGCGAGGGTGTTTTCCTGCGCCCCAACCCTCGTCGGGGCACCGTTCGATGCACTGGCGAAGCATGGCCAAGCCCGCGCCGTACTGGCCCTTGAGGGCGTCCTTGAGGTCCATTCCCGGATTCTGGCACTTGTCCGCCGGCAGTTTGTCAGGGACGCACGTCGTTCAAGGCGATCATCAAACCACTCATGCTGATTGCCGACGTCTCGACCACCTTGACAGCGGCGACGATGTCCGCGTAAGCCAAGCGTTTGGCCACCACTACGTGGCTGTAGACAAGCAGAATCCCGGAGTGGGCGACCGTGTGAGCGATTCGCCTGAAGTCGTCGCAGTTGCGCGTGAGCAACACCCGGTTCGCTTCGGCAGCCGCCTGTAGGACAACCGTATCGGATGCACCGCCGAGTCCCATGGTGCCCACCGTCTCGACATCGTGACCCTCACTTCGAAGCCACGCCACGAGAGAGGCTGCCTGACTATCCTCATCAAGCAGCAGTCTCAATCTCTCCTCGGATGGCTTCTTCTCGTGCCTCGGCTTCGATCAGGTGACGGTGACGCTCGGCGTACGCGAACACTTCCCGGATCGCCTCGATGGGCAGGTCCCAATCTTCAGCCGCTGCTTCAGCGCTCTGGCCCTCGGACACGATCGCAGACCACAGGGCACCAACGGCCTGACGCCGACCCTTGATCCAAAGTTGGCGTTTCCATGGATGAGGACGCTCGACCAGGTAGGTCCAGTGCTCCTTGGGCACGCTCAGCAGGACTTCCCGCTGGCCTTCTTCGGTTTGCACCAGGATGCGCCCGCCCCCGTGAACGGTCTCAAGGAGGTTGTTGGCCAACCGAACCGCCTGCAGCACGGCCTCCTTCGAATTCGGCGCGCCCAGCGATACCCGCAGTGATTCGATCTCCGATTCCTGTGCCGGTGTGACGTTGAAGTTCTGTCGCTTGGGCTTCATGAGTACAGAATGAGTATATCATGCGCGCCATGGTTGCCGGAATGCCGGAACACGGAGGGCGGGCCGGGGCGTCTAACACGGTAGAGACGCCATGCGACCCGTTCTTTTGCTTGCGTTGGCCGCCGCAGTGTTCGCTTCCAGCGACGCCGCAGCCCAGATCGCCCGCCGCAGAGTGCCGGCCCCGAGGTTGGCCCACAGCGGACCTTACAACGAGGTGGTGAGCGATAGGTTGCTCGTCCGCGTCCACCCGGACAAGGCCAGGGCCTGGGCCCAGTCGCCGGGTCTACGGCGTATGGCCGCCTACGGTCTGGGCATTCCAGGTCGGTTTGCCAACCAAGTCGGTCCAAACGGCTGGACTCTGTGGCTTCTGGACGGCCCAACCGACACCAAGAAACTGGCCCAAGCGGTGCAGCGTCATGCCGACGTGTTCCTGGCGCAGCCCGTCAACCGCATGTACCTCATGTGGACCGAGCCCAACGACCCGGACTGGAACGCGGTCGAAGACACCGAAGAGATGATCTTGCTCGGCGGCGACGAGGGACTAAGCTACAGGCGACTGTGGTATCTCACCGACATCTACGCCCAGGAAGGGTGGAGCATCTGGCCCGACCAGTGGTACACGCACCTCAACAAGCCCGCCAACGCACCGACGATTGCGGTCGTGGATACCGGTCTTGATCTAAACCACCCGGACTTTAGAAACGGCGGACCCAGCATCGATTCGGCTCAGGGCGGGCAGATCGACATGGCCCATTCCAAGGAGTTCAAGTTCGGCGCGGTCTATCCGGCGGGCACCCCGTTTGACCAGTATGGCCACGGCACCCATGTCGCCGGCCTCGCCCTGGCCTCGGGCAACAACGGCGGCTGGAACGGCAAGGGCATGATCGGCGTCGGCTATGCCGCCAAAGGCATGATCCTTCGCGTCTTCGACGACGACGCGTTCGCCACGGATGCCGAAGCCGCCGCCGCGATCTACTACGCCGCCGACAACGGCGCCGAGGTCATCAACCTCAGCTTGGGCACCACGAATTACTCTCAGACCCTTCAAGACGCGGTCACCTATGCCTGGAACAAGGGCTCTCTGGTCGTCGCCGCGGGTGGCAACAGCCAGCCCCCGAGCGCACAACTCTTCTTCCCGGCCGCCTGCAGCGGAGCTCTGGGTGTCTCACCGCTCGGCCCCAATTACTACATGGCGGCCAACTATGGCAGCTCGGGTTCGCACATCGACGTCGCCGCGCCGGGCGGCGACCTCATCGTGGACTTCGGCGCGATGGTGGCCTACGCGCAGTACATCTATGCCACCACGAAGCTCGACACCCACATGCTCTATGAGAACAAGGACGCGCTCGGTCTCCTCGGCTACAACTTGGGGTACGGCTACCTGATCGGTTCGTCGACGGCGTCGCCGATGGTGGCGGGCGCCGCAGGTCTGTACTACGGCATGCACAACATCCGCCAAAGCGACGGCTGGTCCAACGTGCGCACCTATCAGGCGATCCAGCGTTCGGCGTGGCACCCATCCAGCCCGCCCTTTGGCACGTGGGAGCCTTCCTACGGGTATGGCGTCTTGGACGTTGAGGAACTGCTGAGCGACTCCAACACGCGGAACGCCACCGTCGGCTCGTTCGAGGGGCGCGTCTACAAGAACGCCACTCCGGTCGCCAACGTACTGGTGCGCGCGACGAACGTGGTTACGGGTCAGCGGTTTGAGACGACGACACTAAGCGACGGCAGCTATCGGTTGCAGTATTGTCTTCCAGGCACGTACAACATCGTCACCGCGCCCGACGGCCAACTCAAGACGTTGAAGAGAACCGTCCGCGAGGGGTGCGACCTGACTGGCGTGGACTTCTGGTGCGGTACGTTCACATGGGATACGGACCCGCCCGTCGTTCCGCGTCTCGAGGTCACCAACATGACGACCACGAGCATCACCGTTCGGCATCGAGGCTACGACACGGAGACAGGAGTCGACTCCATCGTGTGGCGCATCGGGACGACCGTGGGGGGTAACGACGTCAAGGGCGACACCGAAATCATTCCGGTGTTCAGCGACGTCGAGGTCATGACGGGTCTGTCGCTGACTCCGGGCGCGACGTACCACCTGCGCGGCACCTACACGAACGGTGCTGGAATGCAGACTGTCGTCAATGTGCCCTTCACTCTCCCCGGGAGCGGAGCACCCGTCTCGGGCACCGTGACCATCGCCGGATTCACGGGCAACCCGAACGGCAAGACCATCGCCATCCAAGTGCGGAATCCGGGTTCCACAACCGCCCTACAGACGGTGAACGCGACGCTCAACGCAAGCGGCCAGTTCTCGTTCAACACGACGCACACAGGGACACGTGACCTCGCGGCCAAGGGATCCCACACGCTCCGCAAGATCAACGCCAACGTGAACGTGCCACCGGGAGGCGTGAGCGGCGTGAACTTCGCTCTGGTGAACGGCGACGTGAACGGCGACAACACCGTGAACGTGGCAGACTTTCTGGCGCTTCGCGCCGCCTACGGCTCCTCGACGGGTTCGGGCAACTGGAACGCCAATGCCGACCTCAATGGCGACGGTAGCGTGGGCGTTGCGGACTTCCTGATCCTGAGGAACAACTTCGGGCAGTCGGGCCAGGCTTAGGCGGCCTACATCTTGTGGATCGCGTGTCCCGCGGCGTCTTCGAACGCTTCGAGGACGGCTTCCGACATGGTCGGGTGGGCGTGGATCGTGTCCACCATGTAGTCCAGGGTGGCTTCCAGCTTGATCGCGACCACGCCCTCGTGGATCATGTCGGTCACGTGGGCGCCGATCATGTGAACGCCGAGCACCTCGCCGTACTTCTTTTCGGCGACGATCTTCACAAAGCCGTCCTGCTCGGTGGTGGCCATGGCCTTGCCCAGCGGGCGGAAGTTGAACTTGCCCACCGTGACCTCGTGGCCCTGCGCCTTTGCTTCGTCCTCGGTGAGGCCAACCGAAGCGACCTCGGGGACCGTGTAGACGCACATGGGCAGAGCGCGGTAGTCCACGTGCTTGTTCTGCCCCGTGATCGCGTTGGTGACGGCGACGATGCCCTCATGCGAGGCCATATGCGCCAGATGCAGGTGACCGGGGACGTTGCTGAGCAGATCGCCGATCGCGAAAATGTTGGAGGCGTGGGTGCGCAGCGAGGCATCCACGACTTGGACGCCGCGGCGGTCCAGCTTGACGCCCACGGCTTCGAGGTTCATGCCCTCGACGTTCGGCTTGCGGCCGACGCCGAGCAAAACGACCTCGACCTCGACGACTTCGACTTCGGTGCCCTTCTTGACATGGCACTTCCAGCCGCCCGCCGTCTTCTCGCATTTGTCGAGCGTCGCGCCGGTCTTGACCTTGATGCCTTTGCGGCCGAGCAGTTTGCCCAGTTCCACGCCGAGGTCCGAGTCCATGCCCGGAATGAGGTTGGGCATCATCTCGACCACGGTGACTTGCGCACCGAGGCCGTTGAACACGTAGCCGAACTCGACACCGACTGCACCGCCGCCCAGAATCAGGATGCTCTTGGGAACGAACGGCGCGTTGACGGCGTCGTCCGAAGTCCAGACGTTGTTCTCGGCTTTGCCTTCAAGCCCGGGAATCGGCAGGTGAACGACCGACGAACCAGTCGCCAGGACGAAGTTCTTCGCGCGGAGTTGCTTGGTCTCGCCGTCCTTGGTCACGTTGATCGTATGGGGGTCGGCGAACGAGGCAAATCCCTCGACGTGTTGGATGCCGTTCTTCTTGAACAGCATGCCCACGCCGCCGCGTTGGGTCTGGACGATCTTGTCCTTGCGGGCCATCATCGCGCCGAAATCGAGCGTGGCTTCTCCCGTCTTGACGCCGAGTTTGTCGGCGTGCTTGACGTGCTCGAGGCGCTCGACCGAGGCGATCAGGGCCTTGCTGGGGATGCAACCCCAGTTGAGGCAGGTGCCGCCGAGATACTCCTTCTCGACGCAGATCACCTTGGCGCCGAGTTGGGCGGCGCGGATGGCGGCCACATAGCCACCGGGGCCTGCGCCGATCACGATGAGGTCTGCATCAAAACGCTCGTTGGGCATGGGTGCTTCCTCGGGCTGGTCGGACTCGATCTCGGAGATTTCCCGGATCAAGCTGTCCGAAACGTCGGGTTGGGCGACAGCGGGGCCGTTCGTCGCATTCGCCGCTTGGTTGTCCACCGAATCCGTCATGAGCCCGACGCGCCGGGTGGCGCGAACCGAGAGTGTACCGCCTCAGACCCGGTCGACAAGCCGGTGCCAGGACTGATGAGTCCTTGAAGGGGAGGCGCAGAAACGCCATGAAGGGAAGAAGGGGGACGAAGGGCTCGAGCTGCAACCAAGGGGAGAGCAAATGCTGCAGGAAGCCCTTCAGAAATATGATACACGTTCTCGGCCCGCAGAACAAGGCCAACCTTGCCGTTTTTTCGCAATTCGTGCCTGACGCACCGCGCAGGCGACCACGCCGAAGGAACGCCGGGACGGAGCGAACCGTTATACTAACCGGCACAGCCCCATTCGTTGGAGCACTCGAACATGCAGAAAAGACAGACTCCCCTCGTGTTGGTCGCCGTCCTCGTCATCATGCTGGGAGGCATCGGTCTGCTCAGCGCAGGAAAGAAAGACGACGGCCACCAGCATGAACAGCCCCAGGCCAGCAACGATGCCGTCGGTCAAAAGCGTGCCGCCCCGACCAAAGAGGCGGTCGCCAAGTCGCTCGACAAGAAAGGCGCCGCCGACGGACCACCCGACGAGGCTGCGGTGAAGACCAATCGCCCTTCGATCCTCAAGCAACAGTTCGGCAATATCAAGCCCACTGTGAACGAGGCGTCGACCACCAACCAGTGGTACACGGGCAAGTCGCACCTCGAAAAAGACGGGGACAAGTAGCGCCGTGGGGTGAACGAGCCGGACGCCCTGCTCCAGGCGATCGAGCGGCTTTCGAGCCGAATCGAGCGGCTCAATACGCTCCTTGAGAAGCAGAATCGCCGACTGGGTTGGCAAGGCAGCCTGCGCAACGGGTTGTTGATCGGGCTGGGGAGCGTGGTCGGCGCGACGGTGCTGGTGTCTCTCCTCGCACTGTTTCTTCGCCCGTTTGCGAACGTCGAATTCTTTCGACCCTACGTCGAGCGGACGATCAAGGACTTGGAGCGCGACAGAGAGCCTTAGCCTCTACTGGCATTGGGCGCACAGTCCGACGACCTCGACATGCACGGTCTTGGGAGCAAAGCCTCCCTGTTTCGCCCTGCCGACCAGGGATTCGGCCTCGCCGTGGGGCAGGGCCACTTCGACGACTTTGCCGCACTCTTGACAGACCCAGTGCTGCACCTGGTCTTGGTGTTCGTGGAACTGACGACAGGCCGTGAAACCGTCGAGGACGCCGATGCGGTGGACCAGGCCCAATTCGCTGAGGGTTGTGAGGATTCGGTACACGCTCACCACGTCGATGTGCGCTCCGTCTTGGGTGATCCGTTCGTGCAAGCCGTAAGCGGTCAGGCACTGGTCGGAATTCGCCAAGGCCCGCAGTACCAGCATTCGGGGCGTGGTGATCCGCAAGCCGCTGTGGCGCAGAGACGCGACGGCATGAGCGATGTAGCCCTCTGGTCCCGCGATGGTCCGGTGCTTGGGGTTCGGCGGTGCTGCTGCATGTGCCACAACAGTCTGGATTGTACAGTCCGTTCAACCCCCCGCTCGGACCCATAGCCCAGGGAATCGCTCTTTTTCGCAGTTTGCCCCTTCACAGGGCGAATTCTTTGTGCTATGCTGACTGGCGAACCTAGACTCGGTGGAGGACCGTGTGTGGCTCCCCGGAAGGAGAAGCAGACAATGCAGTTTTACAATCTGAAGACGCGTTCTCATGTCGATGTGCCGGACAGCGCCATCAAGAAGACCAAGATGGTCCGCAAGACCAAGTCGGGCGAACAGACGCGCTATGCGCTCATGGCCGAGCACGGGGGTGCCAAGCTGTACAAGTTCGTCAACGAAGCCACCTACAACGCGACGAAGGCCGAAGAGGTCTGAACTAGTCGTTTCGAGATTCGGGTGTTGATCCGGGCTTGCCGCGTTGCGGCGAGTCCGGTTTTGCTTTTTGGGCGTCGCCTATTCCCATTCGATGGTGGCTGGGGGCTTGCTCGTGAGGTCGTAGAGCACTCGGTTGACGCCGGGCACCTCGTTCACAATCCGCGTCGCGATGTGCTCGAGGACGTCGAAGGGGATCGGGGCAGCCGTGGCCGTCATCGCGTCTTCGCTTTGGACCGCTCGAAGGATGATCGGATTCTCGTAGGTGCGCGCGTCTCCCATCACCCCGACGCTCCGCACGTCGCCCAGCAAGGCCGCATACGACTGCCAAATACCGACATGGAGCCCGCGAGCGCGCAGCTCGGTCCGGAAAATCCAGTCGGCTTCTTGAACCGTCGCCACGCGTGCTGGAGTCACCTCGCCTAGAATACGGACGGCGAGACCGGGGCCGGGGAATGGCTCGCGCTCGACCATCTCCTCCGGCAAGCCCAAAGCCCGCCCCAGAGCCCTCACTTCGTCCTTGAACAGCCAGCGGAGCGGCTCGATCAGTTTCAGCCGCATCCAGTCGGGCAAACCGCCAACGTTGTGGTGGGTCTTGATCTTGGCCGCCGTTGGACTGCCACTTTCGATCACGTCGGGATACAACGTGCCTTGGGCGAGAAAGGTGCAGTCCTTGAGTTCATCGGCATGGTCTTCGAACACTCGAACGAACTGCTCGCCGATGGTCTTGCGCTTCTGTTCGGGGTCCGTGATCGCCGCCAGTGCTGCAAAGAACCGGGCGCGGGCATCGAACACGATCAGCCGTGGATGAAAGTGATCGGTGAACGCGCGCCGCACGTGTTCGGCTTCGCCTTTGCGCAACAGACCGTGATCGACGAACACGCAAACCGCGCGGTCTCCGATGGCTCGCGTGAGCAGGGCAGCCATGACCGAGCTGTCCACACCCCCGCTGACGGCGCAGAGGACTTTGGCATCGCCGACCTCTTCGCGAATGCGATCGACACTCTCCTCGATGAAGTTGGCGGTGGTCCAGTCGCCCTTGAGACCGACCCGTTCGAAGAGGAACCGGCGCAGGATTTCCTTACCCGCAGGCGTATGGCTGACTTCGGGATGGAACTGGACGCCGTAGCGCTTGTTGGTTTCGTCGGCGAAGGCCGCGACTGGACACCCCTCGGTCGAGGCGATCACTTCGGCGCCCGTCGGGGGTTGGACCACTTCGCTTCCGTGGCTCATCCACACTTGGCGCGAAGCGATTCCCGAGAGCCATGAACCCGCAGCCACCGTGGTCAGCGCTTGGCGGCCGTATTCGCGCCCCTCGGCGGGTCGCGCCGCGCCTCCCATGTTCGCGGCGAGCCATTGGTGCCCATAGCAGATGCCGAGCGTCGGAATGCCCTCGAGAGCGGTTGGGTCCATGGTCGGCGCATCGGCCTCGTCCACAGAGCGTGGGCCGCCGCTGAGAACCACGGCGCTGGGCCTGCGCTCGCGGATGGCTTCGGCCGCCTTGGAGTAAGGGACCATCTCGCTATAGACCCCGTGTTCGCGGATGCGGCGCACGATGAGCTGGGTGTATTGGCCGCCGAAATCCACGACGAGTACGAGCTCGTGGCTCGGGTTCAGGGACATGGACCATAGTTTGACAGATCGTGTTAAGGCCAAACGAGGATGTAGAATCCGGGGCAACCCATGACGACCCTGCTCTCGGCCGGAGCCATCCAGACGCGCATCGACGAGATTGCGTGCGACATCCAGGCGGTCTATGGCGACGAGCCGATTCTGGCGGTGTGCGTCCTCAAGGGCGCGTTCCTGTTCCACGCCGACCTGGTGCGGCGGCTGGAAGGCGGTGTGGCCGTGGACTTCATCCAAGTGAGCAGCTACGGCACCGAGCAACGATCCAGCGGCATCGTCCAGTTGAAGAAGGACGCCGACACATCGTTCGAGGGCCGCAACGTGCTGTTGGTGGAGGATATCGTGGATACGGGCCAGACGCTGAAGCACCTGCGAGAACTGTTTGCCACTCGCCGCCCGAAGAGCCTCCGCGTGGCCGCCTTGTTGTCCAAGCCCGCTGCCCGCGTTGTCGAAGTCGATGTCGATTTCTTGGGTTTTGAGATTCCCAACGCGTTTGTGGTAGGATACGGGTTGGATAGCGCGGAGCAGTATCGCAATCTCGGGCATATCGCCGTCCTAGGCGGCTGATCACCTCCCCCGGAAGCCGCGCTCTTTCCAGACCCTTCCCATTTCTCCCAAGCAGGAGCGTTCCGATGCACCAATTCAGACCACGAAAGTCTGCCGATGGAGGCGGACAAAACCGTCGGCGCAAACGAGGCGGCGCCGGTCAGATGCCAAAGACCGATCTGTCCGACCTCGAACAGATGCCCGAAGTGGATTACGCCCACTTCGATTCCATGACCCCCGCCGAGCTGGCCAAGGCCGCCAAGGCCGCCAAGATTCCGCTGAGCACCTCGCGCTCCGAAGTCATCGAGCAGTTGTTGACCGCCAACCTCGACGTCGAAGGACTCACTTACGGGCGGGGCATCCTCGAAATCTTGAACGACGGCTGGGGATTTCTGCGCCGCGACAACTACTCGCCCTCGCTCGAAGACATTTACGTCTCGCAGTCGCAGATCAAGCGGTTCAACCTCCGCCCCGGCGACACGGTGTACGGCCTGGCGCGGTTGCCCAAGGAAGGCGAAAAGTACAAGGGCATGCTGCGTGTCGAGAGCGTGAACGGTATCGGCGCCGTAGCCCTCGCGCAAAGCGGCCGCAAGAACTTCGACGAACTCACTCCGCTCTATCCCGACCGGCGCATCCAAATGGAGACCACGCCGGATAAGATCGCCGCGCGCATCATCGACCTGATCGCGCCCATCGGAATGGGCCAACGCGGCCTGATCGTTTCGCCCCCCAAGGCCGGCAAAACGAGCATGCTCAAAACGATCGCCAATGCGGTCACCACCAACCATCCGGACGTCTACTTGATGGTCCTGCTGGTGGACGAACGCCCCGAAGAAGTCACCGACATGCGTCGCAGCGTCAAGGGCCAGGTGATCTCCTCGACGTTCGACGAGCCTGCCGAGAACCATATGAGGGTCGCAGATCTCTGTTTGGAGCAAGCCAAGCGACTGGTCGAAGCCGGCCGCGACGTGGTCATACTTCTCGACTCGCTGACTCGCCTCTCCCGAGCCAGCAACTTGACCATCAATCCGTCGGGACGGACGCTTTCGGGCGGTCTGGACCCTTCCGCACTGTATCGTCCGCGTCGCTTCTTCGGTGCCGCCCGAAACATCGAAGAGGGTGGATCGATGACGGTCATCGCCTCGGCGCTGGTGGATACGGGCAGCCGCATGGACGATGCCATCTTCGAGGAGTTCAAGGGAACGGGCAACATGGAAATCGTGTTGGACCGCGACCTCGCCGAGCGGCGCATCTGGCCCGCGATCGACGTCCGCCGGTCTTCCACACGCCACGAGGAACTCCTGTTCAAGAAGGAAGAACTCGAGGGTGTCGTGCAGCTGCACCGGTTGCTGGCGAATCAGGAGAACAGCGTCGAGGCCACGGAGGCGCTCATCAAGTTGCTCAAGCGCACGCCGACCAATTCGGCCTTTCTCGACAGCGTGGTTCAAAAGACTCGGGCTACGGTCTGACGACTCTGCCTCGCCACGCGTCCCGTGGAGAGGCAGGGAAGCCATCGGCTCAGTAACGAATCCTTGGACCGGGCACGAAGGCGATTCACATCGGCTCGAGCAGTCCGTACTTGCCGTCGCGCCGTTTGTAGATGACCTCGGTGCGTCGCGTCTCGGAGTTTGTGAACACGAAGAACGGGTGGTCCACCATCTCCATCTGCAACGCGGCCTCTTCGATGGACATCGGCTTTGGGTCGAACTGCTTGCGCTCGGCGATGGGCAAGAGATCGGCTTCTTCCTCGTCGGCGGGAATGTCCTCCAAGGCGCTGGGCGGTGTTGCTCCGCGTTTGCGGTGGTTGTGGATAAGCCGCCCCTTGAGGCGCCGAAGCCGCGTCTCAAGTTTGTCGGTGACCCGGTCGATCGCCGCCCGGACGGTCAAGTCGTGCTCTTCGCCGCGCACGGTGAGCCCATCGGCGAACACGGTGATCTCGATGCGGTGCCCGTGCTTCTCCTTGCGATGCACCATCTCGACCTTTTGCGCCTGGCTGAAGTAGCGGTCGAGGCGCCCGAGTTTCTTGGCGGCGTACTCGCGATCTCGTTGGGTGACGTTGCCTTCGGCGTTGCGTACGAGTACTTCCATAGGTGTCTCCGGCCTTGGGTCGCGTTGGGCGGCCCACAGGGTGTGTCGGTCGTCTGGCTCTTGGAGTCCAGACACGTTCTTCTTTCCACATACGCCGGTTGGGTTCCTGCCGCTCCCATTGGAAGGTCCCAGGGAACATTGGGCCCGGTCGTCGATCCTCACAACGATCTCTTCAGGGGGAGACCCTTTGTCCTGACCCTGCCGGGATAGACTCGCACCATGCTACGCCTCGGTGTCATCGGTTTCGGCTTGCGTCGGTCTCTGGCTCTGGAAGCCCATCGTCCGCCCGAGGTTCAGGTGGTCGCTCTCGCCGACCCACGGCCCAAGGCGCAGGAGCGGTTTCGGGAGGCGTTCGGTCCGGATGCGACCGTAGTTCCGAGGAGCGAGGACCTGATGGACTTGGACTTGGACGCCGTGATGGTGCTTTCGCCCGACCATCTCCACGAACGTCATGCGATCCAGTTTCTCGAAGCCGGGGTCCCTGTGTATCTGGAGAAACCCATGGCGATCACGACCGAGAGCTGCGACGCCATCCTGAAGGCTGCCAAGACGTCGGGTTCGAAGCTCTACCTGGGCCACAACATGAGGCACTTCGCGGTCGTGCGCAAGATGAAAGAGTGGATCGACGCGGGGCGCATCGGCGAGATCAAGACAGCGTGGTGCCGCCACTTCGTCAGCTACGGCGGAGGGGCCTACTTCGCCGACTGGCACGCCGATCGGCGCAACACGACGGGCCTGCTGCTGCAAAAGGGCGCACACGACATCGACATCTTGCACTGGCTGTGCGGGGGCTACGCGCAACGCGTGTCGGCGATGGGAGGATTGACCGTCTACGGCGATCTGGGCCGACCACGCGATCCCGGCGAGGACTTCGAGGTCGACTTCTCCAAAGCGAACGTGTGGCCGCCGGCAGCGTTGCCGCAGACCAACGCCGTCGTGGACGTGGAAGACCTCAATCTGGTCACCATGCAACTCGACAACGGTGTCCTGGCGGGCTACCAGCAGTGCCACTTCACCCCCGATGCGTGGAGGTCGTACTGCATCATCGGCACCGAAGGACGGATCGAGAACTTCGACGACCGGCCCGGGACAGCGGTGGTGCGGCTCTGGAATCGCTTCCGCTTCGGCTACGACCCCGAGGGCGACGATTCATGGCGCGCCGAGCCGGCGACCGGCGGGCATGGCGGCGCCGATCACCTCATTCTCGACGAATTCTTCCGCTACCTGCGCGAAGGAGGCGAAACCGACACCAGTCCTGTGGCGGCACGGATGGCGGTCGCCGCGGGCGTCGCGGCCACACAATCCGTTCGTTCCGCGGGGGCTCCGGTCGACGTTCCACCGTTGCCCGCGCACCTTCTTTGAACTCGCAAAGGGCCGAAAGGCCCATGCAAAGAACGATTCGGAACCGCGAGACATTCTCTGTTTCAAGGAGTAGTTCGCAATGCAACTACCTTGGACAAGGAACATGAAACTCATCCCGATTCTCCCTCTCGCCGTTCTCGCCCTCGCCTCCGGAGCGATGGCCCAGACCAAGACCTTTTCGGTCGGCGCAAGCGGCCGCGCGGCGGCCCAGGTCTTCACGTTCGAGAGCGAGGCCGAGCTCGAGGACTTCACCGGCCTCACTCACAAGGTGACGGGCAACCTCTCGTTCGACCCCAAGGCCAAGACGGGCTCGGGCCGCATCGTTGTGGACATCGCCAGCATTGACACCGGCATCCCCATGCGCAACGATCACCTTCGCAGCGCGACGTGGTTCGATGCCGCCAAGTACCCCACGGCCACGTTCGAGACCACCAAGGTCGCCCACAAGAGCGGCGACACCTACACCGTGACGGGCAAGCTGACCGTGAAGGGCGTGACCAAGACCATCACGGTTCCCGCGACGGTGAAGTACATGCCGCAGAGCGAGACCACGCAGCGCGCGGGGTTCAAGGGCGATGTGCTGCAGGTCAAGACCTCGTTCAAGGTGACGCTGAAGGACTACAACGTGACCATCCCGGCACCGGCCCAGGGCATGGTCGGCGAGTCCGTGACGATCAAGCTGACGGTGTTCGGTTCGGCGAGCTAAAGCCATGAGGAACCTCTACCGCATCGTTGTCGGTCTGGCCGTCCTCGCCGCTCTGGCATTGGGACTTGGCTTTGCTGGTCCGGCCTACTATGGGTCCAAAGCGGAGCTGGTGCAACGGGTGAAGCCGCACGACGAGGCGATGGCGGACTTGACGGGCGAGGTGGGCACGCTCGTCGGTCCGCCCGAGAAGATGATCATCGCCGATCCGAAGGCCTTCCTCGAAGGGAAAGGAGATGACGGAGCTCGCTTGGCCAACGACGATTACATGCAGAGCAACGGGGTGTATCCGCTGCAATTGAAGTCGGTCGAGGCCGTCGCAAGTTACATCCGTCTAGTGTCGGGCATTGCCCTTGCCCTGCTTGTCGCCGCAGCGTTTGCGCTGCGGCGCAAGCTGGGCGGCCCACCGCCGGTCAGCCCGCGAACTTCTTGAGCGCCTGGATCGTCGACCACGCCCATGCCGCGTCAGCCACGTTGGTGAGTTTTTCCGGGTTCTTCATGGGGTCGTTTGCCTTCAGCCAGCGGTCCACAGACCACAAGGCGCCCCGGACGTCGCGCTGGGAGCGCGCGGCGAGACACGCCACGATCAGGTGCGGAAACTTGTCGTCGGGCGCATCGAACCAGTTGGGGTCGCTCTTGGCCAAATAGTGCCAAGCGGCGGCGAATCGGTCCTGCTTCTTGTTGTCGAACCGCACCGCCTCGCCCACGAAGAGCTCGGGAAACACCTGCGCGAGCAGGTCTGGGTACCAGGCAAGAGTCGGCTTGACGGCCAGGTCGCTGAAGCGCCATGCCCGAGTGCCTGGCTCCCAGAGATTGGCGATTCCTTTGGTTAGGCGCACCAAATCCGATCGGTACAGGTTGGCTCGGCTGTCGCCGCGCTCCTTGAGGTAGTCCGTCATGGCCGCCAATGCCGCGTACACCTCGCAGTTGTCCATCAGCAACGCGTCCAAGATGTGGGGCAAGCCGGTTTCAGGGTTCTTCGACCCTTGCTGATGGGTTCTCACCAGCGAAGCGGAGCCCACGTCGTCCGCGTTCTTGATCTGGTTGCGCACGTTGAAGCGCCAGACGTTGTGGATGATCGACGCTTGGCGATCCCACCACCCGTGGTCGCCAGTACGTTGGACATACAGGACGGCCAGGTGCACCATGCTGGCCGCATAGGAATCGTGGCTGTCGGGGGCCTTCTTTTGGGTCAGGCCCTCGTCGAGCAGGTCGAAGACGATATCGCGGGCTCCGTCGGAGCGCTCGAGGTTGCGGAGATAGGCGTCGAGGTGGCCTTTGACGATCTGGGGCACCTCGTTCACCCACTCGCGCAGGGCAATGTTGGCGAAGTACCAGTGGATACCCTTCTCGTGGCCCATGCGCACAGCGCCCCGATACTGTCCGCTGGTGACAACGAGACGCTCAAGGATGGTTTTCGGCTCGAGTGCGGGCATTTCGGCGAGGGCACGCTTCAACTCAGCCCGTTCCACCTGGGCATTAGCCTGTGGACAGGCCAAGAGCCATCCCAACTGAAGGCACAAGATCGCGGTCAGGCGTCGGCGCATGCCCTCACTCTATCCCATTGGGCCACGTCGAGCGCAGTTGGACGAATGTCCGGAGCGCATCCAAGCGCCTCGATCCAGCCGACGATCTCGGCACGTGGACGTTGCAGACCCGTGGCCAGATTGTTGGCCAGCGTCTTGCGAGGCTGAGCGAACCCCAACCGCAACACGCGCTTCAATCCGGGATGGGGCTGCACGGGCAACGGCTCAAAGAGCAACACCGTGCTGTCGACTTTGGGTGGCGGCCAAAACGCGCCGCCTGGCGCATCGGCGACCTTGCGGATCGCGAACCGCGACTGCAGGTCCACGCTCAGGGCTCCACGATGGCGATCACCGGGCGGAGCGAGCACCTTGTCGGCCACTTCACGCTGCATCATGAGGATCAGACGTTCGAACATGTCGGCCATGTCGGCGAACCGCACCAGCAAAGGACCGGTGATGTTGTACGGCATGTTCGAGACCAACACTCTTGGAGCGTTCAGAGAGACGGCCAGAGAACGCAAATCGACCTTGAGCGCATCGCCCCAGACCACCCTTGCGTTGGGGGCTGAAACGCCCAGAACAGGACGCAACCGCTCGTCGAACTCGACCGCGAGTGTTCGGCGGGTCTGGCTGAGCGGACGGGTCAGCACACCGGGGCCTGGACCCACCTCGAGCACCGAGGCATCGCTTGGACAGGCGCCGAGGATGGCATCGACGACCGACGTGGAGACCAGAAAGTGCTGGCCGTGTCGCTTGGACGCCTGCAGGCCATGCTCTTCGAGCAGCGCACGCAGGACGACGACGTCGGTCAGGTTCAAGCTCTGGGCTTCAGGATGTGGACCTTCACCGTCTTTCGGCCAAAGGCCAATGCCTCTCGGCGGGTCGCGTAACACAGGTCGATCTTGTGTCCCCGGATGGCGCTGCCTTTGTCGGCGGCGATGGCGAGACCATATCCCTCGACGAAGACGAGCGTGCCGAGCGCAATGACCTTGGGGTCGACCGCGACGACGCCGTACGAGGCCTTCATTCCCGTTGCCGTTCGACCGGTGGCGCCTCGCCCAATCGTTGCCGGGCTGGGATCATAGGCCGTGGCCGACATCGTGAGGACTTTGGACCTGGTGAAGGCGCCTCGGCTCTGGGCATAGCCCTCGCGCCCGACCAGAAAGACTTCGTGGACGGGCTCGATCCGTTCCTCGTACATCAGCGTCTTGGAGACTTCCTTGCCGCCCTTCTTGACGACCACGTAGTCTCGGATGATTTGCCCTGGCTTGCCCTCCTGCGACTTGAGCGTACGGCCCGCTCCAACGCGGCGGCTGAGTTCAAAATGCGTTTCGTACGGTATCGAGGTGACCTCGGTCCGCACGGTTTCTGTGGATTCGACTTTAGACGTCTGGCCCGAAGCCAGACCTGACATCGCCATCAGGAATCCCATCATGGCGGCCAGTTTTTGTGCAGTGCGCATTCGGCACCTCCTCTTGCGTCTGTGGCGGACTGTACCTGATTCCGCCGACCTCCTCTGTTTCGGCACATCGGGCCAAGGACCTCAGGGGTTCGGCAAGAACGCGCCAAACTGAGATCGCTGGAAGGCAACTTTCCGGCTTGGTTCAGCGTTCTAACCTATCACCCGCGCCGCTGGTCGCGGACGTGTTTCGCCGCATGGTCATGCTGCCCAGATCCAACGCGCACGACGAATCCGAAATCGCGCTCGGTCCCATTCCGGACTCGACGGTGCGGAACGTGCTCAAGGCGTTGCTTCTGAACAGCAACGATGGCGTCGCGGTCACCGATGCTTCGCTGGGAATGTTGGCCTGCAACGGCATGTTCGGCGACTACTTCGCCATGGATTTCCGTTGGGCGGTTACCGCGCCGCCCGAAGAGGTCAGCGGCCACGTGGCCACGCTGGTCGAAGACTACGAGGCCTTCCGGGACCGCGTGGTCCGCATCAACGCCCACCCCGAAAGCACCTATGAGGATCGCATTGAGCTGACCGTTCCATATCGACGCGTGCTCTCCCGCCGTTCCGCGCCCTTTCGGGATCAGGAGGGACGCATCGCGGGCCGCATTTGGACGTTTCGCGATATCACCGACCTCGTTCGCCGACAACGGTTTCGTGAGCTCATCCACGAGGTCAGCCTCTTCAACGACCCGGATCCCGCCAACGTTTGCAAGTTCATTGTGGAAACGCTTGCCGCACACTACGATTCGGCGGCCGTTCTTGGGCTGGTTCGCGGCGATCGGTTGCTGTTTCGAAGTCATGCCGGGTTGCCCGAAGACTATTGTCCCGCCAACCAAATCGCGTTGAGCCAGGCCTATGACCGTGTTCCACTGGCCACTCGGCAACCGTTCATCGTGGAGGACGCGCGTGCAGCCGGCGAGTTTTGGAGCAACGTTCCCGCACGACATGGACTGGCGCGGTATCTCGGTACGTGCGTCTACGACCGCGAAAACGAGGCGGTCGGCACACTCAGCATCCTCGACGGACGGACCGACATCGCCCACGACGGCATCGACGTCGAGTTCCTGACCACTCTGGCCATGAGGCTCTCGGTGGAACTCCAGCGGGAGACGGCTCTTGAAGAAAAGGTCCAGAGCCAGCAGGTGCTCATCGCCCAAAAGGAACGCGAAATCGAAGCCACCGCGCAGACGCTCGAGGCCATGAACGCCGTCTTTCGCGCCGTCGCAGGGCATGGGGGCATCGAGTCGATCGTCCAGGACCTCACGCAGGCTTATCGCGGTGTTTTGGGCTACGACGCCCACGTCGTCGCGCTTCGGCGATCCGATGGTCGGTGGGTGGCCGCCACGACCCATGCCGATCGCCGGTTCGAGACTGAACCCATCCCGTCGTCCGTCATCGCATCCGAGTTGGACTTCTGGGCGGCGTACGGAAATGGAGGAGCCGAAGGCCACGACCTTGTGCATGTGGGACCTTGCTCGAGCGCATTGGCCTCGCGCATGGGGACGCCCTACGTGACGAAGATCGGCGTTTACGACGAAGGGCAGCCGATCGGATTCGCCTTGCTGGGTGTGGAGTCCATGCGCGATTGGAACGACCCGCACTTTCGCCAGCATCTCGAGGCGATCGCCGAGCAGCTGGTCGTCTTGTGCAACTGGGCGCACTTGGAAGAACGCCTCCGGGAAGCAAGCCTTGAACTTGAAGAGACCCAGAGGCGTCTGGTCCAGAGCGAGAAACTAAGCGCGGTGGGCACGCTTGCCGCCAGTATCGCGCACGACATCCGCAACATCGTCGCCAGCCTTCAGCTGGAGATCAGCTTGGGTCAGAGCGACCCGTCGACCGCCTTGGTCGAAGTCAAACGACAACTCCAGCGCTTCGCCGTGCTCTCGCATCACCTGCTCAGCTTCACCAAGCCCAAGCTGACCACACGGACCAAGGTCGACCTCAGAGAACTGGTCGACAACGTGCTGGGTCTGACCGAAACTCAAGCCAAGCGGTTCGGCGTCGACGTGAAGGTGGACATCAGGCCGCGAAGGTCAAAAGTCCATGCAGACCCCGATCAATGCGAACATTTGTTCATGAACCTCATTCTAAATGCACTGCAAGCGATGGAGCACCGAGGTGGAGAACTCTCCATCCGGACCATCGCTCAGGGCAAGTCGCTGGTGGTCGAGGTCAGCGATACCGGTCCGGGGATTCCGCCGGATCGGGTGGACAAGCTGTTCGAGCCGTTCTACAGCACCCGCAAGGGCGGCTTTGGGTTGGGCTTGTTCAGTTGCAAACGCATTGCCGACGAACACGGCTGGAGAATCGAATTCTCGAGCCAGGTGGGCAAAGGGACGACCGTCCAGATTTGGACCGCTGCATAGAACGAGTTGAGCTGTTGGATGAAAGGACTCATGACTGACCGATTACTGATCGTTGACGACGACAAGTTTCTGCAGGAAAACCTGCGCAAACTGTTCGAGAAAGAGGGATTCGAGGTCGAGACGGCCACCTCGGGAGAGGACGGTATGTCGCTCATGGAGCAACGGACCTTCGACCTCTTGATCCTCGACCTCGGGTTGCCAGGAGACGATGGGATCGTGACCTGCAAACGCGTGCGCAAGCGCTGGAACTTTCCCGTGCTGATGCTCACCGCGCGGTCCGAGCTCGTCGACAAGATCACGGGATTCGAAGTCGGCGCGGACGACTATCTCACCAAGCCCTTCGATCCGACCGAGCTGGTGGCCCGTGTGCGCGCCCATCTGCGTCGCGCCAACCAATACAAGAAGAAGGACACGGATTCCGGGACGTTTGGCCGTCTCGAGATCGACTTCGAGCGGCGCGACGCCTATGTGGACGGCAAGGCGGTCAACCTGACCAACCGCGAGTTCGAATTGCTGGCGTTTCTCGCCCGCAACCCCGACCGGGCGGTTAGCCGGGGCGCGCTGTTCAAGAGCGTCTGGGGCTACGACATGGACTTCAACAGCAACTCGCTGGATGTCTATATCTATCGCATCCGCAAGAAGATCGAGAAGGATCCCAACGACCCGCTCTTCCTGCAGACGATGCGCGGCTACGGGTACAAGCTCGTGGCCGTCGAGGACTGAGAGTCGCGTTGCGCTCCCTGTGTGTGCGCGTCTAAACGATTGTGAGGCACGTCGCCGCGCTCGGAGCGCTTTTCATCGCCGCTATCGCGTCGGCCCAGTTGAAGACTGGGCTTGACGCCGTCGTCAACTTCTCGACGTACCAGGAAGGGCAAAACTCGCGGATCACGCGGGAGGGCCAGACGATCCTGCAGACCGAGGGCGACTTCCAGCGCTATTGGGCGCAGCTCACGGGGCGTCCGGCCCACGAGGCACCGCGCGACATCGACTGGAACACCCATCACCTGATCGCGATCAATCTGGGACTTCGGCCCACGGGTGGCTACCGCGTGACGGTGCGTTCGATCAATCGGGTCCACGCCAACGATCTTGTCGTTGCATGGGTGGAACATCAGCCAGCCCGCGACGCCATGGTCGTCCAAATGCAGACCAGCCCGTTCGTCATCATCCGGGTTCCGCGCACTGCAGGGGTGTTTCGATTCTCCAAAGAACTGGCCAACGCGCCGTCTGGAGGCAGCGTCGGAGGCGCTCCGGGATCGGTGACCACGTTGCCGGGCGGAGTGAAGATCTATCACGGTCAAGCGCCCCCGCCCCCGCCAGTCGTCGTGGTCATCGTCGAACGCATCCCCTATACAACGTTCTACAGCGGCTGGACCACCAACACGAACCTACTGGGTGTGCACGTGCTCACATCGGACGTGGAGTACAGCCAATTTTGGTCTCAGGCCAGCGGTGTGCAAGCCTCGGGATCGCCGGGGGTGGATTGGTCGCGCGAGCGGCTCGTGGCGATCGCACCCGGAGTCGGTCGGGCTCCGGTCACCGTGACGACCGCCGGGCGAACGGACTCGGGCGAAGTGATCATCCGTTACCGCGACGCGGTTGGCTCAGGACCTCAGATGGCCTCGCCGTTGACACTGCTGCGTATCCCAGCTGGGGGGCGCCTTCGCGTGGAACCCGAGGCACGGATCGTGCGGGGCTGACGGTCAAGTTCTAGTGGAGCGTGATGCCGCGCTCCTCGATCAAGTCTCGCAGCATGCGGCGACCGCGGTGAATGCGTGACCGTACCGTCCCGATCGTCGTGCCCTGAGCTTCGGCGATTTCGGCGTAACTGAGGCCCAACAGATCGCACAGCCGGATGGCCTCGCGGTAGGCCTCAGGCAAATCGTAGAGCGCCTGAACGAGTTCGGACGCGGACTCGTCGCGCATGGCGTCAGCCTCCGGATTGGCCCGGGGATCGGGAATCGGCAATTCGTGCGTCTCGCCATCGGAGGGTGACACCATCGCATTCAGCGAATCGGGACGCCGCGCCGGGTTCTCGCGACGGCGCAAATCCAGGTAGGCGCGCTGCATGATCCTGAGCAGCCAGTTCAGAAACGGCTTGTCGGGCAGATAGCCCTCGTAGCCTCTCCATGCCTTCAGCATCGTGGTTTGCACCAGGTCCTCGGCCTCGACGGGATTGCGGGTCAGCTGAAGCGCCATCGCGTAGGCCCGACGCCTGGTGGACGTGACGTTGCGCTCGAACTCGTCGCGGACAGCATCGGAGCGGAAGGAAGGAATGGCTGCAGACATGATATATCATTATACACTGATATGTTCTCCATGGTTCCAACCTTTTGTCCGATGAGTCGATCGACCCGAGTCGGGCGTCCCCTATAATGAAAGCGACCATGCGCAGACCCACCCGGCGACGCGACCCGAGGCTGGCCCAATGGGCAGCGTTGGCGCTGGTCGCGCTATTGGCGGTGGTCCTCGTCGGAGCCGGAAAGGTCGCCACGATGCGGTCGCCGTCGGCCATGTTCGAGGCGATCAATCGCGGCGACGCCGGGGCCGTCCGTTGGCTCTTGACCATCGGTGCCGACCCGAACAAGGCGTCCCATGATGGGCTGACGCCTCTCGAACTGGCCGTCGCCCGTGGCCGAACCGAGATCGCACGCATGCTCATCGACAAGGGCGCTCGGGTCAATGCGGCCGAGGGCGTCACATCGGCCCTGCACCGTGCTAGCCTGTTGGGCCGATCCGACGAGATCGAACTTCTATTGGCCCATGGGGCAGCCATCGAGGCCATGGACGAGCAAGGCAACACCGCCCTCCACTTGGCCTCGCGGGGTCAAAACGAAGCCCCTTCGGCTGCGCTGATCAACGCTGGCGCAAACGTCGAGGCGGTGAGCGGGTCCGGGTTGAGGCCACTCCATTTGGCCTGCGTCCGCAACGCTGAAGCGGTGGCCCGATTGCTCATCGCCCATGGCGCCGACCTGGAGGCACGGGACGAAGAGGGAAGGACGCCCCTTCATCATGCGGTGATGGCGGGAGCGATCGCCTCCGGACGCGTCTTGCTTCAGGCCGGCGCCGACCCGAATGCGCGCGCCCAACGGGGGAACCGGCCGATCGACATCGCCATGATGGGCAACAGTGCGCTGGCCGTCGATCTCTTGCGGCACGGGGCGACACTGCCTCCGCCCGACCGCCAGGGCTACACGGCCCTTCACTATGCGGCCGCCAGCATCTGGGACGAGGGAGCTGTGCGCGAAATCGCCAAACAGATCGACCCAAGCGTTCGCAGCAAACGCAATGAAACACCGCTCCACGTCGCGGCTGCGAACGGCAACCGCAACGCCATCCGGGCGTTGCTCGAGGTCGGGGCCGACCCCAATGTGGTCAACGACGATGGCGACACTCCTTTGCACCTTTTGGCGGCGATGGTGTTGCCGGTGACCGCCGAAATCCTCATCCAAGGCGGAGCGGACATCGACGCTCGCGACCGCAACGGGCGGACCGCTCGGCAAATCGTCCAAGCCATCGTCGAAGACATTCCGCCGACGTCTGCGCCGTTGCGCCGGGGTCCGGTGCAGTTTCAGTCCAATGTGGACGAGCGCAAGGCGCAGTTCATTGCGTTGTTGCAGCGGACGGTGGAGCAACACCGCTAACCAAGCGCAAGGCCACTTCCGAGCAAAAGTGACGGCCTTCACGAGTCAACGTCAGACGCCCTTCCGAGGACGAAAGCCATCCCAGCGTCACCAGAGAAGCGACCGCTCTTGGATCGAGATCGAGTCCCCGAGTGTCGAGGCCTTCCGTCAGCCTCAAGCCCAGCATCACGCGCTCCAATCGAAGTGCTTCGACGTCCAACGATTCAGACTCGAACACGGACGAACGGCCCGATTCGATTGCGTCGCAGAACCGCTCGGGGTGCTTCAGATGTGTGAACCGCGTGCGTGGAGCGAACCAAGGCGCACCTGGCTCGTCGGCCAAGCACCCGACGGCACCGGGTCCATAGGCGGCGTACTCCTCACACCTCCAATAGGCCAGGTTGTGGGCGCACTCTCGGCCCGGTCGGGCGAAGTTGCTGATCTCGTAGCAGCCCATCCCCGCCTCGCTCGTCCGATCGATCGCGAGGTTGTACATCTCGGCCTGTGCCTCGTCGTCGGGGAGTACCAACGTGCCGCGAAGGTGATCCTTGTAAAACGCCGTGTTGGGTTCGAGAGTGAGACAGTAGAGGCTCAGATGTTCGGTGCCCATCGCAAGCGCGCGATCGACGTTGTCGCGCCAGCCGCGCAGGGTCTGCCCGGGCAAAGCGAACATCAGGTCGAGGTTGATGTTGTCGAATCCGGCCGAGCGGGCCGCAGAGACGGCTCGTTCGATTTCTCCTTGCCGATGCACGCGTCCCAGACGGACTAGATCGTCGTCGAGGAAGCTCTGCGCGCCGAGGCTGATGCGGTTGAATCCGGCCTTTCGCATTGCCCCGAACTTCTCCGCATCGACGGTTCCCGGGTTGGCTTCCGATGTGACCTCGGCTCCTTCGACCGGAGGATGGACCTCGAAGACCGCGTGCAACATTTCGACAAGCAGTTCGATGGGGACGAATGTGGGCGTACCACCGCCAAAGAACACCGTCTTCGCGGGGCGACCTCGGTTCGGGGAATCGAGAATCTGACGGATGGTGGCGCGGCACGTGCGCTCGATCACCCCGCCGGTCATGGCATAGCTGTTGAAATCGCAGTACCCGCACTTCGATGGGCAAAAAGGGCTGTGCACATAGACGGCCAATGCGTCCCGGGGTAGCAATCGCCCTTCGCCGTTGAGTTTCATAATAGGAAGTTTGCCCACTTTCTACGACATTTTGGGCGTCGAGCAAAGCGCCGAGCCGGTCCAGCTCAAGAAAGCCTATCGCCGCATGGCGAGGCGCTACCACCCCGACGTCAATCCGAACCCGGACAGCCACGAGCAGATGGCACGGATCAACGAGGCGTTCAGCACGCTCATCGATCCGACGTCTCGCATGGAATACGATGCCACGCTCGGCGCGGGTTTCTTCGCCGGACAACCCGTCGTCCAACGAGAAGAAGCGCCCATTCCGGTCTATGTTCGCCTGAGCCACCGGTTGCGGGCCCATCGAACGCCTGTCTATGCCTTGTCGTTCACGGACGACCTGTCGCAATTGGTGAGCAGCAGTTTCGACAACGAGATCGTGTGGTGGGACCTCTCCAGCCCTGGAATATTGAGGCGCAAACGGCTCGAGGGAGGCGTCGTGTCCGCGGTCCGATCGTTTCCCGACGGGAGAGTGGTCGCTGCTGGCGCCACCGACGCGATGGTCGCCGTTTGGGAGGTGCGGGGCGATGCCGTCCATGTTTGGCGGGACGCCGACATGCAGTGGGTGTCTTGCCTCGCGATATCGGCAGATGGGCGCGCCGTCGCCACGGGTTCCGCCAAGCGACGGATTCGAGTCAACGAAACCGTTTCCGGGCTGACCGTGTTCTCGTCCCAGAAGCATGAGCAATCGGTGACTGCGATGGCGTGGTCGTCCGACGGTCGGTATCTCGCGTCGGGTTCGGCGGATGCCACCGTGAAGCTGTACCATGGGGCCAACGGCACGATGCTCCACACGTTCAAAGAGATCCGGTCGACCGTGACGGCACTTGCATTCAGTCCCGATGGCCGCTACCTTGCGGTCGCAGCCGTGGACCTGTCGATCCGCATCTTCGACGTGCGCGCACAGGTGTTGCACAAGGTCATCTGGGGTCACGAACGGCCTATCGAATCCCTTGCGTTCCACCCGAACGGCTGGCTGCTCGCGTCGGCTTCACGCGATGGCATCGTCGGCCTTTGGAACGCGACACAGGGTATCGAACACCTCAAGTTCAAGGTGAGCGATTTGCCGGTGGCGGCCGTGACGTTCAGCCACGACGGGCGCCGCTTGGCCTCTGCGGGCATGGACCGCATCGTCCGAGTGTGGGACGTGTTCCTGGGTGGACGACCCGACGCCTGAGCGTCAGGTCGACTTCTTTTCGCTTTCGAGAATCGCTTCGAGTTCCAGCGGGTGCTCGCGGCGCATCTCCTCTTCCGACAGCGTTCCAGTGAGCCAGAGCCGCGTCATGGGGAAGTTGTGCGGGTTGAGGTTGGTGTTGTACATATGCCACGTGAGGATGGCCAGAAACGCCAGCACGGCCTCGTAGGAGTGGGCGATGTACGCCGCGGGAATGGCCACGCTGGGAAGGAATCCGCCAAAGAACACGGGGAACCACAGGATAAGGCCCGTGACTCCCATGAGCGGGACGCCCCAGTACTCGGCCAAGTAGTCCAACTTCGACCGGAAGCTGTACCGCCCGTACTTGGGCTCCTCCTCCGTCTTGCCAAGGTAGTACTTGGTCAGTTGGATGAAGTCCTGAACGTCCTTCTTGTTCGGCCACATGGTCCAAGAGGAGAACTTGAACCCGGCTTGTTTCCACTTCCAGAGCAGGTGGCTGACGTGGACGACGAACACAAGGATCATGGCGACGCCGGCCACGCGGTGGATCCACCGACCGACCTCCATGCCGCCGATGGCCATGTACAGGTTGCGCAAGAAGTCGCTCTCCGATTGGCGGACGGGCATTCCGGTCAGCACCAACAAGCCAAAGCTGATCGCCATCACGGCGTGTTGAATCCGCTGAAACACAGTCAGTCGCAAGAACTTGCGTCCGCTTTCAGGTTCGGGCTTCTTGCCACGCTGTTCGATCTTGAAGATGGTGACGGCCAGCAGCAACAAACCGACGCCGATGCCGCTTGAGATCAGAGGTCCAGGCAAGTTGAGCGTCGCTTGGAAGATGGCGGCGACGATGGCCAAGAAGCCCAGACCCAAGATGAAGGCGACGGACCGGCCGCAACGCGGCGGTTCGGGACCAATGATCGCCCGACGCAGGTCGAGGCCAACGCCGATCATCAGGAACAGCGCCATGCTGAAGACCAAGACGCGGAAGAACAGCAGGATCGCGCCGAGCAAGGGCTCACGGCTGATTGTGATATCCATGTGGCTCGCGCCGGAGACCGCGAAGTTCTGGCCCGCCCCAACGTGGCACCCTGCTTGAGAACACGTCTTGGTCAGGTTGTCCTTGTGAACCGTGCTCTTCGGGTCGGTGTGGGCGAACACGCCGTGGTGCCCGTGGCAGTCCATGCAAATCGCGGTATCGAGGTTGCCAAAGCGAAGCAACGCCTTGCCATGGAAGCTGTGGTCGTACGAGGCAACGGCTTCGACGTTCTTGCCGTAGTCCCCCATCCGGGCCGAATCCCGGTGGCACGAACTGCAGACCTCGACCTTGGCTTGGCGCGACCATTGACCGACGATCTTCACGGCATGCGGGTCGCCGCCCCCGTGGCACGTGGCGCAGGTGGGATGGTCTCCGACCTTGACGCTCGGCTTGGCGTGGACGCTGGCCATGAACTCCTCGGAGACGTCCGGGTGGCAACTGGCGCAATCGGCCTTTTCAGCCAGCATCTCCTCGGTGTGAGGCGCATCCGCCGTATAGGACGGGTGGCACGACGTGCAGTCGAAGTCCTTATGGGGCGACTTGGCTAGGGCCTCGTAGTTGACGGCTGGGCCGGCCTGTGCTTCGGGGTCGTGGCAACTCATGCACGCCTGGACCTCTTCGCTGGGTCCCTTGGGCGGCGGATCGGACGTTTCCGGAGCGTCCTGCGCAAAGATCAGTGCGACGGCAAAAGGAAGGCTGGCGAGAATGGCCCATAGGGCCGACTTGGTCCGCATGATTCGAATCCCTGAACGGCGGGCGAGAGTCGGGGCCCGGCTCCCGAAGCGGATCGGGAGCCGGGCAAGAGCGTCACTTCAGGCCAGGATTGACGTCGGCCTTGATGTCCTCGATATTCTTCTTGCCGTTCTTGTTCGAATCCTTCCCCTCGACCGAAACCAGAATCTCTTTGGTGAGCTTCTTCGTGTTGGCGGCCTTCATGGCGGCGGCGAGGTCTTCGCCATAGGGGTTCAGCTTGCCTCCCTTCGCGCCAACGTGGCAGACGCCGCACTTGGCGTTGTCGAGGTTGGAGCCCTTCTTCACGCCGTAGGTCGTGTTGAACACGGGGGTCATCGTGCCGAAGCCCACCGCGCCAAACGCCATGCCGACAAGACCGATGATGAGTGCAAGTTTTCTCATGTTGGCGTGGACTCTCCGCCTCCCCTGAGCGGAGAACCTCCATCCCTATCTTGGCCTGTCGGCAAGGCAGTTTGGTCGGTTCTGGGGCTAAGGGACGCAACAGTTCAGAGTTCCCACATCGGAACCTCGGGGCTTTCGACGCCCAAGCTCTTCAGGGCCAGATAGCGGATGCGCGGGGCCGCCAAGCCGTCGCCGTAGGGTGAAGCTGCGGCCGACATCGACGCGTACGCGTCGGGTTCGTCCAACAGGCGCACGGCCTCCGAATAGATGAGGTCCTTGTCCGTGCCTACCAACTTGGCGTTCCCGCTTTCGACGCCCTCGGGCCGTTCGGTGGTCTCACGCAAGACGAGCACCGGAATCCCGAACGCCGGAGCCTCTTCCTGCACACCGCCCGAGTCCGTCAGGATCAGCGTCGCGCGTTGCATCAGCTTGACAAAGCGCGCGTACTCGGGCGGCTCGATGAGTTGGATCCGAGGATGGCCGCCCAATACCGAAGTCAGCGTCTCGCGCACGATCGGGTTGCGGTGCATCGCCGCGACCAGCACCGAATCGGGATACCGTTCGACCAATGCCAGACAAGCCTCGGCGATACGGCGCTGCGGTTCGCCCCAATTCTCGCGTCGGTGGGTGGTGAGCACGAAAACGCGGCCCTCGTGGTCGGTCAACCAGTCCTGCTTTTGGGCCTCGGCGATCCGCAACACGGCATCGATGCCCGTGTTTCCCGTCACGAAGATCGTCGAAGGGTCGTGATGCTCGCGCAACAGGTTCTGCTTCGCCCACTGCGTGGGGGGATAGTGTTGCTGGGTGATGAGCGCCGTGGCCCGTCGGTAGAACTCCTCCGGAAAGGGATCTTGCACCGTCGGCGTGCGCAGGCCCGCTTCGACGTGTCCGAACGGGATGCGGTGATAGAACGCGGCCAGCGACGCGACGAACGTGGTGGCCGTATCGCCTTGGGCGATAACGAAGTCGGGACGGTTCTCCTTGAACACACGCTCCAACCCGTCTAGAGCACGAGAGGTCACTTCGGCCAGAGTCTGCCCGACCTGCATGATGTCGAGGTCAATATCGGGTCGGACGTCGAAAGCGGCCAGAGCCTGATCCATCATCTCGCGATGCTGGCCCGTCGCCACCAGCACTGGGTCGCAACGATCGGCGAACTTCGTGAGCTCGATGAAGACGGGAACGTTTTTGATGGTGTCGGGGCGGGTCCCGACGACGCAGGCGATTCTAGGTTTGGACACGGTTCAACTCACCAGAGCCGCTGAGCGGCCCACCTATAGATTGGCAGGAAACGACACCAAACTCCCCGCAATCGCACCGGGCAGACCAAGGAATTCACAGAACCATCACGGATGAGGCAAACTGGAGAGACGCGATGGCCCACAACCCCGCCCCCGAATCCGTGGCCTTTTACCGGGAGAACGGCTACCTGTTGCAGCGGTCTCTGTTCAGCGAAGAGGAGTGCGTCGTCCTGCGCGACTACTTCACCGCTATGGTCGAGCGCGGCGGAGACGGGTGGGCCGAAGGTGGCGTCCATCCCGAAGACCCGGACCCGCTGAAGCGTTATCCGCGTCTCCTTCAGCCGCACCGGGGCGACGATTTGGCCATGAGGTACATGGTGGACGCTCGCATCCGTGCCCACTTGGCTGCCTTCTACGATCGCGAACCTTTGGCCGTCCAAACGATGGTCTACTTCAAACCGCCCGGCGCCAAGGGGCAGGCGCTGCACCAAGACCAGAGGTATCTCCGCGCCGAACCGGGCACGTGCATGGCGGCTTGGCTGGCCCTGGAAGACATCGACGACGAGAACGGCTGTCTGGAGATCGTTCCGGGCTCTCACGACCTGCCGCTCCTTTGCCCCGGCCAATCCGACCTTGAAGCGAGCTTCACATGGGATCAGGTGCCGTTGCCCGAAGGGATGAAGCCGGTGCCCGTCCACATGAAAACGGGCGACGTGCTGTTCTTCAACGGCTCGCTGATCCACGGATCGGGACCGAATCGGTCGAAGGATCGGTTCCGACGGATCATCGTCGGCCACTACATCGAAGGCGATGCCGAACGCGTCGCACACTACTACTTTCCGGTTTACAACATGGATGGCACCGTGGTCGAAGGCCTGTCCGAGAACCCTTGGGGGGGAGGTCCCTGCGGCGTGTTGGTCGAAGAAGACGGGCGGCAGGTCATCCACATGACAGGGGGACTCGAAGAGGCGAAGGCGGCCCATTGACGGGGTTTTCGCCCTTGACGGGCTTGCCGCCCTACTACCGGAGCGCGAGGCCCGAGGTTGCTCGCTTGGTGCCCTCCGATACGCGTTCCGTCCTCGACGTGGGCTGTGCCGCAGGCACCTTTGGATTGGCTCTCCGCAGCGAGTTCGGCGCCGAGGTGTGGGGCATCGAATTGAACCCCGAGGTCGCGGCCTTCGCGGCGGAACGCCTTGAGCGCGTCGAGGTGGGCGACGCAATGGACATTCTGCCCACCATGCCCCATGGCAAGTTCGACTTGGTGACCTTCACGGATGTGTTGGAGCACTTGGCGTGGCCTCACAAGGCCCTGGAGATGGTGGCTCCCTTGTTGACGCCACGCGGGCGCGTTCTCGCTTCGATCCCCAACATCCGGTGTTGGGTGGAGTTTCGCAAGCTGGTGCTCGGCGGAGACTTTCCCACCGAGGACGCTGGAATCTTCGACCGCACGCACCTGCGGTTCTTCACCAAGAAGAGCATCCCGCGTCTCTTCGATCAGGCGTCGTTCGACATCGAGAGGATCGAGGGCATCAACGAGCATTACAGTCGCTTTCTCCGGATCGCCAACCTCGTGTCGCGCGGGCGCTTGGACGATGCGCGATTCCTCCAGTTCGCCGTCTTGGCCCGTCCCCGCAAATCAGCCCAAGACCGGACCCACCGCGACCCAGCGTTAACAATTTCTTAACCGAACGCCATCACACTCGGGCCAATGACGAAAACGTTCGCAGCAGCCGCCTTGGCCACCCTGGGCGTGCTCCTCTTCGCCGGTTGCGGTTCATCGGGCGACACCAAGGCCGCCGACAAGGCCACCGAGAAGCTGGAAGGCAAAGTCGTGGTCGATGGCTCCAGCACCGTGTTTCCCATTTCTGAAGCCGTCGCCGAGGAGTTCATGAAGGAGAACCCCGGTGTCCGGGTGACGGTGGGCATTTCAGGCACCGGTGGTGGATTCAAGAAGTTTGCCGTCGGTGAGATCGACATCAGCGACGCTTCGCGCCCGATCGACCCCGCAGAGCGGGAAGCCGCCCAGAAGAACGGTATCGAGTTCATCGAGTTGCCTGTCGCGTTCGACGGCCTCTCCGTCGTGGTCAACCCCGCCAACGACTGGGTGGACTACCTCACGGTCGCCGAACTCAAGGCGATCTGGGAACCGGGCAGCAAGATCACCAACTGGAATCAGGTCCGCCCGACGTTCCCCGATCGGCCGCTCAAGCTTTACGGCGCGGGCACCGACTCGGGCACGTTCGACTACTTCACGAAGGCCATTGTCGGCGAAGAAAAGGCCAGCCGGTCGGACTATCAGGCCAGCGAAGACGACAATTCGCTGGTCACCGGCGTCTCGGGCGACGTAAACGCGTTGGGCTACTTCGGCTACGCGTATTACACCGAGAACAAGGAGAAGCTCAAGTTGGTCCCGATCAAGAACGGGGACGCTGATCCGGTCGCGCCGAGCCCCGAAACCATCGGCAACGGCACCTACCAGCCCCTCTCTCGTCCCGAGTTCATCTATGTGAACGCCGCAGCGGCCAAGCGCCCCGAGATCATCGCCTTCGTCCGGTTCTATCTGGGCGAGGTCGGCCAAACCCTCGTGAGCGAGGTCGGCTACGTCCCGCTCGCCCCCGAGGATTACAAGCTCGCCCTCCAACGATTCGAGTCGGGCAAGACCGGCACGGCCTTCGACGGACCTACGGTCGGCGTCAAGCTCTCCGAAATCCTGAAGCGCTAGTTCCATGATCGACGCGCTGAAACGCATCCGGTGGTCTGAGTCGCCCCTGACCGTCGTTTGCTTTCTCGCTGCGCTGGTCTCGATCCTCACCACGGCCGGCATCGTGTTGGTGCTGGCCGTGGAGACGCTCGGATTCTTTCGCGAGGTCTCTCTCGCCGAGTTCTTGACGGGCCGCGAATGGGCCCCGATGTTCAAGCCCCAGCACTTCGGCGTCCTGCCGCTGGTGGCCGGAACCGCCATGATCGCGGTCGGCTCGGCGATCATCGCGATTCCCCTCGGCCTTCTCTCGGCGATCTACTTGAGCGAATACGCATCTCCAGGCGTCCGGCGGGTTCTCAAGCCCATCATCGAGTTGCTCGCCGGAGTGCCGACGGTCGTTTACGGCTACTTTGGCCTGACGATGGTCACCCCCCTGCTGCAACGCTTTTTCCCCGAGGTCGGTGTCTTCAACGCCGCTTCGGGTGCCATTGTCGTTGGCATCATGATCCTGCCCACGGTGTCCTCCCTTTGTGAAGACGCGCTTGCCGCCGTGCCCAAGGAAATGCGCTATGGAGGCTACGGGATCGGCTCCACAAAGTTCGAGGTGACCACGCGTATCGTGGTTCCCGCTGCTCTTTCGGGCATCAGCGCCGCCTTTGTGCTGGCTATCTCAAGAGCCGTCGGCGAGACCATGGCCGTCACGCTCGCGGCAGGCATGACGCCCAAACTCACCATGAACCCCGGCGAAAGCATCCAGACGATGACCGCGTACATCGTGCAGGTTTCCTTGGGCGACACGCCTGCGGGAACCATCGTGTACCAGACCATCTTCGCCGTCGGTGCGCTCTTGTTCCTCATCACGTTGGGCATGAACATCTTGGCGCGCCGTTTCGTCGTGCGCTACAGCCTCAAAGACCAATGAGCCAAGCCAACGAAACCATCGTCAGAAGGCGCCTACGATCCCGCAAGAGGGTGGAGAAGCTTTTCGGCGTGGTGTGCATCGCTGCCCTGATCCTCTCGGCGCTGCTCTTGTTCGCTCTGGTCTGGGGTGTCGCCAAAGACGGTGTCGGTCGCTTGAACTGGTCGTTCATCGACAGCTTCCCTTCTCGCATCGCTTCGCGTGCCGGCATCAAGGCGGCGTTGGCGGGGACGCTCTGGATCATCGGGCTGACCATCCTCATTGCTGTGCCCATCGGGTTGGCGTCCGCGGTCTATCTTGAAGAAGTCGCGCCAAAGAACCGGCTCGTGCGCTTCATCGAACTCAACGTGGCCAATCTGGCCGGGGTGCCTTCGATCCTCTACGGCCTGTTGGGGTTGGCGGTCTTTGTGCGTTGGATGGACCTCGGACGAACGGTCCTCGCAGGCGCACTGACCTTGTCGCTGCTGATTCTCCCCATGATCATTATCACGGCGCAGGAAGCGTTACGCGCCGTTCCTAGGGCCTACCGCGAAGGATCGCTGGCGTTGGGAACGACGCCATGGCGCACGACGCTCAAGATCACGTTGCCCTGCGCTTTGCCCGGCATCCTCACCGGCGTCATCCTCTCGGTCTCCCGCGCGATGGGCGAAACGGCCCCGCTCATCACCATCGGCGCCCTCACCTACGTTGCGTTCACGCCGACCGGGCCCAACGACGGGTTCACCGCTCTACCCATCCAAATCTTCAACTGGGCCAGCCGTCCCCAAGCCTCGTTCCATGAGAACGCGGCCGCCGCGATCATCGTCTTGTTGGCCGTGTTGCTCGGCATGAACCTGATCGCCATCGTCCTCCGCGACCGGGCAAGGCGCAAGGCCTAGAGCGCCGCTTCGAGAAAGCTCCGCAAGTCCTCGGCGTTCACACCAGGCTCGCCCGGAGCGACGTTGTTCAACTTGCCGTCCTTCATCCACTGCTCCAACTCGTTGACCAGCGAGAACAGGTGGTCGAACGAATCGACCACGAACAGCAACGGCTGGTACTTGTCGATCTCGAAGCCCTGGTTGATCACCCACTCGAGTTGGATCGGATAGCGCTGGACGTCGGGCGACTCCACGCAGTGGGCGATCTCGCCGAACGAACTCAGCAACCCGCTGCCGTACACCGAGAGTCCACGCTCCTTGTCCTTCATCAGGCCGAACTCGATGGTGAACCAAAAGAACCGTGCCATCGCGCGGATGATGCTCTCCAGCGTGTGGAGCCGCCGCTCTTCGTCGTGGATGCCGCGCACCATGTGGGCCGCCGTCCGGGCGCACTCGCCAAACTGGACCAGCGTGTCGGCAAACGCGCGATCGGTATGCATGGGCACGTGGCCCGCGATGTCGTGGAAGATATCGGGTTCGGGGAGGTAGTCGAGCTTGTCGGCCCGCCGGATGGTGATCGTCGTGGGGAATTCGCGGTTCCGCAGGCAATCGAAGAAGAGGTAGGCGGCGACGTACCCGCTGACGGCCTTGGCCCTGAAGCCTGTGAGGGGATCCAGAAAGCGGTTGACGTCCTCCAGTTTGGGCACGCGCTCGGGGTCCAGGCACAGGTTGGCGATGCCCCGCTGGAACCATGGGTTGGCGTACCTCTCCCACCTCGGCTGCATGCGGGCAAAGAGCTTCTTCCAGGCCTCGTGGTTTTCCTCGGAGTACAGGCCGTACGGCTGGTGGATGTACAACTGGCCTTTGTCGCGGGCCTCTTCGATGAAGGGAGCCTGGGTGGTGGTCAAGCCCACCTTGAACCGATCGATCTCGTCACGCACGGTTGCCACGTTGCACCTCGAGCATGGGAACATTATACGGCGAGTCGGCCGCTTCGCCAAATGCTCGGGCCCCAATGCGGGTTGCGCATGGGGCCCGTTGAGCAGGAGGCGTGTCGGAACAACTGGTCTGACCGGCGACTCGGAGACGCTGTTCCATGGCGAACATGAATTCGTCCAGCAACCAATGCCTCGTCGCCGCGTAGGAATAAGTCGTACGAAAATGACCTGCCCGAACTGTCACCAAACCCTCCAGATGACCGAACGGCTCGGCATCGAAATCGACTATTGTCCGCAGTGCCGAGGCATTTGGCTCGATCGCGGCGAGCTGGACAAGATCCTTGAGCGGGCCGGGGCCGAAAGCCGGTCGCGGGGAAGAGATACCAGCCCGGCAGACGACCTGTTGCCGCCAGGCTACTTTGGCCAACAGGCCGAGAGAGCGCGGACTGGCGAGCCGGAGAGACCGTCCGGTCGAACGGACCGCGAAAGGTTCCGTCGCGACTGGGACGACGACGACGATGATGACCGCCGTCGCCGCCCCAAGAAGCGCGGGTCTTTTCTCGAGCAGGTTTTCGACGTGTTCGATTAGGTCGATACGCTTTCGGTCGGCGACGAGGGGATCGCGCCCACCAGCACGCCCGAAGACGCCGACACGTCGAGATTCGTCTTCCGAAACGGGGCCAAACGTGCCCAGCCTTGCCTTGCCAAGCCGTAAGGGTCGGCTGGGTTCCGACGCCCGAACGGTTCGGTCCGCACGTCGCCCTCGATCACGGCATCGAGCGCGCCATCGACACGGAGTCGTTGGGCCAGAAACTCGCCGCACACAATCTCGGTCGCGCCGAGCAGCAGGGTGCCTTGCAGCAGCACGTTGCCCGTGTCGGCGAGATGCTCGGCGGCGATCGTCCATTCGATGGCGGGAACCAGTTCGGCGATCAGGTTGTCGATGGCGGCGTCGTGGTCGGTGCCGGTGACGCCGCATTTCTCCTTGACGCGGGCGCGCGTGACCGCTAGGCTCATGCGCCCTCCTTCTTGTCTTCGGGGATGTCGAGGCGCTTGGCGACCTTGGTCAGCAATTGGCTGCTGCGCCGGACGTTGGCCG
This sequence comes from Fimbriimonadaceae bacterium, assembly GCA_039811705.1. Lineage (GTDB taxonomy): Bacteria > Armatimonadota > Fimbriimonadia > Fimbriimonadales > Fimbriimonadaceae > UBA2387. The sequence goes on along the minus strand of JBDHZD010000020.1, from coordinate 3,511 downwards.
TCAGGTCCTCCAGGGCGCTCTGGAACCGGGCGTTGGTCTCCTCCTGCCGTCGCAGGCTGGATTCCAGAAAGGTCACGAACCGGTCCACCATGGCGCGGTGCTGGTTGAGGCTGTAGCGCGCCAACGCCACGGCGGAGCCGACGAACGTCGCCAGCAGGGTAAGCAGTTCGCTGAGATTGTCGATCAGGGATTAACCTCCTTGGGTGTGGGGCGGGTCGCCCGCAGGCGACCCGCGGGAAAGGTCAGAGAATCGCGCCAAACGCGGTCTGCCAGAGTCCGAAACCCACGTTGTAGCGAGCACGAACCCCGTAGAAATACCGATCCCGCATCCAGGCCGACTCGGAGCCGGAGGCCGATTCCAACGCGCTGAACTCGACGGGCACGTCGCTTCGCTGCTGCAGGATCAGCCCCTTGATCGGGCGCGACGTATCGAGCAGGAACCAGTAATCGTCGAAAGCGCCGCTCAAGAACGGGCTGACGACCACCTTCAGCTTGCCGTGGAGCGCATTGGCGTAAGGTGTGGACGCGGCGGTGTCGTCGTCGTTGCCCTTGTACACGACCACCGGACTGTCGGCCAGTTCGTGGGCTGTCCACATGAGCTTGGGCCCGACCAGCAGCGTGTCCGGTACGACGCCCAGCGGCGTCCCCTGGTCGTCCGGCACCATCATCATCGTCGAAATGGCTCCCGCAAGCGCGGCGGCGCTGAGCGGATCGGTGGTGCGGTTCGACGCGGTGCCCGTTGCCGCCGGGTGTGCCGTGTTGAAGAACGACACGCCGTCGTAGCCGGCCTCGGTGAAGCCCTGCGCGAGCGTCTCGACCACGATCTGATGTCGGTGGGCGGCGACTCGCGTGGCCAGGTCCCGGATGCGCAGTTTGATCAGGTCGAGTTGGTCGTCCTCGATGGCGCGGCGATCCACCGAGATGCTCGACTCGAACACCTTGTCCTCGATGGAAACGGCGTTTGCAGTCAGACCCGAGGGGCGTCGCTCGTCCACAAACTCGCGCATCGGCGGGACGGTGCCGAGCCATGCGTACTTCTGGATCGGCTGAGTCGTGTTGATGACCGTCGCCACCCTCTCTGCCACGCTCTGGTCGAGTTGGTTGCGGTAGGCAAGGGCGAACTCGGCCTTCAGGCCGGGCAGCAAGAGATCGGGAATATCGGATTTGGTGAGTGCCATAGGGTTGCGTTCAGACGACGTGCTCGTCGATGCGGATGCGGACGCCCGCGGCGCCGGTCGAAGTGGTCTCCAGAGCGACAATGGTGCCGACCTTGTACTGGGTGGTCAATCCGCTGGTCGAGATCTGCACCTCCCAATCGGTGTTGGCGTAGACCTCTTTGCCGACGTCGGCTTGGGCGGGCGTGAATCCCGAGGCGGCTTTGAACACGAACGAGCCGCTCTTGGCCACGTTCGCCGCGGCGTCGCCGGCAGAGCCCCCGTTGTTCACGGACTCCCCGGCCACGCCGACGAACTTGAGGCTGGCCGTGGCGTGCGACATCGGCTGCAGAAATCCGCTGGAGTTCACACCCACCAACGCCCCTTTGTACACCTGTGCTGCGGCGAGAAGGTAGTTGACGACGAGTCCGGGCTTTTCGTAAGCCTCGTAGGATTTGCTGAGTGCGGCCATGGTTATCGGGTCTTCCTAGCGGCGATGGCGTCGAGGCTGATGTCGGGGAAGTGCTTGCGGTAGAACGCCGCTTCCTCGGGCATCAGCAGGTGGCTGGCGTCGTCTTCTGCGGTATCGGGGGTGGGGGTGTGGAAGATCGCGGCAATGGGCTGCATCGCGAACAGCCGCGTGAGCCATTCGCCCAATGGGCGGACCTCTCCGGCGACTCTGACCAGACCTGCGCTTTGCGCCAGAGACTCGGCCAACCGAGCCTGAGCGGGCGTGATCCTTCCTTCCCGAACAAATACCGCGAACGAGACCGCGGCGGTACGAGGTTCGGCCTCGGGCAGGTCCACCGAGAACGCGAACAGCTGAGCCGTGGGCACCCGAGGATGCCGCACGATGCTGACCTCGTGAATGCGGTCCAAGCACGGGTCAAGGGCAATGGACAGTCTGCGCGCGTCAGACCGCTCGATGAGAGCGTCGGCTTCGGCGCTCAGGGCGATCGTGCCGAACAGTTCGTTGCCAAGAGCTTCCACTTGCGTCAAGTAGCCGATCTCGAACGGCGACTGGGCGTGTTCGATCATCACGGGTACGGGCAGGTCGAAGTTGGCGGCGATGCGCTCCAGGTCGTCGGGCGAGACGGTGACTCCCTTGTCCGGATACTCGGCGGCCTCGAACAGTTTGGATCGCCGGTCCACCCATCGGGTCGGAGCGATCAGGTAGCGGGGCACCGATTCGCCAGCAGACTCGAGATCTCGGGCAAGTGCGGCGAGTTCCTCGTTCGGTCCGTGGCGTCTCAGGCCGCGATAGCCGGGACCGAGGGCTGCCGCTCGCCTCTTCAGCGCCTTCGTTCGCCCATCTGAGGGCGCGTGCATCGTTGCGTTCATCACAGGATAAACAGACGTACGTCTACATTTTGTCAATCGCCACGCCACGCATGGTTCCTGCAACGCAAGAGAATGCACCTGTCAAAGGGGTAGAAAGGCAAGAACTTTGGCCCGCTCAAAGCGTCCTTAGTAGCATGGTGTTGTCGGGCGCCCTCGTTGTTGGCGTCCCACATGGTCGAGACTGAATGAGCTTCACACCGCATACCGGCCCCGATGATCGTAGTGTCGGCGAGAAGATCGGCCCTTGGTTGGAAGACCTTGGCCGATGGGTCTTCGGGCTGGGCATGCTCGTCACGCTCGCCGCGGCGGGTTTGGCCGTGTACACGTTTCAGGCGGCAGCGTACACGGCGCCTCCCAACCCGGCTCAAGTCCTCTCGAACATCGGCCTATACAACACGGGTCTGGTGATCGGCGTCGTGTTGCTCGCTGGGGGCAGCGCGGCGGTTTGGTGGGGCGAAGAGGTGCTGGCCGCGTGCCAATTGATCGGCGCGGCGTTGCTGTACTTCTCACCCTTGTTCCTGCCATCGGTGTTTCCCGTTTCTTCGCCCAACGAAATCACGGCATCGTCGCTTCAGGTGCTCCAGAACGGTGGGGCAGTGTTCGGCATCATCGCGCTCATCGTGACGTGCATCGACGTGGGTGGACGGGTGAAGAGCCGCTCCATGATGGGCGCCAAGGCCGAGCAACTGAAGATCGGCAAGGGGCTCAAAGAAGAGAAGGACATCCAAAACACGTTCATGGGCATGTGCTGGCAGTTGCCGTACTGCCGAAAGTTCGTGCGCGAGGTCTGCCCGATCTACCACGCCAAACGAACCTGTTGGAAAGAACGCGTGGGGTGTATGTGCGAAGAGGAGGTCATCCGCCGAGCCATGGACCGGACAACGGTCACCAAAGACGAGGTGGCCGCGGCCAAGTACATCCCCCGCAACCACCGCATCTCCGAGGCGGCCAAGGCCGAACGGTGTCGCTCGTGCGTCATCTACAACGAACGGCAGAAGCACAAATACCGGCTCTTT
>JBDHZD010000019.1:0-44343 GCA_039811705.1 Fimbriimonadaceae bacterium | reverse complement strand
GACGCTCGCCGACCGTGTGGATTGGGTTGCCAAGCGTCAGATCGTCGAGCAGTACATGGCCGAGGAAGGCCTCGACTGGTCGTCGGACTCCCTGCACTCGGTGGACTTGGAGTACCACAACATCAACCCCGAGCAAAGCCTGTTCCACGCCATGCAGGGGATGGGTCAGACGCAACGTGTGGCTTCAGACCTGGACATCCTGGATGCGATGACCACGCCGCCGCAGAACACGCGGGCGAAGGCGAGGGCGGCTTGCGTCAAGCACGTCCTGGACCGCAAGTCGCGCCGGTACTACGCGTTCGATTGGAACGCCGCAGCCGTAGACAAGCAGACGTTCTTCGAATTCGACGACCCGTTCGACACCTACGACGACGCTCGTCCGTAACGCCTCACCGCTAGGGCAGTAACATCTACAGCGTGAAACGATGGTTTGCGTTGTTGGCGGCGCTCGGTATCCTGGTTGGGTGCGAGCCGAGCGGCAAGGGTCAGGTGCCCATCATCCGCAACGGCGACACCTATGCGCGGGTTCTGAACGAAGCCGAGACGCTCAACCGCGATATCCTGGAGCGCTACGACCGGGACGGCGAACTGACGAAGGAGGATCTCGAGGCGTTGGAGGAGTCCAAGCTCAAACTGCTCGGCCTCATCGGGTTCAAGCCCGACGCGTTCCCGCTCCACTTCGCGCTCGCCAAGGTCGAGCAGGGCCTCGGCAACCACGCCTCGGCGCTGGACTCGTTCCGCCATTGCATCGCCCTTTCGCCCGCCAACCCGACGGACCCCGCAATTCGGGCGACGGTGGCCGAAGCCCACGGGCAGATGGCCCGCAGCCAGATCTTCCTCCAGGCCTACAGCGATGCCGCCGAGTCGGCCAAGCTCGCGATCGAGTTCGGCCCGGAAAACCCCGACTATCGCTACTATCTCGCCTCGGCGGCGAACGAACTGGGCGACCCGAAGACGGCGCTGATCCTGCTGAACGAGGCGCTTGAACTCTCTCCCGACCACGCTCGGAGCCTTCGCCTGAAGCGGCTTATCGAGTCCTCCACAAACGAAGAACCCCGACCCTGACGGGCCGGGGCTTCGCGTGATGAGGGTGGTGCCGTAACGTTGGAAGCTTATTGCTGCAGGAGCCGAAGGACGTTCTGAGGTTGCTGATTGGCCTGGCCGAGCATCGCCATGCCGCTCTGCTGGAGGATCTGGAGCCGAGTCAACTCGGTCATCTCCTCAGCGATGTTGGCATCGCGGATGTAGCTCTCGGCCGCCGTCAGGTTCTCCTTCTGGACCTCCAGGGAGCGGACGTTGGACTCCAGGAAGTTCTTGGTGAACGAACCCAGATTGCCCCGGACCTGAGTGAGCTGGCTGATGGCCGCCTCGATCATCTGGATCGCTTCCTGAGCGCCGGCGGCAGTGGTCACGTCGATGTTCTCGATGGACTTGCCGGAGACGACCCCGGTGCCGAGCCGGCTGGCGATCACATTGGGCAACGAGTAGTTGACCGACTGGTCGCTATCCGAACCGATCTGGAACCGCACGGAACCCGCCGAAACGTATCCGACCTCGGTGGGAGCGGCGATCGTGGCGTTGCCAACCTCGGTGAGGAGGATGCGGTTGCCTGTGCCGTCGCTGAGCATCAGACCAGAGTCGCCAGGGGCGCGTCCACCGGTGAAGGCGACCGTCTCGACACCCGCCGACGTAGTGACGGTGACATCGAACACGGCATCGACACCCGCAGCCGAAGCACTGCCCGACGTGTGAAGCACGTTGCTCGGGTCGAAGAACTGGATTTGGTGTTGAGAACCGTAGGTGTTCTGCGTCAGGACGATCGACGTGCTGCCACCGCTCGTCACGGCCTGCGCCTGAACACCGGTCTGTGAAGACTTTTCGTTGATCTTGGCAACGACGGATTCGACGGACTCTGTACCCGTCGATTGGAACGTGTAGCCGTTGATCACAAAGCTGCCAACGGTGGTGACCGTGGCTGTCGAGCTCGCAAACGTGTTGCCCAACGAAATCGAAGCGCGGGTCGCTGCGGTCGTCTGGTCGATGGTCACGGGACCGTTGACCACGGCGTTGCCGTTGAACGTGCCGTTGAAGTCGACAACGCTGACGTTGTTGGCGTTGGTCACGCTGGCATAGGTGCCGGCGCTGCCGTTGAGCAACTGCTTGTTGCCGAATCGAGTGGACTCGGCGATGCGGTTGATCGAATCGAGGGCCGATCGGATCTCGTTCTGGTTGGCCTGGACCGTCGGACCGTCAACGACCGCGGTGTTCGCGGAGTGTACGGCGAGGGCTCGCATGCCGGACAGGAGACGGGCGACTTCGCTCAACGCGCCTTCGGCCGTCTTGGCCATGTTGACCGCGTCTTGGGTGTTGCGGATGGCCGCCTCGATGCCCTTGACGTGGGAGCGGACGTTTTCGACGAAGACCAAGCCGGCCGGATCGTCCGCGGCATCGTTGATGCGCATTCCGGTGCTCAGCCGGTTCATTGTCTTGGCCAACGCGGCGTCCGTCTGCTGGACGCTCCGAAGGGCCGACATTCCCGGGATGTTCGAGTTGATTCTCAGACTCATTGACTAGCTCCGTTCGCAACCCTCATCAAGCAGGGCTGCCAAAACCTGGCAAAGTTTCCGTGTGAAATCCTTGGAAGGATGTGGAAGAAATTTAGGTTTCTCTGCAAAAAACCTGAACGGAGGCGTCAACTTCGGGTTCGTTGAACCTGAACAGGCGATTCAGGATTGGCTCCGGTCGGTCCACCACCGCCTGATGGCGTCCTCCCACGAGCCCCTGAACCACTGGTCAATGTACGTCTGGTTCGCCGCCAGCCGCCGCTCGTAGAAGGCCAAGACCCGCGACGGGTCGTTCGATTCAAGAAAGCCCTTGACGGCAAACTCCCACGTGTCGAGTCCGCTGGAGAGCAGCTCGTCCCCTTCGGCAGCGGAGGCGAGGACCGGCGAATCGCCCAACACACCATTTTGCGGCCCTGCGTGCGGCGGCACTCGGTCAAGGCGGCTCAGCCCGGGCCGGATAGCCATCAATTGCGACGTTTCATAACGGCCCGCATGGTCCAGCAGCGCGTCGTCTTCGATGAACTCGAGCGGAGTCGCCGCGAGAACCACAACGCCACCACTGGAGGACGCGTCACGGGCGAGTCGTTGCAGTTCGACCATGTGTCCTTGGGCGTAATGCCCGGACACGAGGCAGAGAACCCGTGCGCCCAGCTTGGAGGCCATCGAGACGCAGTCCGTCCAGATAGCCGTTGCCGTCGCTGGTCGCACGTCAAGCGAAAACGGATGAGGCAATGTGGTGATCGGCAACCAAATCGAAGGCAGGACCACTCCGCCCAAACGCTGGGCCAGTCGCTCGACAAAAGCCTCGGCGACGATGCCGTCGAGTCCAAGAGGCAAGTGCTCGCCGTGCCATTCCAAGGCCCCAAGGGCCAGGTACAGAACGGGACAACGCGCCAGCTCCTCGGCGAGGGCATCGGGAAACGATTCGGCATACCGGATCAAATGGACCCGACTCCCCGCGAGATGCGATCCAGATCCGCCGAGACCATCTGTTCGACCATCGATTCAAACCCGGTCCGGGGCCGCCAACCCAACACGGATGCGGCTTTGGACGGGTCTCCGATCAGGTCCTGGACGTCGTTCGGGCGCTTGAATCGGGGATCTGTGACGATCACCACGCGACCCGTGGATCGCTCCCGCCCCTCTTCGCCGGTTTGCGTCTGCTCCCATTCCAGTTCGAAACCAGCGAACCGGGCTGCAAGTGTTGCAAACTCCCTCACCGAGTGGCTCGAACCTGTGGCCAAAACGAATACATCTGGTTCGGGCTGGGTGACCATGCGCACCATGCCTTCCACGAAGTCGGGCGCGTAGCCCCAGTCCCGTCTGGCCTCGAGGTTGCCCAGGGCCAACGGCTCTTCGCGGCCCGCCTTGATCTGAGCTAGCGCATGGGTGATCTTGCGTGTGACGAACTCGCGGCCGCGCAACGGCGACTCGTGATTGAACAGGATTCCGCTTGTCGCGTGGATGCCGTACGCATCCCGATAGTTGACGGTCATCCAATGCGCGTAGAGCTTGGACACCGCGTATGGGCTTCTCGGGTGAAACGGGGTCTCCTCGTTCTGAGGGCCGGCATGCCCGTGCCCGAACATCTCCGAGGTAGAAGCCTGATAGAAGCGGGTTTCGGGACATGTCTCGCGGATGGCCTCAAGAAGGTTGGCCGTGGCGAGTGCGTTGACGTGGGTCGTGTAGATGGGCTGATCGAACGACGAACCCACAAAGCTCTGGGCAGCGAGGTTGAACACGGCGTCCGGTCTCAGGGATCGGAGGACAGACCGGACGTTGCTGGCTTCGATCAACTCGCATCCGACCAAGTCGACTCGATCGGCGATTCCCAAGGCCTCCAACCGCCCGAGTTGGGGGCTGGATGAGCGCCGCACGGCGCCGATCACGCGCGTGCCGCGCTCCAGAAGTAGTTTGGCGAGGTAAGCGCCGTCTTGGCCCGTGATTCCGGTGACGAGTGCGGTTTTCATTGATCTGCCGTGGCACGAAGGCGTTGTTCGAGCCTATCGATTGAAGCATCGAAGCTCCAAACAGTTCGTGCAAGCCGAAGGCCTTCCTGCCCCAGCCGCACTCTCTGACTCTCGTCGGCAAGGAGTTCGGCGACAATGGCTCCAAAGGCGACTGGGTCAGACGGTGCGAGCCGACCATTCACATGGTCCACCACGGTCTCCCGAATGCCGCCTTCGCCCACGGCTACCACCGGCGTGGCGCATGCATTGGCCTCCAAAGGTGCGTAACCGAAGGGCTCCAGGCGAGGCGCATAGACCATCAGCGCCGCACGGTTGAGCGTTTCGACCAACTCGTCGTCTGAGACATTGACCCTTGGCTCAAAGCGAACGCCTCGCGCCGACGCGAGTTGCGTCAGGTGCTCCAGGTGGGCCGGATGCGCCATGTTGCCGATCCAGACCAGACTCGGTCGGAGAGCGACGGGCAAAGTCGCCAAGGCTTCGATCACAAAGTCGATACGCTTGGCGGGCACCAACGCGCCTGTTCCGACCACGAACCCGTCGCGGTCCAATCCTCGATGTCGGAAGCGATCCGTATCGACCCCGAGATAACAAACATCGCAGTCAACGCCATACGCGGCGAGCAGGCACTCCCGGGAAAACGCCGAGTTCACGGCGAGGCGTCGAAACGCCCTCGCATTCTCGACTTCCTCGCGGCCCATGCGCCTCACGCAACGCATCCTGGCCGCATCCAGCAGTCTGCCCTTCAAACTTGGTTGAACTGCAGGAGCAAGCCAAGGCAACTCGGGCAAGGCCTGATAGAGCGGCCTGTTCGTCTCCTGGAGGTAGAGCAAGGAAGGCAGGGTGACGCAACGGCCAAGGAATGGCGCGTGGAAGTGCAGATCGGTGTTGGCAAAAACGATATCGAACCGGTTGCCGATGGCTTCGGCCACCCGCTGGGCGTGATCGAGGTGTGCGTCTGCAAGTGCGTCGGCATGGGTGAAAGCCTGGCGCCATCGACCCAACCGCGAACGCGCGCTCTTGGGCACCCGCAAGGGCACGGTGTGACAAGCACCATAACCCTTGAAAGGCAGGAAGGCAGCATCGGGATGGGGAGGCGACCAAATCTCGATCGTATGGCCCCGCGATTTTAGGCCACGCAAATGGTCGTTCAGGGCTCGTTTGCCACCTCCGCTGGGAAGGTTGTGCCAAACGGCGATTCTCACGTCAAAACTCCGAAACGCCGATCCGGAACAACTCGCGTTGCTCGTTGCCGAGCAAAAGGGTCCGGTCGTCCAGCCAGGTGATCGCTTCGGCCTGCTTGGCATTCCTCAGAATCAGTCGCTTGGACTCGCCACTCAACCACCGGTCGCCCGATTTGGGGTTGGAGAAGAGCCAGATGGAGGCTACCGGCGCCTGGCACAACACGGCCAGCGTCTTGCCGCCGGGCGCCATGTCGGCCGCCGTGACCCAGCCCCCGAGGTCCTTTGCAGAGTCCACCTTGCGCAACGTGTTGACTTGGTCTGGCCTTGGGTTGTCCAAGCGATACAGGTTCGCACCTGTCTCGGGAACGGCGAGTTGGCCCGGCGCGCGATGCTTGGTCACGAACCACAGTTTGCCGGCGTGACCAAACACGGCCTCGCAGTCGAAATGCCAGCGGGACAGTCCGGGAAACTCGGTTTGGTCGGGAAAGACGACAGGGTAGTACGCGGTCGGACGGGTCTTGTCGATGGCTGCCGGATTGGGTTCGAGGACCTCATAGAGGCCCAGGTCCCGACGGGCGTTGCCGTTGTTCCCGAGATCGCAAAGGAACAACCTGTCTCCGATGCGGGCGATGTCTTCCCAATCGAAATTGACCGCATTGCCGACACGGATTCCGGGGAACGGCTCTTTGCCATCCTCTCGCTTTGCGGAAAAGCGTTCCGCGAGGAAGTCGGGCACAATGACCGAACCGTTGGATCGCATGCCCCAGAACCGGGCCTCGTCGCCGCTGTCGTTGTGGACCCAGATCACGCCTGGATACCGGCTGCTGGCCACCATGCCGCTGTTCTCGGCCACGAGGGGGTGGACGATGGTGGCGTCGGGTGCCAGGACCTTCGTCTTGGGTTCGGCCTTCTGAGTCGTCGACAGGATGAGCAGGACGGCTAGCGTCATGGGCCGAATGTACCCGCCTCAGGTTAAGGTTGCCTCTGCTGCCGAGAGGCGGGTATAGTTCCTCCGCTTCGGGCTCATAGCTCAGTTGGTTAGAGCGCACCCCTGATAAGGGTGAGGTCGCTAGTTCGAATCTAGCTGGGCCCACCAGTTCCCACCTTTGTCCTGCTCTGGCAGTTGCGCTGGAGGTCTGTTGACGTCGTTCCCACACCTTCGAATCAAACCCATGGGTCGAGCGTCGGGCAAGGTTGGGGGCCAGCGATGCGGATGGCTCAGGGATGATCGGGTCCGCTCACAATACGGGATCCAGCGCCTCGATCAGCCGCTCGATTTCTTCGGGCGAGTTGTAATGGACGGCACTGACGCGAACAACTCCGTCGGCAGTCGGAACGCCCAATTCCTCGCATAGGCGAAAAGCGTACATGTGCCCGTTTCGGATTCCGATTCCGGCCTCGTGTGCCCGAGAGGCAATCTCGGCACTGGAGCGACCGGAGTGGACGAAGCTGATGGTGGCCACCCGCTCGGATGGATCGGTCGAAAGAGGACCCAGTACGCGGACACCGGGCTTAGACCGCAGGAACTCCAGGAACATGGTCTGGAGAGGTCCTTCATAGACTGCAAAGGACTCGAACGCCTCGGCCGAGCCGCCGAAGAGCGACGAGCAGTATTCTCCCAGCGCCACGACCCCCGCACAGGCTTCGTACGACTGGCACCCCAGTTCGAACGCATACGGGACACCGCTCGGTAAGAAGAAGTGGTTTTCGCCAGCCAATGAGGCCGCGAGGTCGTTGCGAAGCACGAGATAGGCCTGATGGGGGCCATAAACCTTGTACGCGCTGAACACCAACGCATCGGCCCCGCATTGGGAGAACACGATCCTGCGATGGGGTGCGTAGGCGACGCCATCTACGACGATTCTCGCTTGGGGTGCCCTGTGTCGGATGGCGGCGACCAACTCGCCAACCGGCTGGATATCGCCAAGCAGGTTGGATGTCCAAGAAAACGCGACGACCCGCGTGCGATCGCCGAGCAAGGGCATCAGACCTTCCACCGTCGGCACTCCGGTCTGCGGGTCGCCTTTCCACCAGCGGACGGTCGCGCCGCGCTTCTCCCATCTCACCCACGGTCCCACGTGCGACTCGTGGTTGGCGGTGCTGACGACCACTTCGTCGCCGCAGGCAATGCCGAGCGCATCTCCCATGGAGGCTGCAAGCCTGTTGAGGAGCATTGTGCTGGACGGGCCCATGACCACAGCGTCCTCTTCGCCAGCCCCAACGAGGGACCCAACGAAAGATCGCGCCTGACGCTGGACGGCGGTGGCCCTGTCTGAGTGCGGGTACCCCGCTCCGGTCTGAACGTAGCTCTCGATCATGAAGCGCCCCATGGCGTCGATGACGCAACGGGGAACCTGCGAGCCACCCGCATTCTCTAGAAACGCGAACCCCGATTCGAGAGCGGGGAAGGCATCGCGGATGGCGTCGATTGGAACGGGCATGACCCGAGGATACTACGACCCGTTCGCGGGTCGTGGCAGTTGAGCGTGGAGTTCGCGCACCAAGGTGTTGAAGCCCAGGCCGCGAGGCAACACGATGGGCGTCTTGCCAAGTTGCTTCGCCTCGTCGATCAACGACTTGTAGGCGTGCCGCGAAAAGCGGATCACATACACCACGATGTCGTTCTTCTCCAGCAACGGTCGAACGGTCGAGGACTTGCCATCCGGCTCCATGTCGGGCCACTGGAAGTCGGCGAGCTTCAAACGCTTCTTGTAGTCGGGAATGCGGTGCGTCTGGCCCTTGTTGCCGCCCACGAAGAGCATGCGCTTGCCCTCGACCAGACGAATGACCTCCTTGAGCATCTCGTCGCCGTCTTCGGGCTCTGGGTCGTCTTCCACGAGAGTCAGATGCTTCGCGATACGCAGGTCGGCATCTTTCTGCAGGTTCTCGCGAAGCTTCTTTCCTTGGGCATGCTTGAGCCCGTCGAGAAAGCTCAGATACCCTTCGAGCAAAGCGCGAAGTTCCTTGTTGCTTGGGGGAACGCCAGCTTCCAAGGCGGCATCGACGGCATTGCACAGGTTTGCGCCGAAGGCATCGGGAGCGACGTTGCTCGACTGGAACATCTCTGCAACGCGTTCGAGGGCCGCCTTGCACTGAGCGCTTTTGTCATGCTTGGCACGATGGCTCTTGACCTTGGACTCCAGAGTCGCGAGCAGTTTCTGAAGGCCCTTCGCAGATTCATGAACCTTGTCGTCCGAAGTCTCTTGAGTGTTCCACCAAGGGATGTAGAACTGGTTCGCCTGCAGATTCTCGATGCGGCTCTTGAGGTCCTGAGCTTGCTTGTCGCAGGTGATCGTCCGCTTGTGGAACCATCGATAGACCATGCTCTGTGCGGCGGCAGCGTGCATGATCAACGGCTTCCGCTCGTCGGCGCTGATGGGTGGGTCTCCCTCGAGAAACGCGATTGCTCGCTCGGCAAACTCCATCCCGGCAAACGCCTCGGCCAGTTCCTTCCAGTCCGTGTCGCTGTACTTCTTTGCACGCCGCACGGCGATGAAAGTGCTCGGCGTTTCCTCTGCGAGACGTCCCAGTTCGTCGTTCAGAACACTGTCGAGCCCGTAGCTGCTCGCTTTGGAATGGAGAGCGTTTCCCTGACACATGAGGGACTTCACCCTGCAAGTCCAATCGAGTGTGCGCTCGTGCTTGTCGTCCAAAACCTCCATCACGCGCTGGCACCATGCGCGCAACGCCTCTGCCACTTCTGGTTGTTGCGATCGCGCCTTGGCGGGAACTGGCACGGGCGACGGAGATCCCAGAACGGGCGCCGGTGCCGGCTCTTCTTGCGGATTCCCGACCGTTGCTGGGATCGGATCTGATTCCGGAACGCTGGATTCATCCACGCTCCCCTGTACAGCCGGTTCGGCATCGGGTTCGACGCTCGGCTCGATCACCTCCGGTTGCGACTCTGGCGCGGCCTCCACCGCAATGGTTGTGGTCGCTTGGGTGGCTTGCGCGCCTTCGATCGCGATGGCTTCGAGCAACTCCCACATGCCTAGCCAAGCGCGTGCTTGCTCCAAATTGCCGTTCTGAACGGCGTTGGTCAGGTGGGATTGTGCGTAGGTACGGGCTTCGATAAGGTGACTTGAGCTCATGATGGTTCGTCCTTCAACAGTTCAGCTCTGCAGCGCTCTGTTTCGTGACAAAACCATGCATTCCTTCAACGATTGGCCACAGATTTGGACGACGCGATTTTCTGTGCCAATCGGCGTCGCTCGCGTGCGTTTGCCCACAGAGTTCTGTGATTGCGGGACTCCACGAGCATGCGCACCGGCACCCCGTCCAACTTGCCTTCGATGGAAATCCAACCTCCCAAGCCCAAAAGCGTGTGGATGTTGGGCCTTAGGCCGATCCGTTCCACCGAAGACCAGGGGAGTTCTACGGTCAGGCTATCGCCAACGAAGCGCAGGTGCTTGGCATCCAACACCAAAAAGCCCACATCTTCGTGCGGGTCGAGGCCGCTCCGGTAGGTGGGGCGCGCGAAGCCGACGAAATCGCCGCCGGACGCCGATTGGCCCAGCTTGGCCGACAACTCGGTCCGCATCGCCTGATTGCCTAGAAGGCCAAAGGCGTTGACCGCCAGCCAACCCAGAACGAACGAACCCACCAGGACCCACAAACCTGTACCCAACGGGTCGCCCGACAACCAGATTTGGATCAACCCGGCGACAAATCCGGGAAGGAACACAAGCGTTGGCACCACGTTGCCCAACCATTGGCGCTTTCGAGTCCAAACCTTGCCGGGCACAGTGGGCATGATACACTCCGCCAAGGTGATCAGGATTCAGACCGTTTTGCCGGGGGCTCCGCGGCTCGCGCCGGTGCTGGAGGCGTTCGTGCGCGGCGGAGGAGGCGTGGTCACCGGGGTTGGCGAGGGTCGACTGCCGTTCATCCGAGAAGCGTTCGAAGACGACGATCTCGAGGTGATGGCGCTTGGGATGCTGGTCTCGGACTGCTTGTCGCTGGCCTGCGACCGGCAACCGGCGCAAACGCCGATGACGTTGCTCCGAGAATCCGTAGCAAGCGCGACCCGACACCTTTCGACCCACAACGTGTTCCGACCCGTGGCCGAGTTCTCGGGCACGCACCGGGCTCTTGCCGAAGCCATCGACGAGTTGTGGGCGCACGGTTGGAGGCCCGACGAGCTCGAGGAGTCGTGCGCCAGCCAACCTTGGAGAGAAAGGGTTGCGTCGCTGGCAGAGGTGATGCGGGGTGTCGAGGACATCTTGTCGCCCCTCAACCTGGAGTCCAACGGTGCGCGTGTGCGGTCTCTCGTCGAGGCCGAGACCTCCGCCAATCTCCCTTTCGATCGCGTTCTGATCCTGGGCGCGCACGAAGCTGAGCCGCACCATATCGAGTTCGTCCGTTGGCTGGATGCTCAAGGTGTTCTTGTCGAACTTGTCGCTGAAATGCACCCGACGAACCAAGCCATGTTCCAAGGGACGACACGGCTAGCGGCGGCGTTTGAGCTCGAACCACAGGCGCCCGAGTCCCCGGCCTTTGCGCGAGCCTTGTTCGGCGAGGGGCCCGCAACGGACGAGAAGGAGGTACTCGTGACCACGTGCGCGGACCCTTTGGCGGAGTGCGAATGGGTGCTAAGGGACATCGCCCATCGCGAACGACAGGGGTTGCCATGGTCCCGACAAGGGATCTTGGCCCGTTCCCTGCAAGGCTATGGGCCGCTGTTGCGGGTGGCTGCGGCACGACTCGAAATTCCGTTGCACCTCGCCATGCGAGTTCCTCTCCTGGAGAACGCCTTTGCGCGCCTCACGCTCGGGTGTCTTCGCTTTTGCTCGACGGGCGCGTTGCGCGACATTGAACCCTTGATCCACAGCAGCTACCTTGGATTGGATCGCAAAGCACGGGAACAACTGCGCGACGCGGTTAGGTTGCACCAGAACCGCGACCGGTTGTGGACTGAACTCGAGAGCTTGACTCAGGCCAACCCTGACCTCGCTTGGGTGGGCCGGCTGGTCACCATGCGGCGCACGCTCGCCCCGCAAATGCTGGGATTGGCGGCCTGGTCCCGACAACTCACCGACTGGATTGGCGAGATGCCTTGGCACGAACAGTCGCTGTTCGGAAATGGTCAAACGCAAGAGCGAGACAAGCGCGCGCAGAACGCTATGCAGCGTTCGCTGGCCCAAATGGCCACAATTCGGCTCGCAACAGACGACTCGCCGATCTCCCTTGACGGATTCGTCGCTTGCTGCGCGCGTGCTTGGGAGGAAACCGAATTGACTCTCCCCTCACCGCGTGACGGTGTGACCGTCGTCTCGCGAGAAGCCGACCTTCCAGAAGTCGATCACCTCGCCGTCTTGGGGGTCTTGGAGGGCGACTTCCCAAGGCGGCCGCGGGAAAATGCCATTCTGGACGACGAGGTGCGCCGGGCTCTGGCACAAGCCCGTCCAGGTCGCGCGCCGCTGCCACTCTCGACGGAGCAGGCTGCTCAAGAGCGCGACGAGTTCTACCGCGTCTGCATCGCTCCCAGAAGGTCCTTGTCGCTCAGCTATCCATTGACGGGTGACGACCGCGACAACATTCCGGCATTCTTCTTGTCCGAGGTGGAACACGCGGCCAAGCACGTGGAAAGGCGCGAGCATCGTCGCACCGAGATCGTGCCCGCGCCTGACAACTGCCTAGCGACCGCGGACGAAGCGCTCGCGATGGCTCTGGAAGGAACCGCCGAATCGCCGAAACCTCCCGTCCTGGAGACGATCGACGCGCGGCTGGCCGTCCGACGCGACCCTGCCCAAGGAGTGTCGCCAAGCGAGTTGGCCGATGCGCGCGCTTGTCCATTCGCATGGTTTGCGCGTCACCGGACGCCGATCCGACAGCCGGGAATTCGCGAAGGCTGGCGGAGACTTCGCCGAATCCCCACGCGTGCCCGCTTGGCCCATCAGCCCGACGAAGCCTCTGCGCGGAGCGCCATGGAACACGCGTTGGCAGAACTGGTCGAGCAGAGCCGGCCCTTCCTTGAACCATTCGAGGCGCGGATGCTCGAGATAGGGGGCCGACGGCTGGTTCGAGACTGGATGTTCCGCGAGTTCGCTTCAAGAGAAGTGTGGGGCCGGGACGCCGTGGCGATTCGGGCTGAAGCCCCTCTCGGCGAAGAGCCTTTCCGTGAATCCTTGACCAAGCGAGACATGGACATACGACTCGTGGGGTCGGTGCCCGCGCTGTCCAAGAAGAAGGGGCGCTGGTGTTTGAATCTCTACGAAGCGAGATCCTTTGGCACGCTGTCTTCACGGCGGGATTTGGAGCCCGAAGCGTTGGTGTTCGTCGGTGCGTTGGTCCTCGCGGTTCCCGGAGATCGCCCTGTTCTCGAGGTCGAAACCCTGTCGGACAAACGATGGTTGTTCGTCTTTGGCGACATCAACTTTCGTGACGACCCAAACCACGGTTTGTACGTCGTGCACTTTCAAGACTACAAGGATTTTTGTTTGGGCGTGTTGCCCCATCTGAGTTTGGCAGCGCATCGCATCTCGAACGCTGAAATCGCTCCGACTCCAGGCAATGCATGCAGATCGTGCACCTTTGGCGAATGGTGCCGCATGCACATCGACTATGGCGAAGTCGCTGCGGCACCCGTCATCACGGAGGATGACCATGGCTGATCAGGTCGAACTGGATGAGATCCAATCGACCGTGGTATCGAGCGACGCCAAGGCGATGGTGGTGAGCGCGGCTGCCGGAGCAGGCAAGACGAGAGTGCTTACGGCCCGGTACTTGGCCCATGTCAAGAGCGGCGTGCCCCCCGATCGCATCTTGACGATCACGTTCACTCGCAAAGCTGCCGCCGAGATGAAACAACGCATCGTCAATCGTCTGCGGGCCGAAGGATTGGCATCAGAAGCGCAACTCGCCGAGACGGGACCCATCCAGACCATCCACTCGTTTTGCGAGCGGACACTCAGAGAGAACGCGGTCGAGGCGGGTCTTGATCCCGAGTTTGAGATCGCTGCCGATGGCGAAGGGGCCGAATTCGCGAGGGAAGCGGTTCGCAGTGCGATCGCGTGGCTTCTCGACGAGACTCCCGAAGCGCAGTGGCTGGTCGAGCGCATGGCTGAGTCGCGGGCCAGCGAGCGGTTCGAGGTCTATGAGGCGTTGCTGAGTGTCGTGGCCGGTCTTGTCGGGTCCATTCGGGCGAAGGGCATGGATATCGACCAGTTGGAGCGGGTGCATCGCGATCCGGCGACATTGGAGAAGGTTTGGGAGTCGGCTGCTCTTGCGACGCTGCACCCGGCCTGGCAAGAGCGATTCGAGAAGCTCGACCCGTCCATCCCGTTCCTTCCCCGTATCAAGGAGGCAACCAAACTCCGCTTGGAGGGCGAGCCGCGTGTGACCTGGCATAAGGCGCAAGGAGACGCGACAGAAGCCGCGAGAGAGTCGTGTGCGCTGGCCGCGCTCGCCGTCGAGGCATGGCGCGCCATGGACGCCCAAACGCAACGCTCGCAGACCCTTGACTTCGCGTCGCTTGAACTCCGTGCGATTCGCCTGTTGGAGACTTCGGAAGGAGCCCGCCGCAAACTGAGAGACCGCTACCAATGCGTCTTGGTGGACGAGGCGCAGGACATGAATCCGTTGCAGCATCGGCTCGTCCGCGCCTTGGATCCTGAGTCGCTCATGTTGGTCGGCGACACGCAACAATCCATCTACGGCTTCCGATTTGCCGAGCCTCGGCTGTTCGAGGCCATGCAAACCGAGCTTCAAACCTATCGCCTCGCCACCAACTATCGGTCCAGCGAGGGCATCCTCGCATTTGTTGATGAGGTCTTCAAGCAGATCCAACAGCCGGGTTACGTTCCGATGTGGCGGTCGAAGGAGGACCCTTTGGCCGAACCCCCTCCTTACGACGGTGTCGAGATCTGGCGATCCAAGACATTCGATCCGGCGCAGACGGCCCAGTGGATTGCCAAGCTGGTCGAAGAAGGGTGGAGACCTGAGCAGATCGCCGTCCTCACGCACTTGAACCGCGAATGCGCCGCGATCGAGTCGGCGCTGAAGGACATCGGCCTGCCTTGTCAGGTCATCGGCGGCACCGAGCAGTTCTATGCGCGTCTGGAGGTGCGCGATCTTGCCAATGCGATGCGGATTCTGGCCGATCCCTATGATGATTTCGCCATGGTGGCCGTCCTCCGAGGACCGGCGGTCGAGCTGAGCATGGACTCGGTGGCAATGCTCGCGCTGAAAGGCAACGTGTTCGAAGCTCTCGGCACGTTTGACCCGCCCGTGCCTGAGGATGCCGATCGGATCAGGTCTTTCCTCGAATGGTACGAGCCCCTTCGATCTCATGCAGACCGGTTGCCGGCCTGGGAGGCGCTGAGCGCGTTCCTTGCCAAGAGCCCTTACTTGGTCCGGCTGGCGGGGCGTTCCGATTGGCGACAGGCTTTGATGAACACTCGCAAGCTGGTTGCGATCGCTGCCCGTGAAGCCCATCTCGGCCCGTTGGAGTTCGCCGAACGCATCCGCGAAGTCCAACGCATCAGGCACCGCGAAGGCAATGCGCCCACCTTTGACGACCAATCGCCGACGATCAAGATCATGACGATCCACAAGGCGAAAGGGCTCGAGTTCGACGTCGTCATCCTGCCCACGTTCTATCGCGAGCGCAAACCCAATCAAAGCGTCGCCTTGCTGGAGGAGTCTCAGGGCCTGGTCGTCGCAAACTTGGGGAAACAACCGTCGTATATGGCAGAAGTCGTCAAACAAGCCATTGCCGCTCGGGAAGACGCGGAACAACGTCGCGTCTTGTATGTGGCGATGACGCGGGCCCGCAAGCTCTTGTGCTTTTGCGCCGACCCTGGCGCCAAGACGGGCAGTCTCGCCGGCAAGGTGTTCTCCGTCATGGCCGGGCGAGCCTCCAACGAGCGGTCGAGCGCACTGAGGTTCCGGGACCCTTGACTTTGCATCCCTGATCTTCGGGGTATCATTTGCCCCGTCCCCAGGTGGGGATGTAGCTCAGCTGGGAGAGCGCTTCCATGGCATGGAAGAGGCCACGGGTTCGAATCCCGTCATCTCCACCACTTTTCAACCCTCTCAGTTTGGTTGCGCCGACCACTTCTTGGCTCGCAGGTCCATAATTCATGCACCATGATCAGCCCTCGCAAACGGTGGGTGCGGGACGCGATCCACTTCGGATTGGGCGTTCTCTGCGTTCTCTTTTCGAGCCCCTGTAGGGCCGACCAGATTGACGACTTTGTTCGCGCAGAACTCAAGCGACAGCGCATCCCAGGCGCCGCCATCGCCGTTGTGCGCGACGGCAAGATCTCCAAGGCCAAGGGCTACGGGGTCGCCGATCTCGATCACAACGTGCCCGTCACTGCCGACACCGTTTTCGCCCTCGCCAGCATCACGAAGCAGTTCACCGCCACTCTCATCATGATCCTCGTCGAGGAAGGCAAGGTAGAGCTTGATAGCGACATCGCTACGTACCTTGACGCCGCACCTGCAAAATGGAAGGGCATCACCGTGCGCCACTTGCTCCACCACACCGGGGGACTCGCCCCCCTTGGTCAGGATTTTGTGAGCCTCGTTCGGCTCCCCACGGTCTCTACCGCCCAGATGTACGAAGCCGCTCAGGCCGACGCGATCGTGGGCAAGCCCGGCGAGAAGTGGGAGTATAGCGATGTCGGCTACTTCCTGCTCGGCATGATCATCGAGCGCGTCAGCGGCAAGTCTTACGAAGCGTTTCTTCGCGAACACATCCTCATGCCCCTGGGCATGTCCACCGCCCGCATGGCGGACCTCAATCGCCCATACCGCAATCTCGCAAGAGGCTACACGCTCTTGCGGACCGACGGCGAACCTGAGATAGTCAACATCCGACGCGACAGCCAGAGGGGCCTGACTTCGCACTACGGCCTGTTCGGCACCGTCAAAGACCTCGCGAAGTGGGACGCGGCCCTGTACAACGACTCGGTCATCAAGTCTGCCAGTCGTCAAGAGATGCTGGTCGCCGCCAGGCTCAACGACGGAACCACATTCCCGTACGGCTTTGGTTGGAAACTCGGAGAACGGAACGGCCATGCCTACCACTACCACTCCGGAATCACCGGCACGTTCATCATGCGGGTGCCGTCCCTGCGGCTGACGGTCGTGGTCCTGACGAATCTTGGCGAGTGGGCGTCGGGTCGGTCCAATGGCGCCGATGCCTATATGCTGGCTCATGCCATCGCGGGCCTGGTGGAACCCGGATTCCGATGGAAGCCGCTCCCCCAGCAAGATCCTGCCCATACCGCTAGGGCTCGCGAGGCGTTTGAGGCGCTAATGGCCGGTCGCCTTCCGCAGTCGCTCTTTGCTGCGGATGCCATCAGGGAGCTTTCGCCTGTGCTCAAGGACTTCCCGACTTGGTACCGCTGGATGGGACCGCTGAGGCGCTTGGAGATGGTGGATCGGTTGGTGGAGAATGGAGAGACCATCGGTGTGTTCCGGTTCCTGTTCGCGAAAGGGACGCGGGTGTTCGCGGTTTTGCTGGACAATCAGGGCCGCGTCTCCGGCTTCTTTCCGGACGGGTAGGTCGGGGAACGCTTAGCCGACCTCGGAGGCGAAGGGATGGCCGCAGCGTCTAAAATGGTCTCTGGGTCGCTGCCGACCCGAGGTTCGAAACCGTGTCCGAAACCATCCAGACTCTGCTCCAGGAATCCCGATCGTTCCCCCCGACGCCCGAGTTCGCAGCTGCTGCGAACATCGCCGACCCGGCGGTCTACGCGCAGGCCGATGCCGACATCGTCGGGTTCTGGGAGGGCTGGGCCAAGCAACTGGACTGGTTCGAACCGTGGCACACGGCCCTGGATTGGAGCGACGCTCCGTTCGCCAAATGGTTCGTCGGGGGCAAGATCAACGCCTGTCACAACGCCGTCGACCGGCATGTCCTGGAAGGAAAGGGTAGTAAGCGAGCCATCGTCTGGGAGGGAGAGCCAGGCGACACGCGGACCCTCACCTATGCGGAACTCAAGGACGAAGTCTGTCGCACCGCCAACGCTCTAAAGGCCCTCGGCATCGGCAAGGGTGATCGTGTCTGCATCTACATGCCGATGGTTCCGGAATTGGCGATCGCGATGCTGGCCTGCGCCCGCATCGGGGCCGCGCACTCGGTGGTCTTTGGCGGGTTCAGCGCGGAGTCGCTCTACGACCGGATCAACGATGCGCAAGCCAAGGCCGTGGTGACTGCCGACGGTGGCTGGAGGCGCGGCGGCATCGTCCCGCTCAAGAAGACCGTCGACGATGCCATTGCGATGGGTTGCCCGACCATCGAAAGGATGCTCGTCCTGAGGCGAACGGGCGCCGAAGGCACGCAGACCAATGGAATCAGGACGCCCGGCTACCCGATGGGCAACTGGGTCGAGGGACGCGATGTCTGGTGGCACGACGTGGTCCCCCAACAGTCGGCGGAGTGCCCCTGCGAGGTGATGGATTCAGAGGACTTGCTCTACATCCTATACACCAGCGGCTCGACCGGCAAGCCCAAGGGCATCGTCCACACCACCGGTGGCTACTTGACGCAGACCTATGCCACCAGCAAGTGGGTGTTCGACCTCAAAGACGACGATGTCTACTGGTGCACAGCGGATTGCGGCTGGGTCACGGGGCACTCGTATGTCGTCTACGGCCCCATGCAGAACGCTGCGACTTGCGTGATGTACGAGGGTGCGCCCGACACACCCGACAAAGACCGCTTCTGGCGCATCGTCGAGAAGCACAAGGTGACCATCCTCTACACAGCGCCGACCGCCATCCGGGCCTTTATGAAGTGGGGCGACGAGTATCCGGAGCGCTGCGATTTGTCCTCGTTGCGGCTGTTGGGATCGGTGGGCGAGCCGATCAACCCCGAAGCGTGGATGTGGTACCGCGAACAGATCGGGGGCAACCGCTGCCCCATCGTGGACACGTGGTGGCAAACCGAGACCGGCGCGATGATGATCACGCCCCTGCCCGGGATAACGGCCACCAAGCCCGGTTCAGCGACCCATGCGTTTCCAGGAATCCGCGCCGGTCTGGTGGACGAAGGAGGCAACGACGTGTCCTCGGGCTACCTCGCAGCTGCCCGTGAGGGACGGGCCCGTCAAGAGATCGGAGGCTATCTCGTGCTCACCCACCCTTGGCCCTCGATGTTGCGCGGCATCTACGGCGACCCGGAACGTTACAAGCAGGTGTACTGGTCGAGATTCCCCGGTCGCTACTTTGCCGGAGACGGCGCGAAGCTGGATGAAGACGGTTGCTTCTGGCTGCTCGGACGAGTGGACGACGTGATGCTCGTCGCCGGACACAACATCTCGACCATGGAGGTCGAATCGGCTCTCGTGGATCACCCTGCGGTGGCCGAAGCAGCCGTCATCGGCAAGAAGCACGACCTCAAGGGCCAAGCCATTGCCGCATTCGTGCTCTTGAGGGCGGGGTACTCAGCATCGGAGGCCTTGGTCAAAGAGTTGAAAGACCACGTGGCGACCAAGATCGGACCCATCGCCAGGCCAGACGACGTCATCATCTCCGCCGAACTTCCCAAGACGCGAAGCGGCAAGATCATGCGGCGCCTGTTGCGGGATGTTGCCGAGGGACGCGCTCTGGGAGACACGACCACGCTTGCCGACCCCAACGTGGTCAACGCACTCAAGGACAAATACGAAAGCTCGGAGGGCTAGCCCTCACAACCTCGAAACGGGTAGTGGTCTCCCGGCCTGAACTTGGGTCGAGGGAGGTACTGGTTGACTCCGGGAACAGCTTCGCCACGAAGCAGGAACGGGCATCCCGCACCCTCGACCATGATCCTGGTCGAGGTGGGAATGTAGCGGATGGTGAGCCCGACGCGCCATTTGTCCGACGCGTTCGGCGAGGATCCGTGGACGATCTGAGGGTTGTGGATCGAGACGTCGCCGGGCGCTAGGACGAGATCGACGGCTTTCGATTCATCCACGAACTTGGCTTCGATCTCCGAACCCAGCACACTGTCCACTTCGGTGTTGGCCTGCATTTGCTGGTATTCGAGCGTATGCGTGCCGGGGATGACCCGCATGCAGCCGTTTTCGGGAGTGGACTCCGTGCAAGCGAGCCAAAGCGTAGTCACGTCCATGGGTTCGAGCGGCCAGTAGCTGCCGTCCTGATGCCACAACACCGGCCTCCCTGTGCGCGGAGGTTTGGCGATGTAATGGCTCGCGAACAGGGCCACATTCGGCCCAATGAACGCCGAAGCCAAGTCGACGAGACGTTCGTCCGACACCAGTCGCACCCAGAAGGGATCGTCCGCCACCAGATGGTGATGAAGGTCCTCGGGCCGGAGCTCGGGGTGTTTCTGCAACAACCAATGCACATGTCCCACCGCCTCCTGGGCCAGTTCCGGATCGATGGCGTTGCGGGCGATGACGAATCCCGAGCGATCATATTCGGCTCTCATGCCTTCGGCGTCGAAGTTGGACATGTGCGAAGTATGACGCACCTCGGACCATCTCCGGATTGGGCGGTCGAACCTGCTAGACTCTGGAACTCTCCTTGCTTCCACGATGAGGCTCAAGCGCATCACGATTTTCGGATTCAAGACGTTTGCCGAACGCACGGACATCGACCTTCGAGGCGACCTGATCGCTGTGGTCGGCCCGAACGGATGCGGCAAGTCGAACATCGTGGACGCGATCCTGTGGGCTCTAGGGGAACCCAGCCCCAAACACTTGCGCGCCCAAACGACCACGGATGTGATCTTTGCGGGAAGCGCGCGGCGCAGACCCCTTGGCTACGCCGAAGTCACTTTGGTGTTCGACAATGAAGACGGAACCTTGCCAGTGCCGACGGCAGAGGTGGTCGTCACGCGCAAGGCGACACGCGCCGGCGAAGGCTCGTACGCCATCAACCGGCAGCCCTGCCGTCTGCGCGATCTGTACGACCTGCTCGCCGACAGCGGCCTGGGCAAGTCGGGCTATGCCATCGTCACCCAGAAGGAGATCGATCAGGCATTGGCCGCTTCGCCGGAAGATCGACGCGCCTGGGTCGATGAAGCCGCGGGCGTTCAGCGTTACCGCCAACGCAAGAACGAGAGCTTCAAGAGGTTGGCCTCCGCAGAGGATCATCTGGCCCGCATCAAGGACATCCTTCACGAGGTGGAGCAGCAACGCGAACCGCTTCGCGAAGAAGCTGAGAAGGCAAGACGGTACCGGACGGCTGCGGACGCGCTCCGTCAGGTCGAGTGCGGCATGTTGGTCGTGCAAGTGGCCGAGCTGATCCGGGACATGGAGGCGGCGGAAGCCGGCTTGCAACGCTTGTCTCAGTCGCTGACCCAAGACAACGTCGAGGTCGTCGAACTTGAAAGGCGTATCGCAGAGACGGAAGGCAAGCGCAGGAATCTTGAAGAAGAACTCGCGGCGATCCGCGCCGAGCAACATCGGCTCAGCACCGAGGCCGACCGGTGCCAAGCGCAGCAGAAACTCAACGAACAACGGCTCCGTGGGCTGGACGAGCTGGAGGCCACCCTGCGCGAAGATGCTACGCGCGATGCGAACCGACAGAGCGATGCCGCACGAGAGGTCGAGGAACGGAGGGTGGATCTTGCGTCGGCTCGCGAGTCGCTGGAGCGAGTCCGTGCAGAGACGGCAGGGGCCGGGGCCCAGGCCAAGGAAGTTCGACTCGAACTTGCCGAAGCCGAAAGGTCGCTGGCTGCGGGTCGGGAAGCCCACGCGAGGATTGCGCGCGAGAGAGCGGAAGCCCACCACCGCGCCGAACGCCTCCAAGAAGTGGTGCGCGAGCTGGAAGGCATCGAGAAGGCCCTACCGGACCTGCTGACGGCGGAACAAGAGGCGAAGGCGGCGGTTGAAGAGCAAGAAGCCGCGTTGCAGGCCGAGCACGAGCGAGCGGCCGGGGCGCGGGCCGAGTTGCGGCGACTGGAGGCCGAAGAGGCCAAAGAGGCCGAGTCGGGGCGTGCGTTGACCACGCGACTGGCTTCCATCGAAGGGCGTCATCGCGCCATCGAGCACACGATCGAAACGCACGAGGGCCTCAACCACGGATCGAGAGCAGTGTTGGAAGCGGCCGAACGAGGCATTCTGCCCGACGTCTACGTTCCTGTTGCCGAAGCGTTCGAAACGGACCGGGACCTCGCCCTGGCCATCGAGACGGCGCTCGGGGCTGCAGCCAATGACTTGATCGTCAACGACGAGCGGGCCGCGCGAGCAGGCATCGAGTTCTTGAAGCGAGAGCGAGCGGGCCGCGCAACGTTTCAGCCTTTGACGCTCATGCGCCCCTCGCCTCCGAGTCGTGATCTAGCCGCTTTGTCGCTCAAGAAGGGCGTCTTGGGACGGGCGAGCGAGCTCATCAGGTGCCGGAAGGAGTACGTTCCGGTTGCCGAGAGTCTTCTGGGTCGCATCTTGGTGGTCGAGTCTCTGGACGTCGCCTTGGAGATGGCTCGAACAACGGGCTGGAGCCGAATTGTCTCGGTAGACGGCGAGGTGATTCACGCCTCAGGTGCGGTGACTGGTGGCACCACGGGCAAACCCACGTTTGGCATGGTCCAGCGCAAAGCCGAGCTCGGCGAACTCGAGAGGGAGATGGTCGCCATCCGCAAGGAGCTTGCCAAGATCGCCAAGGTTGCAGACGAGCGAGCCAAGACGAGGGAAGTTGCCCGCGCCGCGATTCAAGAGTCCGAACGCGCCGCCCAAGGCATCCAGCGTCAGGTGGCCGAGGCTGCAAAGTGGCACCGAGAGGTCCACCATGAGCTCGACACGACGCAAAAATCCGCCATCCGGCTCGCCTCGGAGCGGGATCGGTTGGACGCATCCGCATCCACCCCTCCCGAATTGCCGGAACTAGCCTCGTTGGAAGACCACAGGGACGCCATCCTGAAGCGGCTGGCGAGTCTGTCCGCCGATTCCGACATGGCCGAAGCGAGGCTCCGCGAGGCGGAGCAGCGCCTGTCTCAGGCCGAGCTTCTCTTGAACCAAGCCATACGGCGCCTGGAAGCAGCGCAAGATGGCGAACAGTCCCGCGTCAGGAAGTTGGCGTCGCTGGGACCAGAGCGCGACCAACTTCGCAGAGCCAACGAGGCATTGCTTTCGGAGGCCGAGGGGTTCCGGGCGCAACGTCAAGCAAGGGATGCCGAATACTCGGCCGCCGTCGAACGGCGAAAAGCCCTCGAGTCTGAGCTGGAGTCGGCCAACGAGACACTCAAGAAGTGCCGCGAGCGCATCCAAGCGTCGACCGAGGCCGCGCATCAAGCCGAGCTGGCACGGGCGCGTTCCGACGCCAGAAGGGCTACCGTGGCCCAGAGACTCTTGGAGGAGTACGGAGTCGACGAGGCTGCGGCGGTCGAAACGGCCCCTCACACCGTGGTCCCCCCGGATGCCGCGACGGTCGTGGGTCGGTTGAGACGGGAACTTCGAGAGATGGGCGACGTGAACCTCGGAGCGATCGAGGCATACGAGCGCCTGACTCAACGTGCCGGAGAACTCGTCGGCCAATTGGACGACGTCGAGGAGAGCATCGCCCAAATCCGCGTCTCGATCAGCGAGTTGGACAAGCTGACACGCGACCGATTCGTGGACACATTCGCACAGCTCGAAGTGGCATTCACCGAGATGTTCGACCGGCTGTTTGGCGGCGGGTCAGGGAAGTTGAGTCTCTCCAAGCCCGACGACATCTTGGACACGGGCATCGAAATCGACGTCCAACTGCCTGGCAAGAAGAAACAGAAACTAGAGTTGCTGAGCGGTGGCGAGCGGTCCCTATGCGCCACCGCGTTTCTCTTCGCCCTCCTGAAGGTCAAGCCGAGCCCCCTGGTGATCCTCGACGAAGTCGATGCACCGCTCGATGGGCGGAACGTCGAACGCTACGCGGACATGCTGCGGGACTTCAGCTCGACGACGCAGTTCATCTTCATCACCCACAACCCCACGACCATCGAGGCCGCCCACATCTGGCTCGGCGTCACGATGCAGGAGCCGGGAGTCACGTCGGTGATACCTTGTTCGGTCCCGGTCGAGCCCTCGGGCCAAAGGCTCTTCCAGATGGAGTAAGCGGCCGCGATGTGTCACACTTCGGCGCACCCATGAGTTCCAAAGGCATCACCTCGCGAGCGGAAAACTACAGCGACTGGTACAACGAACTGGTCCTGCGATCCAACCTGGCCGACTATTCGCCGGTCCGGGGTTGCATGGTGATCAAGCCGCACGGCTACGCCATCTGGGAGTTGATGCAGCGCGCGCTGGACGACATGTTCAAGGCGACGGGTCACCAGAACGCCTACTTCCCAACGATGATCCCCGAGAGCTTTCTTCAGAAGGAAGCCGACCACGTCGAAGGGTTTGCGCCCCAGTGCGCCGTCGTCACCCATGGCGGCGGCAAGGAACTCGAAGAGAAGCTCTATCTGCGGCCCACCAGCGAAACCATGATCTGGCACACTTACTCGAAGTGGGTGCAGTCGTGGCGCGACCTGCCCATCCTCATCAATCAATGGGCCAACGTGTTCCGCTGGGAGCTTCGCACGCGCATGTTCCTTCGCACGCTCGAGTTCCTATGGCAAGAAGGCCACACCGCGCATGCCACTTACGACGAGGCGGAGCAAGAGGCACTGACCATCCTCGAGATTTACCGCAAGTTCGCAGAGGAGTGGATGGCGGTGCCCGTCATCGTCGGCCTCAAGACTGAGAACGAGAAGTTTGCCGGCGCCGACCACACCTACTGCATCGAAGCGATGACACAAGACCTTCGCGCCATTCAGGCGGGCACCTCGCACCATCTGGGACAAAACTTCGCCAAGGCGTTCGACGTGACGTTCCAGAATCAAGAAGGCCAGCTGGAACACGTCTATGCCACATCGTGGGGCGTTTCGACGCGGCTGATCGGCACGCTGTTGATGGCGCATTCAGACGACAAGGGTCTCGTGTTGCCCCCTAGATTGGCACCGGTGCAAGTCGTCGTGATCCCGATTGGGCGTGACGAACAACGCATTGCTACCGTGGCAGCCGCCCACCAGTTGGCCAACGAACTCAAGAGCCTTGGCTGGGATGGGGCCGCCGTACGTGTCAAAGTCGACGACCGCGAAAAGGAGTCTCCCGGGTTCAAGTACAACCACTGGGAACTGCATGGCGCGTGCGTGCGCGTGGAACTCGGGCCCCGCGATCTGGAGGCTGGCACGTGCGTCGTCTCTCGTCGCGACGTCGGCGAGAAACACGTCGTGCCGCTGGGCGAGGCTTCGGGCTTCATTGCCACGGAGTTGGGCGCGATGCAATCCAACATGCTGGAGGTCGCACGAAGATTGCGCGAAGCCAGCACGCGGCGAGTCGATACGTGGGAGGAGTTCCAGGAGGTGTTCGCGGGCGAAGGCGGCGCAGGGTTCGTGCTGGCCCACTGGGACGGCACCAAAGAGACCGAGTTGGCGATTTCAGACGCCACCAAGGCGACGATCCGCTGCATCCCGCTGACGCCGCTCGACCCTTCCGACAACGAGCCGGGCCAGTGCGTGATGACGGGCAAGCCGAGTGCCTGCCGCGTGGTGTTCGCGAAGGCCTACTGAGCGTCGTTAGGGAAGGAAGAGAAGACTCCGAGACGAGAACGAACCTGGTGTCATTGCAGCGGTTCGCCGGTTTCGGGGTCCTCTTTCCGTGCCCAAATCGCCACGGGCTCGACTTCGCCATTTGCATCAAACTGCTTGGTGAACAGGATGCTGTAGCGCACTCCGCCAAGGATCGCCACAGCGGCCCGCCACGACGCCTCCCCACGGAAGATGTCGAAGAGGGGCCAACGGTGCGGGTCATCCGTCGTGAGGCCGCTGCACTGCTCAAGGTGCCACGCCAGAGTGCTTCGAGCATCGGGGTCCTCGGTAAGCTGCGCGAACCACACGTCGATGTGATCACGCGCGATGGGTGTGAAACGCAGCTCCTTCATATCCCCGCACGCTACCACGGTCGGTGTCAAGGACTGGTAAGCCGACGGGCAATGTGCGATAAGTATGCTTTGATATGACTTCTGGTGCGTTCGGCACGCCGAATATGATACGATGGACGTCTGAACCGCGAGGGAACGGATTCCAATGAGCCACGACGCAAAGCTTGAACGCATCACCATCACTATGCCATCGAAACTCGCCGAACAGGTTCAGTCTCGTGTTGAGCTGGGTGGCTACGCCTCGGTCTCCGAGTGGATCCGCTACGCCATCCGCGAGCAACTCGGGCGCGAGCGCGGGCCGATGGCCAAGATCGCCGAGGAAGACCCCCGCTTGTTGGAGAGCCTGCTGCAGGCGAAGCGTGGCGACCATGCGCCATTGGACCTCCCTGTCGGCGGGCGCAAAGGCGGCGAGTGAGGTCTACGCGAAGGCCTACTGAGCGTCGCCTTTGTTCTTCACATTCTCGCCGACCGCTCGCTCGGGCATCGGCTGATCCTTGTACGGGTCAGCGTCGGAACCGCCCGAGCACCCAGCTGCACACGCGACAGCGGCGAACACGAGCAGCCAGCCATACCTAAAACGCATTGGCCGGATCCCAGTTGGAAAAGTCGAAGTCTGGGCGGAAGAGGTAGGCGTGGCAGCCGTACTGGTCGTACCACTCCAGGGTGGATTCGTTAGCTCCCTCGTAGTGCGAAAAGGGGTCGGTGCGGGGGTCGGTCAAGCCGTAGCTGTAGACGCCGATCCGCCTCCATCGCGCCGACGAGTCGGCAAATCCGTAAATCAGACCCCGGTTGTGGACGTCGTAACCAGTCCCCCGCGTGTTTTTCGACATGCCGCTCTCCTGACCGTTGCCACCGGCTGCGAACGAATCGCACGTGGCCGACGGCGGGACGTATTGGCACGGGGCTGCGCCGTTGCGGCAGATCATGTAAGGGTTGGCGTACGCCCACCCGACCAGCGACGCTTTCCCGCGTCCGTTCCAGAAGACCGGCAGGTTTGAAGGCGAGTTGATGGCTGATGCAGGGAAACCGTGCATCAGCCCGTTGTAGACGTAGCTGATCCCGCTCGGCAACGTAGCCGGAGGCACCACGTTCCCAAAGATCGCTTGCACCACGCCGGTCACCTTCACGGAGGCGGGATCCTCCATGATGGCGTAGCTCTTCATATACGGCTGCACCGTGTTGGCCCAGAACCCCTGAATAATCGCCCGCTGGGCGTTGGTCGGGTTGGGAAACCAATCGGGTGCCGGAACGAGCCGGTCCCACGCGTAGCCGCGAGCCGTATCGTAGGGAGCGTACGTCGTGGGAAAAGTGTCGTCGTAGTCGGCGAGATAGAGCTGCGCCGACGTGCCGAGTTGCTTCACGTGCCCGATCGCCGTCGCCTTCTTCGCCGCGGACTTGGCCTGCGCATAGACAGGGAAGAGCATGGCGGCCAAGATCGCGATGATCGCGATGACCACCAGAAGTTCGATGAGTGTGAAGGCGCGCGAACGGCTCATTGAGAATATTCTAGCGTAGGCTACTCACGGCGGATTTGCGGTCGGTTGGGTTGACCTCTCACGCCCCCCGCGGGCTTGGGTGGTCCGCCAGGTGTTTGCCCCGGCGCACCTGAGTTGGGTTGGGGCGCTTCGTCTTTCTTGCCAAGCTCGATCAAGCGGTCGAACTCGTTGGGATCTTTGGCTTTGTAGCGGGCATCGTCGTAGGTGACGATATCGCGCTCCACGAGTTTCGCCAAGGCCTGATCCAGAGTCTGCATCTTGGCGCGCGCGCCCGTTTGGATGAGCGAACCGATTTGATAGGACTTGTTCTCGCGGATCAAGTTGCGGACCGCACTGGTGGCCACCAGCACTTCGAAGGCGGCAGCCCGGCCCGCACCATCGGCGCGTCGCACCAGCGTCTGAGAGATGACCCCCACCAGGTTGACCGAAAGTTGCATCCGGATTTGTTGCTGCGAATGGATGGGGAACACGTCGACGATGCGATCAACGGTCTGAACCGCGTCGACGGTATGCAAGGTGCCGAACACAAGGTGGCCGGTTTCCGCTGCCGTGATGGCGAGGTGGATCGTTTCCAGATCGCGCATTTCACCGACCAAGATGACATCCGGGTCCTGTCGCAACACATATTTCAACGCGTTCGCGAAACTGAGCGTGTCGGTTTCCAACTCGCGCTGATTGATGAGCGCGACGTGGTCGTCGTGGACGAACTCGATCGGGTCCTCGACGGTCACGATATGATCGTAGCGAGTCCGGTTGATCCGGTCGACCATCGCCGCTTGCGTCGTAGACTTGCCCGACCCAGCGGGACCGGTGACAAGTACCAACCCGCGCGGACGCTCGATGAAATCGTAGCATGCGGCGGGAAGCTCGAGATCCTCCATGTTCTGGATCTCGTAGGGAATCACACGGAACGCGGCCTGGACGACGCCTCGTTGCTGATACGCATTGCCGCGAAAGCGCGAAACTCCAGCCAGTTCGAACGAAAAGTCGAGCTCCTGGATCTTCTTGAAGCGTTCCACCTGCTCGGGCTTCAGCATCGTGAACAAGTCGTTCCTGAACTGCTCCGGCGTATAGGTGGGCACATCGTCGAGGTACACGAGATCGCCGTGGACTCGGACATAGACCTTGCCGGTATCCACCTTGAAGTGGAGGTCGGACCCCTGCATTCGGACACAACGCTCGAGCAAAGCTCTAATGTTCGGCAAGGAGGCCCTCCGTCAAGCCCTGCTTTTCGGCTCGCACGCGGAAGTCTACGGCGTTCGAACTCTTGGCCAAGGCGTGCTCATAATCGATCCGCTTGTCGCGAAGCAACTGCAACAGGTGCCCGTCCAGCGTCTGCATGCCCAGGTGGGCACCTGTCTGGATGTCCATGTAGATCTGGTGCGTCTTGCCGTCACGGATCAGGGTTCGGACGGCAGGGGTCGCTACGAGAACTTCGAAGGCGGCGACGCGAGACATCCCGTCCGATGTGGGCAGAAGGGTTTGGCTGATGACCGCCTGAAGCGTGACGCTGAGCTGCGTGCGGATTTGCTCTTGCTGTTCGGGATCGAACACGTCCACGATGCGGTCGATCGTCTGCGCGGCGTCCACCGTGTGGAGCGTCGAAAACACCAAGTGGCCTGTTTCAGCAGCCGTGATCGCAAGCTGGATCGTCTCCAAGTCGCGCATTTCGCCGACCAGAATGACATCCGGGTTCTGCCGCATGACGTGCTTCAGCGCCTCCGAGAAACTGTGGGTGTCGGTCCCGAGTTCGCGCTGGTTGATGATCGATTCCAGGTCCGAGTGGACGTACTCGATCGGGTCCTCGATCGTCATGATGTGGCTGCGGCGGTTCGTGTTGATGTGGTTGATCATCGCCGCAAGCGATGTCGATTTGCCCGAGCCGGTCGGCCCTGTGACCAAGATCAGCCCACGGGGCAAGAGCGAGAGTTTCTTGGTCACCTGCGGCACGCCCAACTCGTCGATGGTCTTGACCTTGAAAGGGATCACGCGGAAAACGGCGCCGATGTTGCCGCGTTGCCAAAACATGTTGACCCGGAACCGCGAAAGGCCGGGGACCATGTAGGAGAGGTCGACTTCCTTGAACTCGTCCAACCGCTTTTTTCGGTCGGTGTTGAGAATGCTCAGCAGAAGCTCGCGTGTCTCCTCGGGCGAGAGCGGCGGATGGTTCGATCGCGTCAGCTTGCCGTGAATCCGCATCACGGGTGGGTTGCCCGCCTTGATGTGCAAGTCGCTCGCCTCGCGGGCGACCAGTTCTCTCAGGAGATTGTCGAGCTTGTCGGTGGCGGCCAAAGGTGCTCCAGTTCAGCGTCGCAACATCTGCTTGAGTTCGGAGAGGATGCCAGCGTATTGCATGGCCGTTTCGGCCGTGATGAGGCCGTCCTTGACATGCTTCACCAGACTCTGGTTCATCGTCTGCATGCCCCAATAGTTGTCGGGCTCGCGCATCAAGTCGTACAGGTCCGTGAAATGCCCATCTTCGATCTTCTTGCTGACCGTGGGGGAAGCGACGAGAATCTCGCACGCGGCCACGCGGCCATCTCCGTCCGCGCGCGGGACGAGCTTTTGGGCGATGATGGCGCGCAACGAGCCAGCAAGGCGAAGGCACAGGTGGTTCTTCTCGTGCGGCGGAAACATGTTGATGATGCGGTCCAACGTTTCGTAGGCACTGGACGTGTGCACCGTCGAAAAAACCAAGTGGCCCGTCTCACCGGCTTGAAGGGCAACGTTCATGGTCTTGATGTCGCGCATTTCGCCGATCAGAATGACGTCGGGCGCTTCGCGGACCACGGCGCGGAGTGCCGGCTCGAAGTCGTCTGTATCGATGCCGACTTCTCGCTGGCTGACGTAGGCTTCCTTGTCCTGGTGGACGAATTCGAGCGGGTCTTCGACGGTGACGATGTGGGCCTTGCGCGTGCGGTTGATGATGTCGATCATCGCCGCAAGCGTCGTCGTCTTGCCCGAGCCGGTCGGTCCCGTGACGAGCACCAGGCCCTGTCGGTGTTTCACAACCTCGGCCAGCGAGGGCGGCATGCCCAGTTCTTCCAAGCCGCGGATGGTCAGAGGGATGATGCGGCAAACCGCCGCAGTCACGCCGCGTTGCTTGTAAACGTTGGTTCGGACGCGGCAATGCGTACCCACGTTGAAGCCCAAGTCCATTTCGTGGTGAGCTGCGAAGTGCTCCCTTTGGCGTTCGGTCATCAACTCGCTGAGCATGCGGTGCACGTTGACGGGGTCGATGACCGGCCATTCTCCGGGCAAGGGCTGAACTTGGCTGTCCTTCTTCATGAAGGGCCTCGAACCTCCCTTGACCATGACGTCGGAAGCTCTGACCTCGTATCCGACGTCGATCAATTGGTGCATTGTGATTGTGGAAGCGTCCAACATATCCCTCCGTGGCTTCGTGTAGCAGCCACACCCGGCCTACCGCCGCATCAGCGTTTTGAACCTGAGCCGAGCACGGCGAAGTATACCAAAGCACCCACTGCGAGGGCGCCAACGACGACGAGCGCTGCGAGGATGCCAGCGGGAATCCCGCCACCGATGGATGGAGCGGGTTCTGCCGGCGTCTCACGCACCAACGTGTCCGGAATCGTGATCTTGTCCGGATTCTGCGACCGGAGGACGATCATGTACTCTAGGAAGGGCGGATTCGAATTCCATCTCCCTTCGATGGCGGCGGTTTCGTTCGCGAAAGCTCTCAACGTCTGCGGCGTGGGAGCCATGCCAACCACGTTGAGAGCGATGGCGTCCACCGTGTGGCCTTGAGGGGCGCCCGCAAAAGCTTGAGCCACAGGTTGAAGTCGAATCGCTCCCGTCGAGGCGTCGGCGATCCCAAAGGCGCCGAACTGCGCCCGAAGAAAGCGCAACGGACGGTCTCCACCCAAGTCCTTTGTCTCGACGACCAGACCACGGATCTCGGAATCGAGCCGTGCGCCAAGTGCGGCGATTTGTTGCCGCAACAGATCGGGTGGGTAGTCCTCCTGAACGATCGTGACTTCGACTTGATCGAATGGCACGCTGGTTTTGGTCACGACAATCTGGACGTCCGAACCCGCCAAAGTGAAGAGCGATTCACTGTGAACTTGTGCTGAACACAAGCTTGACGCAAGCGTTCCAACCAAGAACCCTAAACGGAACATCCGCGCCGGCGGCGACCACCGGAATGACCCTTTGGATCCAACCGATGGAACCGATGATAGGGCTCGTCCGTTGAAAAGGCGACGCACGCGGATTATAATAGCGCACCGCACCACCGCGTCGGCGACACAAGAACAAGATGAGCGACCACCCCACCCACGTCGAAGCAGGTTCCGAAACCTGGCTGACCCCGGAAGGCTACCAGCGCATGAAGGAGGAACTTCACCACCTCACGATGGTGAAGCGGCCCGAAATTGCAGACCGCATCCGCGACAGCCAGCAACACGGCGAGTTCAGCGAGGACAACAGCGAACTCGACGAGGTGAAGTTCGAGCAGGCGATGGTGGAAAACCGCATCGGGAGCCTCAAGATGCTCTTTTCCACGGCCCGGGTGCTCGAACCTGAAAACATCCCGACCGACCACGTGGGCATCGGATCCTTTGTCAAGGTGCGCGATACCCAATACGGAGAGGAATTCGAGGTCCGCATCGTGTGCAGCGTCGAGTCCGACCCCGACCGCGACTACATCTCGAACGAGTCGCCGATGGGTTCCTCCCTTCTGGGCTCCACCGTTGGCCAGCACGTCACGGTCGAAGCGCCGTTGGGCAGGCAGATCTACGACGTCCTCGAGATTCGAAGGGCCTAGACAGGCGAGGGAAGCCTTGTTTGCGCTATAATGCGCTCATCCCCCAACGGTCCCGCGCCCGTCGGGCGTGATCAGGTCCAGAATGGAAGAAGCGAAAGTCACTCGGCCATCGGGTTCGGTTCCCGTGCCGCGCATGCGGCGCGGTTTCAAGACGTTCATCAACGAGGTCATCCGCGAGATGAAGCGGGTCACCTGGCCCTCTCGCCCCGAGACCAACCGTTTGACCGGCGTCGTGCTGGTCATCTGCGGGCTCCTGGTGCTCGTGCTCTTCCTCATGGGGTTGCTTGTGGGCAGCGCCCTCGACCTTTTGATGCAGAACACCCGCTGAGGATCCCATGCCGAAGTCTTGGTACGCAGTGCACACCATCGCCGGGCATGAGAACAAGGTCAAGGACGTTCTCACGCGCCGCGCGCAAGTTCAACACCTCTGGGAAGTCGACATCGACGACGTCCTCATCCCCACCGAGCAAGAGTCCGCCATGCGGGCGGGCAAGCGCACGGTGGTCAAGAAAAAGGTCTTTCCGGGCTATATCCTGGTG
This sequence comes from Fimbriimonadaceae bacterium, assembly GCA_039811705.1. Lineage (GTDB taxonomy): Bacteria > Armatimonadota > Fimbriimonadia > Fimbriimonadales > Fimbriimonadaceae > UBA2387. The sequence continues at coordinate 11,950 of JBDHZD010000019.1, read as the reverse complement.
AAGATGGTCATGACCGACGAAGCGTTCAAGCTCGTGAAGTCCACGAGTGGCGTGACCGGCTTCGTCCAAAGCGGCAACCGACCCGTGCCTCTCGAGGACTACGAGGTCCAACGCATTCTCCGCAACCTGGAGACCAGCGAAATGACCCCCAAGGTCTCTTGGGAGAAGGGCGAGACGATCCGGGTCGTGGACGGTCCGTTCGTGGACTACAGCGGCAAGATCGAGGAAGTCAACGCCGAGCGCGAGCGCCTAAAGGTGCTCATCAACATCTTCGGCCGCGACACGCCCGTCGAACTCGAGTTCAATCAAGTCGAAAAGCTCTAGCCGCCGATTCTTACCCAAGCAAACGTTGGCGGGAGCGTGTGGGAATCGAACCCACCAGACGCCCATAGACGTCCTGCACGGTTTTGAAGACCGGACGAGACACCAGTCCCGATCCGCCCCCGATCATTCGGCGCCGGGCTCCATGCCCGGCAAGAGTTTGACGACCAAGCCTGACTCCAGGTCGCACTCCAGCACGAACTCGTCGATAAACGGGATCAGCAGATCGCCAACCTTCAATAGGTCTTGCGCCGGATACGCCAAGACGTTGTCAACCAAGCCCAACTCGGTGCCGTCCTCGGTGCGTACCGGCAACCCTACGAGGTCTTCCAGCAAGAACTCGTCCTCGTCGAGTTCGGGGCGCTCGCTGGCCAGCGCCTCCACCCGTTGGAACTGGAGCGCTTTGGCGGCGTCCACGTCGGTCACGCCATCGAGAAGGAGCAACGCACGATCTTGATGCCATCGGCAACTGCGAATCTCGCGCACGACGCCCGCGATGCGCACATGGCGCCCAGGTTGAAAGCGCTCCTCGAACTCGGTATTGGGTTCGACCTTGACTTCGCCCTTCAAGCCGAAAGCGCCCGTGATCGTCCCGATGACCACGTACTCGCTCAACGTTGCGCCTCAACGGGGTGACGGGACGCCACAGCCTCGGCGAGTTCGTCCAGCAATGGAATCGAGTCCTCGAACGAAAGACAGGCGTCGGTGACGCTCTGGCCGTACACCAGCTCCTGCCGCCCGATGTCTTGCCGGCCACCGATCAGGTTGCTCTCGATCATCACGCCCAAGATGTAGGGCGAACCCTCGCGGATTTGGCGGGCCACGCTTGAGGCGACCTCGGCTTGGCGCGCGGGGTCCTTGCCCGAGTTGCCGTGGCTGCAGTCCACCATCACGTGCTCGTTGAGCCCAGCGCGCGACAAGGCGTTCGCCGTGGCTCGGACGCTCATCGGGTCGAAGTTGGGCCCGGTTTTCGAGCCGCCCCGCAAGATGACATGGCAGTCGGGGTTGCCCGTGGACCTGAAGTGGGCCGCCACGCCGTGCTTGGTGTTTGACGAAAACCAGTGCGGCGAACTCGCGGCGAGGATCGCATCGATGGCCGATTGGACGTGCCCATCCGTGTTGTTCTTGAACCCAATCGGCATGGAAAGGCCGGACGCGAGTTCGCGATGCGGTTGACTCTCCACCGTTCGCGCGCCGATCGCGCCCCACGAGACGAAGTCCGCGATGAACTGCGGCACCGTCATGTCGAGAAATTCGGTCCCAACGGGCAGGCCCATCGCGGCCAGATCCCGCAACAGGTGTCTGGCCGCGCGGAGTCCCTTGTTGATCTGGTGCGACTCGTCGAGGTCGGGGTCGTTGATGAAGCCTTTCCACCCGACCGTGGTGCGCGGCTTCTCGAAGTAGCTCCGCATGACGAGCACCAGCTGGTCTTGATAGGCTTTGGCTGCTTCCACCAGACGCCCGGCGTAGTCGAGCGCTGCAGCAGGATCGTGGATCGAGCAGGGGCCGATCACGACCAGCAAACGAGGATCGTGCCCGGCCACGATGTTGCGGACCGTCTGACGACCTTGGTAGACCAGTTCCGCCGTCGCCTCCGTGTGCGGAATCTCCTCGATCAGGATGGCCGCCGGCATCAGCGGACGGGCATTCTCAATGCGTATATCGTCGATCTGGCTACGGTCGAACATCTGGGCGTGTCTTCTATTGTGACCAATCGCGCCGCACCGCTCCGGCACTGCTTTCAATGACGCCAATCGTGCTGGGGGCTCACGCAAGCCGAGGCAAGGGAAGCGGCCCCCCGTGTTTCGAAGTCTTGAGCACAAACAACGACTGGATGCGTGCGACGCCGGGAGCCCGGCTGAGCGTCGAGCGGACGAGCGCCTCGTAGGCGGCGATGTCCTGGGCCACGACCTTCAGCAGATAATCGAAATCGCCACTGACGTTGTGGCACTCGAGCACTTCGGGAACCTGCCGCACGAAATCACGAAACGACTCGATCGGTTCGGCCTCGTGCAGCGAGAGCGTGATCTGGACGAACACGGTGACGCCCAAGCCGACGGCTTCCAAGTCGACGACGGCGCGGTAGCCACGCAAGACCTCATGCCGCTCCAGTCTCTTCAACCTCTGGGCCACCGCCGGTGGCGATAGGTGGACGGCGCGACCGAGTTCCGCATGCGACTGTCTCGCGTCTTGCTGAAGCAGTTCGAGCAAGGCCAAGTCGGTGGAGTCCAAGTCGTCGCGGGTCACCCAACAAGTGTATCCGCCGTTGCCGGTCAACCTTGCACAAGTAGACGTTCGTCTTGCATACTAGAGCGATGCAGCAGCGGATCACGTTGAGGAAAATCGCCTCGGAGTTCCCTGCGTTCAGGGTGTACCAGCCGGGCGCCTACCGGGGCGAAGAGGGGATGCGTTTTGCGCCGGAGGACGTGGACGCCGAAGACCCGCCCCTCGTCGAGCCAGGCGAAATGCGTGCGATCCCAGTTGCGGGCTCGGGCGGCACAGGGTTCACGCACTTCATGGATGGCGCGCAAAGGTCGGTGCCGGTCGGAGACCACCTCGGGTTTCCTGTCTACTTGGCGCATACATCGGCGGCCATCGTGGAGAGAGTGAACAGGTCCATGGTCTCTCCGAGTCCGGATTGGCGGATGGAGAAGTTCGCGTTGTACATGCCGACCTTTGTCGAGGGGCGCGCCGAGATCGCCAAGGCGTTCGAGGTCATGGCCGTGAGCGGCGATCCCGAGGCCCCGATCGAGAAGGTCAGGAACGACTTGATCAAGAAGATTTCGGACGTACGCAACGACCAAGAGACCAGATTGCTGCAGAGATTCGACCACGGCGTCTTGCTGACCGATGGCAACCTGACCAACGCCAAGCGCGAAGACGGGTCGTACAAGTTTGTCGTCGGAGTGATCAAATCCCACGCAACGCAACATTTTCGCTCGAGAGAGCGGGCGATGGTCGTGCTTGGCCTCCGGGCGGGTGAAAGGACGCCCGTGTTCAAACCCAAGGTCAGCAAGAACCAAGCGGACGTGTACAGCTTCTACCTTCGGCTGCACGCCCGTCCCGACAAGTCCTCGCTGTACGGGCTGATCCGCGTCGAAATGCCGCCGGAGACCGAATACCTGAATCGAGCCGACGAGATTGCGGGATGGTTGCTCCACGAACGTATGCCGACCAGCCTGCCCGACCTACGCCACGACAAGTTGCTCTATCCGATCCGCTGGATCGAGGAATACCTCCGTGCGCTCCAGCCCACCGATGGGCGCATCGCGCAACTCTTAGGATGATCATGGAAGCCAACATCAGCAAGGAAATCGGCCGAGTCATCGGCACCGAGCGCAAGCCCAGCACGGCCTACACGTTCCAGTTCTGGGCCCGACCCCGCGAGCGTATCGGCATCGGCTCGATCGTGCGCGTCGAGGCCACGGTGGACGACGCCCAAGTCACGGTGTACGGAATCGTCGTCGAGGCGTTCGCCTTCAACGACTTGGAGAGCCCGTTGCACGAGTTCCTTTCGATGGGGGGCGATGCGACGATCACCCCGCCGACCATGCGCGAGGATATCCGCATGTTCCAGGCCGCCGTATTACGCCGCGAACCCGAAGAGCCTGTCGGGGCGGTGCCCATCGGTCGCGTCTACCTCGCGTCGGAGGACGACGTTCAGAAGGCGCTCCGCACCAACGAGTTCCGGCAGCAGTTCGGCATCGCTTGCGGGTGCTACGGAGGCAAGGAGAACCCTGTCCCCGTCCATCTGCACCGCGACTTTTTGCTCGGTTCGGAAGCGGGGCACCTGAATATCACGGGCACGTCGGGACTGGCCGCCAAGACCAGCTACATCCTGTTCTTGCTGAAGTCCATCTTCACGCACAGCCAATCCACCCCCGGAGCACCGACCGTGGCGACCCTCTTGTTCAACACGAAGGGCGGCGACCTGCTCTATCTGGACAAGGAACCAGAGCACATCATTCCTCCGGATCAACTGGAAATCTATCGACGGTGCGGCATCGAAGCCAAGCCGTTTGAGAACGTCGAGTACTACGCTCCCTACAAGCTCGTCGCCGAGGGCGAGTTGAACACCGTTCGCTTTGGTGCGGAGGTCGAGGCAGGCAACCCCACGCGCCCGTTCGCCTTCGGCCTACAGGACATCATGGACAACTTCGAGGTTCTGGTGGGGCGCGAAGACCTCGACGCCAAGGCCTCGGGCTACTTGGGCCACCTGAAGGACAAGTACGTGATGGCAGAAGGTCGTCCTCCGGGTGCCAGTGCCGACCGCAAAGCGAAGACGCTCGGAGACCTGCTGGAAATCATCAAACTTGAGTTGCGTCAGGCGGATGGGGGAGAGGGGAAGGCCGTTCAGCACCCGCTCACCATGCGTAAGGTTCTGAACCGTCTGAACAACCTTCAGCACCGATACTCGGGACTGATCTCGCACGATGGTCAGACGCTCGGGCCATTGAGCAAGCGATTCGAGCCGGGCTCCGTGGTGGTGGTGGACGTGTCGCAACTGCATTCCGACGCCAAAGACCTGGTGTTCTCGGCATTCATCAGCCAGATTCAGGACCTGATGGAGGACCGCAAGCTGGGCGTCGATCGGCTCATCGTGGTCGTGGACGAGCTCAACAAGTACGCGCCCTCCGGCGGCGGCGAAACGTACGTGCTCTCTGCGCTCAAGGACATTTCGGCCCGCGGAAGGTATATGGGCCTGACGCTGTTTGGGGCGCAGCAGTTCCGCAGCCGCGTGGACAAGGAAGTCGTGGGCAACAGTGCCTCGCACGCCTTTGGGCACATCGAGGCGGAGGAACTCGCCCAGCCCGGTTACAGCTACTTCACGCCTGCGGTGAAGGAAAAGCTCGCCACACTTCCCACCGGGGAAGTGCTCATCAAACACCCGCACTTCGCGCAGCCCATCTTCGTGCGATTCCCCATCCCGCCATGCCTAAGGGGCTCGGACGGCTTGCGGAAGTACCCCAGAGCCGCCGACCGCTCCCTAAGGGAACTGGTAGCGGAACGCGCGCGGCAGATGCGTGGCAACCCGAACGAGATCGCGGACCTGCTCTCGAAGATGGCCGAAGACAACGACATGGCCAATTTGCTGCGCGAACTGCACCGTGCGCCCCTAGATGCCGATGCGGCGGCGATCATCCGTCAATACGGCAAGGTCTCGGTCGCGCCGCGAACCGAGCCCCGAGCCGTTGTCGACGACGACGTGGATCCATTCGCGTAGAGCCAAAGGTCTAGTCCGAGACCTTCGGTATGTAGGGGAACGAGGTGTTTGCACTTGCCTCGCTTGCACTCCAGCGGACGCGCTTCCGGCCACTCGGACTAACAAACGTGGCCGTATAGCGCTCTTGTCCCTCATATACCCACGACTCGAAGCGGTACGTGCCCAACGCGCCGAGCAACTGGCGCAATGCCTTTCCGGACGGCTTTTCCGCTCCGACCCGGTAGACAACACCGAACTCGTCCTCCGCGTCCTTCGTCGGTGGGCTGTCGCTGAATTCATAGATGCTGCACGTGGTTGCGCCAGCGGCCAAGCTGGATAGGAGTCCGCGCAGAACAAGGCTGGCTTGGTCACGTTCGGAGGTGAAGACCGACGGCGCGCCAGTTTCAAGGACCAATACCGGGAGCCCAAGCTGTCGTGCCTTGATCAGAATCGGTGCGAGCACTGGCTCCACAACACGGGTTTGTCGCGTTCGTGTGCGGGGCGGAGAGGGTTCTCGGCCTCCAGCATTGAGCAGTTTCTGTTCCGGACCATATCCGTTGAATGTGCCGCTCGGCGGATAGACGTGGACGGAAACCGCATCAAGGTGTTCGTACAAGGACATCTCTGTAGCGACGGCATGAAACCGGCGGATGTCGATCGCCTGCATCCTCTCCCCATTAGGACCCTTGAGAGAGTTCCCCCGGTCGTTCGTCGAGCCTGAGAAGCCAACAAGCTTTCCTGGGATTCCGGCGGCGTCCTTAGCCGTTGAAATCGCGATGAGGTTGCGGCAGTAATCCCTCAGGTCTTCCTCGGAGACAGCTTCTCGATTGGGTTCGTTGCTCACCACGACCTCTGCACCCTGGCTCAACCGAAAGATCTCGAGCACATAGGCGACGAGCGATGCTCGCTGAGCCTCGTCCCTGGGCCAGTAGGGGTACCAAGGGTTGGCCGGATCGCCATTGCGATTCCAGGTCCCTACGTTGATGATGGGGCGCAAGCCGCGAGTCTTGGCCGCCAGTACGTTTCGTTCGAAGGCAACAAGCCTGTCGCTCTGCCATACGGGGTCCGGATCCCACGGAGCCGTCAGGTAGACCACCTTGACGCCAAGTTGCGCGGCGCCGTCGAGTTGGCGAAGGTACTCCTCGTGGTCGTTAGAGTTGGCAAGGTCCGCGGTTCGAATCCGGACGCCCGTTGCTTCCGCAAGGGTCAGGGTACTTGATTGCAGCTCGAAGCCGACCGGACCCCCTGCGATTGTCAGGGAAGTGGCGACGATCTGAGCAGCAACAATCGCGAGCATCATAGTGCAAGGAACGCCTGTGGTGCCTGGTGCGTTCGGGACTCGCGCAGCCGATCGCTACAAACTTTCGTCAGCGCGGACGGCTACTGGTTTCGGCGCTTGTGCTCGCGAATGAACGCCGGGATGTCGAGGTCGCTCTCGTCGAACGACTCCGCTTCCGGCTGAGCCGACGGAGTAGCGGCGGGCGGCGTCGCCGGCTTGGCCTCCTCGCGGGCTGTCTGCGGGTTCTGGATGCGGTCCCAAACCGTGCGGCGAGCCGATTCGGCTTGCGTTCGCGGGGCGGGCTGTTGCTGAACGGGTTGTTCGACTTGGCGCGGTTGCGGGCGGGAGAACGCCTCGCGCGGCTGAGTTTCGTTCGGTTGGTCGGTGAAGCCCGTGGCCAAAACCGTGATGCGCACCGAGCCGTCCATTTCGGCGTCCACCACGGTGCCGAAGAAGATGTTCGCGTCCTCTTCGTCGCACAGGCCCTGGATGTACTCCATCGCCTCGGTGGCTTCGCTCAGGGTCAAGTCTTGAGAGCTGGTGATGTTGACCAGCAATCCCTTCGCGCCGTGGATCGTCTGCTCGAGCAGGGGGCTGTTGGTGGCGCTTTGCGCGGCCTGAAGCGCGCGCTGCTCGCCGACGCCGTAGCCGATGCCCATCAGAGCGGGTCCGGCGTCCTGCATGATCGAACGCACGTCGGCGAAGTCTACGTTGATCAGACCTGGGACGGTGATGATGTCGCTGATGCCCTGCACGCCTTGGCGCAACACGTCGTCCGCCACGCGGAACGAATCGGCCAGCGTGGTGCGGCGCTCGACGACGCTGAGCAATCGGTCGTTCGGGATGGTGATGATCGTGTCCACCTTGCCGATGAGCGACGAGACGCCCTCGGAAGCGAGGCGTCGGCGACGCCCGCCTTCGAAGGTGAACGGCCGCGTGACCACCGCTACGGTAAGCGCACCCATCTCGCGGGCGATCTCGGCCACGATGGCCGCGCCGCCGGTGCCCGTGCCGCCACCCATGCCCGCGGTGATGAACACCATGTCGGCACCTTCGAGCGCCTTGCGGATGTCGTTGCGGCTTTCTTCGGCGCTGGCGCGCCCGATCTCGGGGTTGCCGCCGGTTCCCAGACCTCGTGTCAGGTTGGTGCCGATTTGGACCTTTTTGCCCGCCCGGCTTTGGTCCAGGGCCTGAATGTCGGTGTTCATCGCGATGAACTCCACGCCCCGAATGCCCGAATCCACCATGCGATTGACCGCATTGGACCCGCCACCGCCGACTCCGACAACTTTGATGATCGCGTTATTGCTCACGTCGTTTCCTGATTCCAAGATGCACCACTATACCGAGACTCAGTTACGGCCGCCAATGACCGACCACAGCGACCGGACCCGTTGTTTCCAGCCGCCCGAATCGCCCGTCGCCGGAACGAGATCGGTTGCGCTGGCAGCGAACACAAACCTGGCGAGACCCAGACTCGCGGCCATCGCGGGCTTACTGACCACGGGACCGAAGGCTCCACCGATTTGCGGCGTCCTGACCGATAACGGTACCCCGTCGAAGGCCTCGGCGAACACATTGCCCGAACCTTTGAGCAGACTCCCGCCTCCCGTGACCACCACGGACCGTATTTCGTGGGCGACGCCCGTACCTACGACGGCATCGGCCGCCAGCCGTGCGAGTTCGCGCGCGCGGCACTCGATGATCTCGCACAGCACGCGGCGTTTCATGTCCCTCGGCTTGTCATGCTCCTCCTGCAACACCTGAACGGATTCATGATCCCCCGCGTCGTCGGCAAGAGCCGCGCCGTGATGCGTCTTCAGGCGTTCCGCCTCGTCGGTGGAAGTCTTCAGCAAGGCGGCGATGTCGTTCGTGATCGATTGCGCCCCGATCGGCACGGAGGCCAGGGCGGCCAAGCCACCGGAGAGGTAAATACCGATCGTGATCGAACCAGCGCCAAAGTCCAACACAGCGACCCCTGCCTCCCGCTCGGGATCCGTGGTCACTCCAAGACCTGCGGCGACATGGACGGGAACGATCTGATCGAGCCGCCTTCCCGCCAGTTCGGTGGCGCGTTCGGCATGGGCGAGGTCGCTGCTGCGGCTGGTGACGATGCTCGTCAATACCTCCAACTTGGATCCGGGTGTTCCCACTGGTTCACGCACACCACGTTTGCCATCGACCCGGAATTCGCGCGGCAACGCATGAATCTGCTCGCGCCCCGGGGACACGGGGACTTGTCGGCTGTGGTTGAGAACCTGAAGGATGTCTTCTGGAGTGATCGATCGCCCGGCAGGGAAAACGGGAACAAACCCCTGCGCCGTGGAACACTCGAAGTGCGCGCCCCCCATGCCCAGCGCCAACGTCCCCACCTCGCGGCCACAGAGTTGCTGCAACTTGCGGCACGCCTCATCGATCGTGACCGCCGCAAGGTCCACGTCAGCGATCTGGCCTCGTCGCATTCCCTTGGAGGGCACGGTGGCAGCCGCTGTGATGTGCGGGTGGCCGACGACGTCGGGTTCCACCGCGAGGATGGCGGCTTTCGAGGTGCCAAGGTCGAGAACGAAAGTTTGCTCGTTCATGGTTTGGGTCCTGGCGCGGCGTCTTGGTTGAGCATTTCCCTTCGCGCGCGTGCGTCGCGTAGTCGAGTGATGCCGTACCGCCTGATTACGCTTAGATTGGTGAAAATCCTCCCTCCAAGCACGAGCGCGGCGGCGAGAAACAGATTGAGACCGATCTGGTCGCCAAGATAGCCTAGGCCAAAAGCAATCAGCGTATTCGACACGAACCCGGTCACCAGAATCTCGCTGTCGAACTTGCTCTCCAACGCGCTGCGCACGCCGCCCAGCACCGAGTCGAGTCCAGCCACGCACGCCAGAGCAAGGTACGTTCCCGCGATGCCGGGCAGAGGTTGATTGAACAACAGGCCCAGGGCGATGCCAACAAACAGCGCGATGAAGGGGATGAAGATCACGGACTCAGCCTTTCGGCGGCACCGCCTTCATGAATTTCGGCTTGGTCGAACCGGCAAAACCCGGCATGCGCATGTTCTCGACCCGTTCCGTCTTGACCATGGCGGGCTCCACCTGACGAATCTCCGCCAGAACGCCAAGCGGTAGGTCGAGCGCCCCTTCCAGGGTCTTGGGGTCGCCAATGGCTCGGATGACCACCGGGCTCGCGATCTGCACTCGATCCACGAGAATCACGCTTCCCACGCACCGGAAATTGGTGTGCGGGCCGACACGCAGGTCGTTCACACTGATCGCCTCGGCTCCGGCGTTCCAGAGCTCGTTCACCACCTTGAGCACGTCGATATCGTGGATCACGGCGTAATCTCCAAGACCCTCGGGTGCGTTCTTGGCGTCGCGCAGGGTGATCATGAGACCTGGGCCCTCGACCTCCGTCAGGCCCGCGAACGTCTTGACCTCTTGCAGGCTTTCGTTGAGCAGTTGAGACGACTTGGTTTGGTCGGCCACCGCGTTCTGGAGTTTGGTGTTCTCTTCGCGCAACTCGCCAAAGCTCTCTCGAAGCGACTTCAGTTCCTGTTGCACTTTGAAGTACTCGCCCTGGAAGTCGAGGGAAGCCGAGTTGAGACGGTCGCGCACATCGGTGGGAAGTTCGCTGAACCTCGACTGCCGCGTCTGGGCTGTGATCCAAGCCATCGTGAGCATGACGCCCAACACCAGCGCCATTGCGCTGGTGGGCCAAATCCACTGATATCCGGACGAGCGGGTCGCGAATGGGTTCACGGGGTGCCTCCCTGACCCGATCCAACCACGGCCCCCGCCGGGTTGGACACGTTCAGGGTTCTGCCTGGCGCGAGCAGATCGGGTTGATCGCCCAGGATCGTCTCCAACGCATCCAACTTGGCGTCGAGCGACTGCTGCGAACCTAACTTGACCTGACCGCCGGACAGCCTATTTAACCATAATACGCCCGTCTGCTGGACGAAGACTTCGAAGGGACCGTACTTGTCGATTCTGGGAAGGCCCCGGCACACCTCGGCGACCGCTTTGGCGTTCCACGTGGCCCACAGCGAACCCGACGTGCCGACCATGTCCCCCTCGAAGCGTACGACCGGCAGTCCCTCGAGAGCGCGCTTCGTCGGGTAGGGGATGCCGTGCGCGTCGAGGGCGATGCTTTTGGCGCCGGCCACGCGCGCGATGGGTTGACGGTAGGTCAATCGAACCAGGCCCCGGCCAAACAGGTTGCGTTCCACGCGAGCTGATTCCACGTCGGGCAGTTCGAGCAATTTGGCCTCTGCCAACCGTCCGGAATCGTCGGTCCAGCGCTTGCGTTTCATCGGGGCCAGACTCTCCGTGATGCGCTGATGGTCGAAGGGTTCGGCACCCAGCACCACCACCTTGTGCGCCGCAGTGATGGGACTCAGCGCAACACCGGCCAGCGTGTTCGCGACGGCCAGCATCCACCAAAACTGGGGGGCGGGGCGGAAGACGGCGCGCTTGCGTTTAGGCCTGGCTTTGGACTTTGCCTTCGGCATGTCGGTTGCGGACCTCCTCCACGATCCACCTGACCAAGTCGTCGAAGCCGATGCCGACAGCCCGAGCCGAATTCGGCAACAGGGAAGTCGAGGTCATCCCGGGCAGCGTGTTGACTTCCAAGAGCACGATGCGGCCTTCCGAGACAATCATGTCTGTACGCGTCGCACCCCGGCAACCCAGCGCCCGATGGGCGCGCAGGGCATAGGACTGGGCCAGACGCGTCTGATCGTGGGTCAGCCGGGCGGGCACGATCTCTAGCGTTGCCTCGGGCTGGTACTTCGAAGCGAAGTCGTATCGTCCGGAAGCCGGAACGATCTCCACGACGGGCAACACACGATCGCCAAGGACAGGCACCGAAACTTCCGTCCCAACGACCCACTCCTCGACGAGAACCGACGCGTCGTACCTGAAAGCGTGCTCCAAAGCCCGCGGAAGGTCGCTCCACTCCGAGACGAAAGAAAGGCCAATGGTCGATCCCTGGGCGTTCGGCTTCACGATGGCGCGTCCGAATGGCTCAGGGAGGAGATCTCCGCGTCGTAAGCAAACACCATGCGGCACGGGCAGGCCGTGGTCGGCGAGTTCGCGTTGGCGATATTGCTCGAAATGATATCCATGCGGAATCGCTCGGCCGCCAATCCCGTCGAG
>JBDHZD010000018.1:0-45726 GCA_039811705.1 Fimbriimonadaceae bacterium | reverse complement strand
CCCCGCCGCCGCGAATGGAGTACGGATTTTGCGACATTCCGCATTGTGCCTTCTCGGGGTGGCAACGACCGAGCGGGCGGTATCCTAGGTCGTGCTCCAAACCACTCTCTCCCACGGATGGGAGTTCGTTGCCCGCGCCCAAGCCGGCAAGGGCCTTTGGTTGCCCGCCGAAGTTCCGGGCCACGTCCATCTCGATCTTCAGGCAGCCGGAATCATTCCCGACCCGTTCGAGCGCATGCACGAAGCGGGAGTCCAGTGGGTGGACCAAGAGGATTGGACGTATCGCTGCCGATTCGTTTGGGAGCCTAAGGATGGTTTGCCGAGGCGCGTCCTGCGCTTCGAAGGCCTGGACACCATCGCCACCATCTCCTTGAACGGCGAGGTCATCGGGCACAGCGCCAACATGCACGTGCCGTTGGAAGTTGATGTGGCCGATCGCTTGCGGGAAGGCGAGAACGAACTGCTGGTGGAGTTCCTCGCAGCGACACGAATCGGCGAATCTCTGAAGGCCGACTATCTGGCCGCCGAGGGTCTGCGTCCCGATTGCGCCAACTTCTTCGATCGCTCGTTCGTTAGGAAGGCTCAGTATATGTTCGGCTGGGATTGGGGGCCCCGCCTCGTGTCCTGCGGCATCTGGCAGCCTGTGCGCCTTCTCGAGTACGCGGCGCGCCTGGAGGACGTCCACATCCGCCAGGACCACAAGAAGGATGGCTCGGTCGAATTGGCGTTCGATTGGGTCATTGAAGGAGATGCCAAGGCGACCTTGAGCGTGATCAGCCCGGACGGAGAGCGGCTGCCCGTTGGTCCGAGCGGGCGACTCCGCATCAAAGAGCCCTATCTGTGGTGGACACACGACCTCGGCGAGCCGCACCTCTACACCCTGGAGGTGGAAATCGAGACACTCTCGGGCGGCTTCCATGTCGAAGAGCGACGATTCGGTCTCCGAACGATCAGGCTAAGGCGAGAGGAGGACGAATATGGGCAGTCGTTCCAATTCGTGCTGAACGGTGTACCCATCTACGCCCGAGGAGCCAACTGGATCCCAGACCATTCGTTCCCCTCTGCGATCACCCCCTCGCAACTCTTCGATCAGTTTGCTCGAGCCGTGGACATGAACATGAATATGCTTCGCGTCTGGGGTGGCGGGTTGTACGAAACCGATGCGTTCTACGACATCGCCGACGAGGTGGGCATTCTGATCTGGCAAGACTTCGCCTACGGTTGCGCCTACTATCCAGACGGCCCCGATGCTCAGGAAGAAGCCCGCCGCGAAGCCGTCGCCAACGTCAAGCGCCTTCGCAACCGTGCCAGTTTGGCTCTTTGGTGCGGCAACAACGAGAACCTCACCATGTTCGAGGGCCCGTGGGGCGGCAAGGAGCGCAACCCCGACCGCTACTACGGCGAGCACATCTACAACGAAGTGTTGCCCCAAGTCTTGGCCGAACTCGACACCGAGCGCGATTACATTCCGACCAGCCCCTGGGGCGGAGAGAAGTCCAACGACGGTGGCATCGGCGACCAGCACTATTGGAACGTGTGGCACGGGGGCGACTGGCGCAACTACGCCGACTCCACCGCCCGCTTCTGCTCGGAGTTCGGATTCTCGGCGTCTCCCAGTATGGACGTCTGGGACCGTTATCTCGGTGAGCACGATAGGGATCCTAACGGTTCGCAGGTCCGATGGCATGACAAGACGGGCAAGACGGCCGAGGTCTACAACGGCTACACAACCCTCCACTATCCCGAGCCTCGCGATCTGGACGACCTCGTTTACTTCACGCAACTCAACCAGCGCGACGCGTTGCGCTTCGGCATCGAGCACTTCCGTCGGTCAAAGTTCTGCAAGGGCACACTGATTTGGCAGCTCAACGATTGCTGGCCCGTCCAGAGCTGGGCGGTCGTCGACTGCCGGGGCAACTACAAGGCCGCGGCCTATGACCTCCGCCGCCTCTATGCCGACGTCTTGGTTTCCATGGAGCGGCAAGGTGCGGTCGTCAAGGTTCACTGCGTCAACGATGGGCAGGAGAATGCGAAGGACGACCTGATTGTTCGAGCCGTATCGCTGACGACGGGCGAAGTGCTCCGCCAATGGGAGCAGAAGGTCTCGGTGAAACCCGGCGACCGCAAGGTCGGGTTGGAAGTCTCCGTTAAGGGCCTGAACACTGCCGAGACCCTGATCGTCGCGTATTGGAACTCGGCGTCGGGATGGACGCTGCTTTGTGAGCCCAAGGACGCGCGGCCCTCCAAGTTCGAGGTGTGCGCCTCCACAGGGGGTCGAGAGGGCCTGATCCTGCGCGCGAAGGGCCCTGTGATCGATCTCCGCTTGAGCGGCTACGGCTGGGAGCATGGCCTTTCCGATGGCGGGCCGTTGCAGGGCCCGGGGACGCAGATCTTTGTGACGTTGCCCCAAGGTGGCGATTACGACATGAGCTTTCTCAAGGCACCCACCCGTTTGCGAGGTCGGTCGCTTGCAGGATGGCACGACATCCCGATCACCCGCTCGCCTCTGGACTAAGCCCAGAGGCGAACCTCCCGGTTACAGCGTCCTCACAACCAGGCGACTCGCCGTGGCCCCACCCAAATGCACACGGTGGGTTGCTTTGACAAAGTGTTCAGGCTTGGCTTGGTAGATGTCTGTGAACGTCTGCGGGTTACGGTCGAGCAGGGGGAACATCGAGCTCTGGATCTGCACCACCAAACGGTGACCCTTCTTGAACGTATGAAACAGGCCTTGCAGCGGAACTCGTACCAGCGTGGTTTCGCCCGGAACGAAGGGTTTGGGATGCGAGAGCGACTCGCGGTACTTGCCCCGCAGGCAATCCCAACGTACCAGCATCTGATAGTTCGCCAGTTCGACCGGAGGTGTCACCTTGGTGTTCGTGGGCGCATCGGACGGGTACTCGTCAATCACTTTGACGATCCAGTCAGCGTCCGTTCCCGTGATCGAAACGTAAAGCTCTGCCGAGATGGGCCCGGCCAGAGTCATGTCGGCTTCAAGCGGCTCGGTCCGAAAGGTCAACACGTCCGATCGAGCCGAGGCAAATCTTTGATCTTCGATCATGAACGAAGACGGGACGCCGGATACCGTTCGACCGATGAACGGCACGGGGTCTGCCGGGTCGCTGACAAACTCGGCTACGCCGCTGTCCGCCTTTCCCATGCCGACCCGCCCACGCGGCTGAAGGTAGAGCGAGGTTTCTTGGCTCAGCCTCGGGGGCCAAACATCGAAATTCGACCACTTGTTGACGCCGGTGTCAAACACCATTGCTTCGGGCAACTTCGGAGCGTCTTTGCCGTGAAGGTGGTGTGCGAAGAAGGGCCGCTCGACTTCTTCGACAAACGCATCTCCCGTTCTCGACCCAAACTCGATGGGCCCCAAGCGCTCGGCAGGTCCATGCCATCCGCCGTGCGACCACGGGCCCATGACGATGCGGTTGTCCGTTCCCGGGCTCTGCTTCTCGATGGTCAGATAGGTCTGCCACGCGCCGAAGAGATCCTCGGCATCGAAAAGCCCGCCGACGACCAGCACCGCGGGCTTGATGTTCTTCAAGTGGGGCCGCACGTTGCGCACCTGCCAATACTCGTTGTAGTCGGCTGCACGCGTGGTCTCTTCCCAGTACAGGTTGTCCTTGAAGATGGGCAGGTAGTTGGGCAACGGCCCCATTTCAAGGTGGAACTTGTACAAGTCGTTGTGCGGCATCCGAAACGTCGTCCGGCCCGGCGTGGCCGTCGGTTCGGGTCTCGGAGCGCCAAAGCCGAGTTGGAAGCTGAATCGCTGGGCCAGCGAGAACGCACCGCCCCGATGGTCGTCGTCGCCTTCGAAGCGGTCGGTCACCGGAGCTTGGGGAGAAACGGCCTTGAGCGCCGGATGGGCGTCGATCAGCGAGTGGGTGGCATAGAATCCAGGCTGCGAGACGCCGTAGATCCCAACCTTGCCGCTGTGGTTGGGCACGTTGCGGATCAGATACTCGATGGTGTCGTATGCGTCGGAACTCTCATCCACTTGGTTCCCTGTTTTGTTCGGGATGTGCGGCACGCAGTAGATGTGGTGGCCTTCCGACATGTATCGTCCCCGCACGTCCTGATAGACGAAGATGTAGCCGTCCTCGGCAAAGGCTCGGGCGGGCCCCAGCGAGCCCTTGTAAGCGTCGGGGCCATAGGGTCCCGAGCCGTAGGGCGTGCGGATCATCAGGATCGGATAGGTCTTGCTCGTGTCCTTGGGGGCGTAGATCCCCGTGTACAGCTTGACGCCGTCGCGCATCGGCACCATCACCTCGGTCTTCGAGTAGGTGTCGCGGATGGCGTTGCGCTGGGCGAAGAGGATGGCTGACCAAGTGAGCAAGAGAACTCCGCAGACGAGCCTGAGCGGTCGCATGTCGGATTATTCTCTTTCGACGTTAGGAGTCCTTCAATCCGAAGCAGGCATGACCGAGAAGATCGACTGGAGTACCTGAGCCAACTCGGTGGCGGTGTCCGGCTTCAGGATCAACGCTCTCACGCCGATCTCGGATGCCTGAGAACGGTCCGATTCGCGGATGAAACCGGATGTCATGACGATGGGGACGTCGGCCCGGAGGCCCTTCAAACGCTTGGCCAGCTCGAATCCAGAGAGTCCGGGCATCGAGATGTCGGTCACCACGGCGTCGAACGACTCTGGATCGGCTTCAAAGAGGGCAAGGGCTTCAGCGGGATCAGAAACACCGCGCACTTGAAACCCGAGACGCTTCAACGACCGGATGGCCAACAAGACCAGAGCCTCTTCGTCGTCGACATAGAGAATCCGCTGGCCGTCGGCCTTGGCCGGCACGCACCTTGGCGTCGCATCGGGAATCGCTTCGCCCTCGATGATCGGCAGATAGAGGCGAAAGACCGAGCCATGGCCGACCTCGCTGTAGACCGTACACGTACCGCCATGGCTGCGCAGGATGCCATGGACCACCGAGAGTCCCAAGCCTGTGCCACCCTTGGATTCCTTGGTGGTGAAAAAGGGGTCGAACACCCGGGCCAGCGTCTCTCGATCCATGCCGCAGCCGTCGTCGGCGATCGAGACTCTGGCGTATGGTCCCTGTCGCAAGTCTGGGAGGGCTCCACCCTGCTCGCCATTGACGTGGACTCGATCCACCTTGACTTCGATGGTCCCGCGCTCATCGATGGCCTGAATGGCATTCGTCACGAGGTTGACAAGCACCTGATGCATCTGGGCTGCGTCGGCGTGAATGTGGAGCTTGCCCTCGGGGATGCTCCGCACGATCTCGATCATTCGTGGCGTCGTCGCGCGGAGGAGGTCGAGGGCTTCGTTCACCACTCCGATCAGGTCGATGCCCGTGCGCTCGCCGCTGCCCGGGCGACTGAAGGAGAGGATTTGGTTGACGATCTGTGCCGCGCGGGTGGTGGCCTTATCGATCTCCGCCAAGCTCAAATAGGCGGGATGGCTCGCTTCGAGGTCTTCCAGAGCAAGATTGGTGTTCCCTCTGATGGCCAGCAGGAGGTTGTTGAAGTCGTGGGCGATCCCTCCCGCCAAGGTGCCAAGTGCCTCGAGCTTTTGAGAACGGAGTTGCAGGTCGGCCGCGCGCCGTCGGGCAGTGATGTCGAGGGTGACGCCTGCATAGTGGATCGGCTTGCCCTGGGCGTCGCGATGAACCTTGCCGCGACTCTGGTGCCACCTGATGGTGCCATCCCTTTGAGGGACGCGGTATTCGACGTTCACGTGGGTGCCGTCGCGCAACATGTCCTCGGTGGTATCGGCAATCATCTGCCGATCGTCCGGATGAATCAGCGAGTAAACCAAGTCAAGCCCACCGTCGCCGAGTTCTGCTTGGGTGATGCCCCAAAGCGCACAGTTGGCGTCGTCCCACTCCACGCGCATCGTCTTCAGATCGACGGTCCAAGTGCCCATGCCGCCGGCTTCGAGAGCCGCTGCCAGATGCGTGTTCGTGGTCCTCAGGCGTCTTTCCGCCTCTTCACGCTCTGAAATGTCGCGCAAGATGACCGTGAACCACTTGCTCCCGTCCACGTCGATCTGAGAGATAGACGCCTCGATGGGAAACTCCTCGCCGTTGCTCCGGAGCCCATGGACCGAGCCTAGGGCGCCCATATGCCTCTTGGTCACGCCGCTCTCGCCAAAGCGACGGATGAGTTCGTCATGCTGACCCGCCACGGACCGGGGCAGAAGCCGATCCAGCCCGGAGCCAATCATCTCTTCCGCACGCACACCGAACATAACCTCGGCCGCATGGTTGAAGAGCACGATCCTAAACTTGTCGTCCAAGGTGATGATGCCATCCATCGCCGAAGCGACGAGGCCCATGAGCCGCGCCTCCGAGAGCGCCTGCGATGCCCCCGCCGAGGTGGCTTCCGACTTCCAGCGGATGGACTCGATCCTTTGCGCTTCCAAGTCTCGACGCAAGTGCATGTCACGCCCAATCCAGCAAACACCCAAACCCGCGGCAACGAAGAGCGCCAGTGCCAGCACCTCGTCTTGGCCCCGCAGAGCGAAAGACATACGCTCGTTGAGGAAGAAATAGGCGGCTCCAGCCCCTCCCGCGAAGACGGCTGCGACCGATGCGGCAAACCCCCACTTCCACGCGCAGGCCACGACGGCCAAAAACAACGTGCTGAAGACGGCCTGCTGGCCCAAGAGTGGGTCGAGCACCCACCTTAGGCTCAGTGCGGCTGCAACGAGCACAAGGACGCCGACGGCCTGTCCGATCGGACCCCTGCTTCGCCCTCCGAACAACCCATTCGGACTCGTATGGAGCTGCCCTTGCACAGCCATACTATACAGCGGAATCCAGATAAATGCCCGCGTTGTTCTACGCGTTCGTTTCGAATTGTCCCGCCGAACGCAATGCGGCCGCTACAGTGACGTTGGGCAGCGCCCCATCCCAGTTCGGGTGCATCCCCTCCGTCTGCTCACCAGTTCGATAGGGCAGTAGCGGTTCCCTTGGGTTGAACGACGCGACCACCCAGCCCTCCTGGATCATCGCCTCGAGGCACTGCAGGGCCGCATCCACGGCCTGAGCCAAATCGCCGAACAATCCCCTCATCCGCTCCTGAAGCTGCTGGTTGATATAGGCGACTCGATGCTCCACACTCAAGATATCCGTCAGGACCTTGAAGATGCCCACGCCGGGCAGAATCCGCCCTTCTCTTTCGAAGCAGGGCTCCTGAATGATGCGTCCCTCGTGCAAGATCGGGACAAACCCGCGCTTGGCTCCGTCCAGATTCAGTTTGAACACGTTGTTCTTGCCGATAGCCCACTCGGACGGCTTGCCCAGAAACATCTGCATGACCTGCTTGATCGCCGTGATGTTGTACTCCCCGATGCTCGCGAAGAACGGATTGTCGTTCATGAACCCGCCGGTCCCCAACCACTGGAATGCGAGGTCGGGTTCAAGGTCGAGACCCGTGTCGGCGGCGATGCGGGACGTGTGTTCCTTGACATCTGTGAACACGCCGTTGGCCGTGTACCAGAAGTCGGCGAAGCGTATGTGTTGGCCGATGCGTTTGCGCTGGGTTTCGTCGTAGTGCCGCTTGAGCCATTCCGCGTCGAGCTTTCCGCGCTCCAACGCGATGATCGTGTACGCGAGGTGCCTTGCCGCGGTTTGGGCCAGCGTCAATCCAGCAGCGAGGATGGGGTCCGCGAAGCCAGCGCATTCCCCGCACAGGAACCAGTTCTCCCCGGTCAGCCTCTGGGCGACAAACGACCAGTCCTTGGTGGTGTAGAACTTCCCTTCGCTGGTGGCATGGCGCATGAGGGGGCCTATACGGGCATCGTTGCGCACCGACTCCAGATAGAGGTCCCGAGGCTTCTTGCCTGACTTCTTGGCATACTCCGCCGGGCATACCAATCCCACGCTGGTTCGGTCAGGGCCCAGCGGAATGAACCAAAGCCAACCGTAGCCCAGGCTCATCACCTGAACTTTGGTCGCCCCTTTGCCCACAGTCACGGCCCACTCGGCGTTGCGCCAATACTCCCAGAACGCGACGTTGCGCAGACTCGAGGGCTCGTCGATTTCGACGCCCATCGCACGCCGCAGGAGGCCCGAGTTGCCCGAAGCATCCACGTAGTATTTCGCTTGGACGACTTCTCCGCCGTCCAAGACGAGTCCCTGCACGCGGTCGCCGGAGCGCACGACCTCGACCACTTTCGACTGCTCCCGGACATGGCAGCCCAGCTCTCTTGCATGGTCTAGCAGAATCTTGTCGTAAGCCGCGCGATCGACCTGAAAGGCCGTCTGGGTTCGTTGCCCCTGGTATCGCGCCGGCCTCGGCTCGTCGATGAACTTATGGGCTGGATAGAACTCGAAGTCCCAAAGGTCGTCCGTCCGGCCCCACCGGTAGGTCGCGCCGATCTTGATCGGAAAGCCCGCACGTTCGACCTTGTCCCACGCACCCATCTCCGCGAGAACCGCGCACACGTTGGGAAGCTGGCTCTCGCCGACGTGGTCGCGGGGGAACGCCTCGCGCTCCAGAATCAGAACTTCCGTCTTGGGTGAATAGCGCTTGATTATCGCCCCAAGCGTGCTGCCCGCCGGTCCACCTCCGATCACGGCAACGGTCACCATCATACAGATTATTCTAACCAATGATTCATGTTTCAGTCATCTTTTTGAACTGAGGGGACCCAGGCATGCCCGTGCGGCGCATTCGGAGATCGCCCAAAATGGAGGTTGAAGATGCCCCACTACGTTTCGCCCGAGGAAGCGGTCTCCGCAGTCAAGAGTGGAGACCGTGTTTATGTTCACGGGATGGCTGCGGCTCCCCAGGTCCTCATCGATGCCCTCGTGGCCCGGGCGGACGAGCTCCGAGACGTTGAAATCGTTCACTTGCACACCGAATGCGATGCCACCTACGCCAAGCCCGAGCACCGCGCCAGTTTCTTTGTGAACAACCTGTTCATCGGGGCC
Source organism: Fimbriimonadaceae bacterium (assembly GCA_039811705.1). Lineage (GTDB taxonomy): Bacteria > Armatimonadota > Fimbriimonadia > Fimbriimonadales > Fimbriimonadaceae > UBA2387. The sequence goes on along the minus strand of JBDHZD010000018.1, from coordinate 36,817 downwards.
AACGTGCGCGGCGCCGTGGCCGAGGGCCGTGCCGACTATGTGCCGGTCTTTTTGAGCGAAGTCCCGCTTCTCTTCCGGCGCCGAGTCCTTCCCATCGATATCGCGTTGATCCAAGTTTCACCACCAGATCGACACGGGTTCTGCTCGCTCGGAGTGTCTGTGGACGCCACGTTGGCGGCCGTTGAGTCGGCCAAGATGGTCGTCGCTCAAGTGAACGCGTTCATGCCCCGCACGCACGGCGACGGCAACCTGCACTACTCTCGGTTCGCCAAGATGGTCCAACACGACATCCCCTTACCGGAGCATACGGTGGGCATCCCGACCGATGTCGAACTCGCGATCGGCAATCAGGCGGCGGCACTGATCGAGGACGGAGCCACGCTGCAGATGGGGATCGGCGCGATCCCCAATGCTGTTCTGGCTTCGCTCAAGAGCCACCGGCGCCTTGGCATCCATACCGAGATGTTCTCCGACGGCGTCGTCGATTTGGTCGAAAGCGGCGCCATCACGGGCGAGGAGAAGACCATCCACCGACGCCGCATCGTTGCCGGCTTCGTCATGGGTTCGAAGAGGCTCTACGACTTCGTCGACGACAATCCCGACGTGGCCATGCTCGACATCGGCTTCGTGAACGATACGGCGGTGATCCGCAAACTGCCCAAGATGACCGCCATCAACAGCGCCATCGAGATCGACCTGACCGGTCAGATCTGCGCAGATTCCATTGGCACACGTCTCTATTCGGGTGTGGGCGGTCAGATGGACTTCGTGCGAGGCGCATCGCTCTCACCGGGGGGCAAGCCGATCTTCGCGTTGCCCGCCCGCACAGCGAAGGGCGTTTCGCGCATCGTGCCCATTCTCAAGCCGGGCGCGGGCGTCGTCACCACCCGCGCACACGTTCACTATGTGGTCACCGAGTACGGGGTCGCCGACCTCTACGGCAAGAACCTGCGGCAACGGGCGACCGCGCTCATCGGCATCGCCCACCCCGAGGACCGCGAAGACCTAGAGCGGGCGGCGTTCGAGCGCTTCCACCGCTGACCGTCGTCGGCTATGCGCGCTTCGTCCTGTTGCGCCCAAACACCAACCCGACGCCCATAGCGAGTGCGCACAGGGTGGCCGGCTCGGGCACCAAGTCGATTTCGCGCATCTCGTAGCCCGGCATCGAGGTCGACAGGCCATAGCCGGATGTGTTCGAGAAGTCAGAAGTCGCACCCGCTTCGACGGCTCCAGCGAAGTTGTCGGCACTGCTGTACGCCGAATAGTTGAGCGTGAACGGCTTGTTGGCTTCCACCAAAAGCACGGTTGGGATCACCTCCGAGTAGTTCAGGTCCCACATCGCGTCGGTTCCCAACAGATTCTCCAAGGTCGACGAGGTATCCGTCCATGCGGCCGTCCAAACACTATCCGACCAGCCGTTGCCGGAGTGGAACGAGGGGACGAATCCGTTCGCATGATTCAGGTGCCCGCCGCCTCCGAGAATCAGGTGGCCACTCCCGTCTTCCAAGACGACCGTGATGCTGAACGAGTGGGAAGCCGAGATACCGTCATTGGGTCCCCCTCCCTTTCCGACATAAAGCCAGCCGTCCAAGAAGTAGTTCAAATCGACTGGAACCATGTTTCCCGGAGCTCCGACGGCGGCCCATTTGCTGGCAACAGTCACGCTCGCTCTGGCACGAATGTGGTCCGGCGATCCGCCCTGTGGCGACCAACCGCCAACACGAGCATACAGCTGCTCGACGCCGGGATGCGAGACGCGAGCAAAGGCGTCGGCGTCGTCATAGGCGGTGACTCGGTCGGATCGCCCCATGCCCGTCGGGCCCCCGATCGGCACGTAGCTGCGGGCCAAGGCCGTCGCCGGCAACGAAGCGGCGGGAAAGTCGATCACGTCCTCGTGCGTGCCGCCGTCGAGATGCTCGTAGTTCGCTTGCGCTTTCGCGCTGACCCCGTGCCATTGGGCCGAGGCGGCGACGGACGTCAACAACAACGGCAACCATGCGTTGCGTAGCTTCACCATATTTCCTCCAGATCGTCGGACTCTAACGGCCCGATCAACCAACCAAGGACTATTCTATGGCAAATCGGCAAGTTTGCTTCACTAAAGTGGACTTTTTTCATGGACCGCCACGGGTCCTGCTACAATCGGTGTCCCGCATGGCCAAGAAAGACTCCTCCAGCGCCTCCGGCCCGGCCACCATCCAGAACCGGAAGGCGAGGCACGACTACGAGATCCTCGACACCGTCGAGGCCGGCCTCGTGTTGGTCGGGTCCGAAGTCAAGAGCCTGTTTGCGGGCAAAGCAAACCTGACAGACGCCTACTGCAAAATCGACGGGGGCGAGCTTTGGGTGGTCAATTTGGACATCTCGACCTTCGACAAGACGACGGCCTACGCTCCTGAACCCCGGCGCACGCGCAAGTTGCTCATGCACCGCAAGGAGATCGACCTTCTGCACCGCAAGAGCCAAGAGAAGGGCCTCACGATGATTCCGCTCAAAATCTACTTCAAGAACGGCAAGGCAAAGGTCGAGGTCGGCCTGGCACGGGGCAGGAAGCAGTACGACAAACGGGACGCGCTAGCCAAAAAAGACCAGAAGAGAGAATTGGACCGCCTGCAGTCGCGCAGGGACTTCTAGGCGATTCTGGCGGAGCGGGTGGGATTCGAACCCACGACCCGGCTTTCACCGAGTACGCGATTTCCAGTCGCGCTCCTTCGACCACTCGGACACCACTCCGCGACAGGCCCCATTATGGCCGAATCCCGGCCTGGCCCGCAGGTCGGCGAGATTCCATGGGTTCCTTGGACGATTTTCGTCCAGGGCTTGCGAATCCTGTCAAGCCGCGCTATACTGAGAAACGTTTCGCGAATCGTTTCGCGAAACGCATCGGAAGGCACAGTGGCCGTCACCATCAAGGACATCGCGACCCGACTCAACATCAGCGTGAGCACAGTGAGCTATGCGCTGAACGGTGGTCCGCGTCCCGTGCCCGAGGCCGTTCGCGACCGCGTCTTGGAGGCGGCCCGCGAATTGAACTATCGCCCGAACCGCGTGGCCCGTTCGATGATCACCGGCAGGAGCCACACGATCGGCGTTGTGCCACCCGGCATCACCCACAACGTCTTCCTCAGCCCTTACCTGCAACACGCGCTCAGCGGAGTGGCCAATGCGGCGAACGACCTTCACCACGACTTGATCATCTTCACGCGCTTCGAGGCCGCCGATACCGAGGCAATGCTCGGCTTCTTGCTCGATGGACGCGTCGATGGCGCCCTCTTCGTCGCCCCCAGCCTTACCGACGAAGCGACCAGGCAACTGGCCCATTCGGGACTCCCATGCGTCTGTGTGTCCACTTCCGCCCATGAAGGCCTTCCCTCGTTCAGCCCGGACAACGAAGGGGGAATTCGGCTGGTCATGGAGCATCTGTTCGGTTTGGGTCATCGCCGCTTCGCCCACATCGCGGGTCGACCCGAAATGGACGACGCCATCGCGCGCCGCGCAGGGTTCGAATCCTTCCTACGCGACAAGGGACTTCCCTGCCCGCCCGACGTCATCGTCGACGGCGACTTCACGATGGAGGGTGGCGCTCTGGCGATGGGCGAGTTGCTCAAGCGCGGAAGCCGTGCCACGGCTGTCGTATGCGCCAATGACGAGATGGCGGTCGGCGCGTTGCGCATTGCTCAGGAGGCGGGCCTCCGCGTCCCGGATGACCTGAGCATCACGGGTTTCGACATGTCGCCGTACAGCGGCTTCGTGGAGCCTCCCATTACGACCGTCAGTCAGCCCGTGATCGAGATCGCCGCCGCCGCCACTTCGGCGCTCGTCGCATTGATCGAGGGCCAACCAGCCCCGTCCAACCGCGTTTTCGCAACCGAGCTCGTCGTTCGAGCCAGCACCGCACGTCCACAGGAGGACGCCATCACCCCATGAAAATCCGCAAGGCATTCACGCTCATCGAACTGCTCGTCGTCATCGCGATCATCGCGATTCTGGCGGCGATGCTGTTCCCCGTCTACGCCCAAGCCAAGACGGCCGCCAAGAAGACGGTCGCTCTCAGCAACTCGAAGCAAGTCGCGACGGCGCTCATGATCTACATGAACGACTACGACGACGCGCTCATCAAGAGCTTCTTCGGCTTCCCGCAGTACCCCGCCTGCGACTGGGGCACTCCAGGGCTCCAGTTTTACAGCTGGCGCCACGCGATGTACCCCTACTTCAAGAGCAAGGAGATGCTCACCGACGCCACGAACCCGTTCGCCGCGCAGAATTACCACGTCGATCAGTACGTCGATCCCCAGGGCACGCTGCACGCTTACGCCACGAACTTCGCGGTGAACACGGCCATCATCGGCTTCGCCAACGGTCGCTGCGCCGGTCAATGGACGCCCGAGGGCATCGACTCGCCGTCGATCGTCGACGAACCCGCAGGGACTCTGATCATCATTCCCAGCCGCGCTCGCTGGAACGACCTGAAGCCAAGCTTCCTGTCCACCATCGAGGGCAAGAACCTGGGCGATCCCGGCAACTCGTGGTGCATCACCGTCGGTGGCGCACAGAACTGCCCGTCCGACCCGAACGGTCCCATCCACGCCGTTGGCAAGCAGGTTGCCTGGGTGTGGCTGGACGGCCATGCGAAGTCCAAGGCGCCTCTCGCCACGCTGGACATCACCAATCCGAACCGCGACGACTGGGGTTCGCGCTATGGCATCAATCCGCGCACGAACACCAACTGGACGCAAGCCGACCGCATCGAGATCCACGATACGGCCTGGGGCGAGTACAAGTAACGTCGTTTCAACCTCACTGCGTCAGTCCCGGGGTCCGGTCTCCGGGCTGACGCTTCCAAAAGCCATGAACAAACAATCCACCCTTCTTGCGCTGCTCGCTGTGGTCTGCGTCGCTGGATGCCGGCAGAGCGACACGCCGGTCACCACCGTCAAGGTTGACCCATCGAAGGAGCAAAACACCTACTCGAGTCCGCAGGCTCCGAAGCCTGGACAGCAGGCCACGCCGACCCAGCAGAACACGGGCTACGACAACCTGAGAAACAACCCCACGATTCCCGAACAGGCCAAACAGCAAGTGCTGGGCGGACGCTAGGGCGTTTACAGGACCCCCAGCGGTGGCAAGAGAACGACCTCGTCCACGGCTCGGTCGTTGGGCAGATCGATCAGTCGAGCGATCTCCTCGGCCACAGCCGTTGCCGGGAGCATGCTTTCACGCGGTGGGCTTCCCGCTTGCCGGTCCCACAGCCCGGTGTCGGTCGCACCGGGCAGCAACGCCACCGAATGGACGCCTTGCGTACGAGTCTCCTTGTTCAGGCAACGCGTGAAGGCAAGCATCCCAGCCTTGGCCGCCGAGTATGCCGCAGCGCCTGCAAAGGTCTCTCGTGCAGCGATGCTCAACACATTCACGATCTTCCCTCGGCGGGCCGCCAACATCGCGGGCAACACGGCATGCACGATTGCCATCGGCACTTCGAGATTGATTCGGAGTTCGCCCTGGATACCCGCCCAAGCCACCGAATCATAGTTGCCGAACACGACGTCGCCCGCGTTGTTGACCAGCACATCGATCGGCCCACCCAACCACGACGCCAGCGTCTCGACGGCTCCTGGCGAGGTCAGATCGATCGCCAGCGCCGAGACCTCGGCGCCAGACTCCTGAGCCTCGCGCGACACCGCATCGAGTTTGACGGGATCCCGACCCGTCAACAGCAACGAAGCACCAGGAGCGACGAGGGGAACGAGGGCGCGACCGATGCCGCCTGTCGCTCCGGTGATCAGTAGCCGCCTCATCGCCTGACCTCAAAGGCGTTGCGCGCGGTTTCCAACAACCGCACTCGTGAAAGCAGTGGTCCCAGCACCTCGTCCAGCCGGTCGAAGATAGCCTGCGCCACGTTCTCGCTGGTGGTCGGACGCCCCCGCAGTTCTTCGATATCCAAGTCGAGGTTTCGATGATCGTAACGATCGACGATCTCGCGGTTGACGACTTCGTCAAGGCGATCCAGGTCGACGAGCATGCCGCTGGCCCGGTCCGGCACACCCGCGACAGTGACTTCCAGAACGTAGTTGTGGCCATGGCCGTGAACATGGTTGCATTTGCCGTAGGCTCGCACATTGTCTTCGTCCGAAAGGTGGGGACTGTGCAGGCGGTGCGAGGCGGCGAACTCGTAAGTGCGGGTGAGGCTGATCATGGGATCGGGTTTCAATTCCAGAGCGGCGGAGAGCGAGTCGGTCTCAGCGATGCGAATCGCGATCAACCGAACCTTGTTCGGCAGTTCGGGTTCCAGTTGGAGACGGCAGAATTCCAGGAGGTTCTCCAAAGAAGGTGCCCTTTCCAAAAAGAACGGTACTTGGTCGTTCAGGCTGCATTGGTCGAGGACGCCCACCACACGCCGCTGAAGGATCGCGTCAAGGTCTTTGATGTTGACGACCATGCCGGTGGCTGGTTCAACTTCGCCAGCGATCGCTACCCAGGCCACGTAGTTGTGGCCGTGGTTGTAGGGCGATGCCCAACGGCCATACCGCGCTCGATTGCCCTGTCCGTCGAGTGCCGGGTCCCAGTAGCGATGACCGCTCGAAAACGCGATGCGTCGTTCGAGCACGGTCATCGCGACCTCCGGAACGGAACCGCCAAGGCCGCGGGAGCGTGTGCCCCTCGTCCCACACCCGCCAACACCAACAGGGCGGCCATGTAGGGCAAAGCCAAGAACAGCTGGAATGGGAGCTCGACGCCCTTGGCTTGAAAGGTGAACTGAAGACCGTCCAGCCATCCAAGCAATAGGCACGCTCCAAGAACGAGACCGGGTTTCCAACGTCCGAAAGTGACCATGGCGATGGCGAGGAATCCACGCCCGGCCGTCATGTTGTCGGCGAAGGAGCCCGCGATTCCCAACGAAAGATACGCGCCCCCAAGTCCTGCCGTCGCGCCGCCAAACGCCAACGCCGCATAGCGGATGACGCTGACCGAGAAGCCAGCCGCCTCCGTGGCCTGAGGCATTTCGCCCGCCGAGCGCAAGGCCAAGCCCCAGGATGTGCGGAAGAGCAGCCAGTGCGTCGATGCGGCCAGCGCCACGGCCAGGACCATGACCACGTCGATCCCTTGCCACGACGGAACCTTTGGAACGCTCAGGAGCTCGCCGCTTGCTCCAAAGCGCATGGCGAACAGCGTGCGGGTCAATCCCAACGCGAACAGGTTGACGGCCGTCCCCACCACGACCTGGTCTACAGACAAACCAAGAGCGAACACGCCCGAGAGCAGGGCCAAAGCCATGCCGACAAGGACACCGACTCCCAAACCGACCCACGGACTACCCGTAGCCAGCGTGGCCATCACGCCGAAGAACGCGCCTGCCAGCATCGTGCCTTCGATGCCGATGTGGATGACTCCCGCCTTCTGAACCACCGTTTCCCCGAGCGCGGCCAACACCAGCGGCGTGGCATACATGAGAATAGCCAGAAGGGCGCTCATGTCTCCACCTCTGCGCCCTCGACTTGCCGACGTTCCAGGACGGTTCGAACGCCGACGTACGCCAGAACCGCCGCCCCCTGTATCACGAACATCACCGTAGTGCCAAAGTTGCTGAATCGGGCCAGGTTCTCCGAGCCTGCAAACAGCCCGCCGAAGTAGACTGCGCTGAGGCCCACCCCCAGGGGATGCAGGTTGCCCAAGAGAGCCACGGGAATCGCGATGAACCCGAGTTGCTGGTTGAACCCCTTGGCGAGCTGGCCCGTGATGCCCAGCAGTTCGACGGTCGCGGCCAGTCCGCAGAGTCCTCCGCTCATGGCCATGGCGATCAGTTGATATCGCGACGGCGGGATGCGGCTGGCGCGCGCGGCTCTCGGGTTCTCTCCAGACAAGCGGATTCTGAACCCAAGAGGAGTGAGAAACAGGATCGCATAGACGACCATGACTGCGACCAGGGCGATCAAGACGCCCGAGTGAAGGTCGTTCTGCCGGTCGAAGCGGTGCAGCATCAGGGCCTCTGGCAGACGGTCGGTTTGCGGCGTGCGGCCTTTGGCTTCTTGAAGCGGCCCCGTGAGTGCCCACTCGAACATCTGGATGGCCACGAAGTTCAGCAAGATCGTCGAGATGACCACGTTGACGCCGCGCTTGACCAACAACCAAGCGGCGACGAGTGCGAACACCCCGCCCCACACGAACCCAGACACGAACACCAGCGGCTTCGAGAGCAACACAGGCACCGCAGTCAGAACCTTCGCTGCCGCAGCCCCTCCCAAAGCTCCTGCGAGGAACTGCCCCTCGCCGCCGATGTTGTACATGCCGGCCCTCCACGCCACGGCCATGCCGAGCCCCATGAGCATCAACGGTGTCGCCTTGACCGCCGTGCGCATCAATCCGCCCGGCGATCCAAGCGAGCCATCCCAGATCAGACGGAGCGAGTCGGCCAACGGGAGCCCAAAGGCGACCAGAGTCAGCACAAGGGCCACAGTCAGGCCAAGAAGAGCTCCGACCGCCGGAAGCAATGCCTTTCTCACGCGGCTCCACCCACCATCGCTTCGGCGCCGTCTGCCACGCGAAGGCGCCCGCCAAGCAGGAAGTACGCTTGATCGGCGAGTGCGACCAGTTCATCCAGATCGGTGGAAACAAGCAAGACGGCAGCCCCACGATCCCGAGCCTGTGACAACTGGTCGTGGACGAACCGGGCCGCGCGCACATCCAATCCACGAGTCGGGTTGACGGCCACGATCAGGTCCGGCTTGCGGTCCAACTCGCGAGCGACGACCACCTTCTGCTGATTGCCGCCACTCAGCGATCCCACGGGATCGTCGATGGAGCCAACCTTGATCGCATAGCGGGCAACCAACTCACCGCCCCACCGCGCCATCTCGCGCAGCCGCAACAATGGCCCCAACCGGAGGTCCGGCCTTTGGTGGCCCTCTATGGCGAGGTTGTCGAGTACGGACATCTTGAGCGCCAGACCGTCTCTCTGTCGGCTCTGGGGAACGTAGGCCACTTGCGGCACACCCTGCGGGACCCAGGAGACCTCTCCGGTCCAAGGGCGGATACCCACGATCGCTTCCGCAAGTTCGACCTGACCGTTGCCGTCCACGCCACCGATCCCCACGATGCCGCCCTTGGGCACGTCGAGCGACAAGTCGACCACGGCAGGTTCGCCGCGGTCCCCAGCGACGTGGAGCCCAACCAGTCGCAGGCCCTCGAAGGCCGTCGGTGCAGACCCTTTGGTCCTGACTGGTGGTGCCGGAACGTCACCCACCATCCATTCGGCCAACGTTGCCTCGTCGAGATCGGCTACGAGAGCTGTGGCAACCACCTCCCCCCGTCGCAGCACCGTCGCCCGATCGGCCACGGCCATGACTTCTCTCAGCTTGTGCGCGATGAGCAGGATGGCAAGCCCTTTGTCCCGCAAGTCGCGCAACACTCGGAACAGTTCCTCGACCTCTTCCCCTCCCAAAACGGCGGTCGGTTCATCAAGGATGAGGAGGCGCCTCTTCTCTCCCAGCGCCTTGAGAATCTCGATGCGCTGCTGCACCCCGACCGGAAGGTCTCCTGTCCGTGCGGACGGATCCAGGCTCCAGCCCAAGCGTTCCGCCATCTCTAAACTCGGCGACGCCCGCTCAAGCGGGTCGAGCGCGGCGAAGCCCCGAGGGATTTGAGCAAGGGCGAGATTCTCGGCGACCGTGAACTCGGGCACCAGCATGAAGTGCTGATGGACCATGGCGACACCCCTCGCCCGGATCGCGAGAGGATCACCCAAGGGCACGGTTGCGCCCTCGAATTCGATGCGCCCAGCATCGGGCAGCAAGAAGCCTGCCAAGACATTGGCGAGGGTCGACTTGCCTGCACCGTTCTCTCCAAGGATGGCGTGAATCTCGCCAGCCTCGAACGCTACGCTTACGTTCCTCAACGCCTGAACGGGGCCGAACCGCTTGCTGAGGCCACGTACGGCGATCAAGGGATGCATCGGGGTGGTCAGAACTCGTCTTTGGGCGCGGTTCGACGCCCGTCCTTGAGTTGGGTCTTGATTTCTTCCAGCAGAGTGAGGACATCGGGTGGGATCACGGTCTTCATCGCCGGGTTCACGACGAAGTCGATCGCCCCGATGTCCATACCCATCAACTCGATGCCGCCCTTGTAGTCACCGGCCTTGACCTTCTTGGCCAGCGCGACGAACGCCGGTTCCGCGAGAATGACCGCGCTGGCGATGACACGCCCGCTCGCGTTATCGTTCTGGTCCGCATTGGCGCCGAATGCATACACGTTCCTCTCTGCGCAGGCGTCGAACACGCCTTGAGCCGCCGCGTTGGCTTGGTGGATGACGAAGTCAGCACCTTCATCGATCAGCTTCTCCGTGGCCTGCTTGGCCTTCGCGATATCCTGGCCAGAGTTGGTGAAGACTTCCTTGACCTGAATCGCGGGATTGGTGTCGATGGCCCCCGCTCGGAAGGCTTTGAACGTGGAGCGGATCGACGGCACGTCGTCGCCGCCGACCATACCGACCACTCCGGTTTTGCTCATCTTGGCCGCCATCACGCCCGCCAAGTAGAAGCCCTGCTCCAAGTAGAACCGGAACGCGCCCACGTTGTCCGCTGTTAGGCCGCCGGAGCTGCTCACGAACACCGTCTCCGGGAAGTCCTTGGCGACCTCGATCGCGGGTTCGTTGTACTCAAAGCCGTGGCCGAACACCAGTTTGTAGCCCTGGCGTGCATAGGACCGCATGGCATCCTTGATTTGGGTGCCGCCGGCTTCCTGATTGTTGACCTGTGCGCCTGTTTCAGCCTCGATGGCCTTCAGACCTCTGTACGCCATGGCGCTCCATCCGGCGTCGCTCACTGGCCCCGGCGTGAGAAGGGCCACCTTGAAGGGCGCGGACTCGCCAGACTTCGGCTCGCCAGCGGCAGACTCTTCTTTGGGGGCAGAGCAGCCAGCCACGAGGGCCACGGCCGCAACGGCGAGGGCGAAGGTGTTGAACTTGATCATGGTCCGTGCGTCACCAGAGGGTTGCTGACGCCAAGTATGCGCCATCCGCTTCCGAATCGTATGCTACGGCGACGGTGCTGCAGTTGTTTCACGAACGACGCGGGCCGCAAACTCGTCCGGGAGGATCATCAGGACGTAGCCGTTCAACAACACCATGAATCCGATCGCGACCAACAACGTGAGCCTGCGGTTCTTGTAGCCGAACTGCGCCGCGCCGACGGCCAAGCCGCACGCGATTGGCCCGATGGCGGGATACAGGTACCGAGCCTGCGCCTGGAAGTACTGCATGTTGAACCGAATGAACAACGCCAAGACCGTGGCGAAGAACGCGGCGTTGACGACTTGGACGAGACCGCTGCCGCGCGTCTCCTTGTCTCCCCTGAACGAAAGGATCCACCCAAGGCCAAGGATCAACGTTGCCGCCATCAGGATCCGATACAGGCGGAAGTCTAGGAAGATGTCCCAGTAGCTGAACACCCCGTAGAAGCTGTAGGCCGTGCCCTCGGTGACAGCGGTCCAATAAGGGATCCAGCCTCCCGCGCGGTTCGCTAGGGTTTCGGCCTGCATCGTCCCCGTGAACGCCTCGCCAAACGCCTTGATCGCGAACGGGTCGCCGTACAAACCGTTGTTGCGAATCATCCATGGCAGCGCCAGCAAGATCGGAATCCCAAGCGCCGCCAATGCGTGCGGCCAGACGGACTTCGACTCCGACACCTCTTTGCGGCCAAGATAGAGCGCCAACACGACGGGAATGAACAAGGCCAGGGCACTGGTCTTCGTGTAAATGCCGACGGCCAAAAGCAAGGCGACAGGCACCGACTTGCCGAAGCACCATCCTTCGCGCAACGCCTTGGCGAGGAACGCCAGAGTCCATGTGCAAATGGCGATGAGCATCGGATCGTTGCCCACGGCTGCCGAAAGGCCGACCATCATGGGCATGAACCCGCCGAAGATAGCGGCGAGGAGACCGATCCGCTCGCTCCTGAACCCCCAGAAGCCCAGACAATAGAGGCCCCAAACAGCCAAACCGCCGATGATCGCACTGAAGCTTCGCAGACGCAACCCGGACGATGGGTCGGCGACGTCAGAGACGCCCAAAACGCGCGCGTAGCCGCTCGCCAAAACGTAGTAAAGCGGAGGCTGATGCGACTGGTACGACTCGTAAAGGTTCGGGTCCTTTGGCTTGAAGATCGGAATGCCGTTACCGTCGAGGATGTGCTGAACATAGTTGGCGTGCTGTCGCTCGTCTGGGGCGCCAATATCCAGGTGCGTTCCTGGTTGGTTCAGCAACTTTCCACCGGCGCGGTAGGGGATCGCGCCCGCATACGCCAAGGCCAAAACGATGTGCCCGATCACCAGGCCGATAAGGATGCGACGGGTCATCATTGGGGCGTCACGTGTGGTACTCGGCGTTGATCCTCACGTACCCGTAGCCGAAGTCGCACGTGTACACCACGGCTTCTTCGCCAGGCCCCAGGTCGAGTTCGATCCGCACCGATTCTGCCTTTAGGTCTTGAGACGCTTCAGCGGCATCGAAGGTTTGGGGTGTTCCATTGCGGCAGAGCAGATGCTTTCGCCCCGAGGCAACCAGGGTCAACGTCGCCCTGGTTGGGTCGAAAGCCACGCCGGAACGACCGGCAGCCGCCAAGATGCGTCCCCAGTTCGGATCGCAGCCAAACATGGCCGTTTTGACCAGAGGCGAGTTCGCGATGGTCTTGGCGACGCGCCTTGGGTCTTCGCTGCCGCGCACCCAAACCTCGACGAGTTTGGTCGCCCCCTCGCCGTCGCGGGCCACTTGCTTGGCCAGATCCACGCAAACCTGTTCCAACGCATGGGCGAACTCGGGAACCGTGGGCTGGTGGCCGCTGGCACCGTTCGCCATGGCGAGCACCATATCGTTCGTGGACGTGTCGCCATCCACCGTGAGAGCGTTGAAGCTGTTTCGAACGGCTGCCCGGAGCGCGCGATCCAAGGTGTCGGCATCGACAACTAGGTCGGAGACGATGAACGCCAGCATCGTGGCCATGTTGGGCTCGATCATGCCCGAGCCCTTGGCAATGCCCCGGATGCTTCCACCGCCCAACGCGATCTCGCTGGTCTTTTCCACGAGGTCTGTGGTCATGATGGCTTCGGCGAACGGTTGCGGATCGGTTCCTCCGTGCACTGCGGCCTCGCGGATCCCCTTCTCGACCTTGTCCATGTCGATCTGTTGCCCGATCACGCCCGTGGAAGCGACACCGATCCACTCGCTCGGCAAGTCCAGTTCTTCGGCGGCCAAAAGGGCCATGCGCCGTGTGTTGGCTTCGCCTTGCTCGCCCGTCATGCAGTTGGCGTTGCCGCTGTTGACGACGACGCCTTGCAGCCGGCCCGAGGCTGCGACGCTGCGCGTGTAGTCCACGCACGAGGCCCTGACAACGTTCTGTGTGAACACGCCCGTCCCAACGGTGGGCGTCTCGCTCCACAACAGTCCAAGATCGCGCCGTTTGTTCTTGAGGCCGCAACGCACCCCCGAGTACAGGAAGCCTTTCGGCATGGTTAGGGCCACACTCCATGGATGGGGAGACCAGTGGTTTCAGGGAATCCGAACATCAGGTTCATATTCTGCACCGCCTGCCCCGCCGCGCCTTTCATCAGGTTGTCGATGACCGACACCACGGTCGCCAGGCCCGTTCGGTCGTCGACGGCGCAGGCGATGCGGCACGAATTTGTGCCCAGCACCTCCTTGGTCGATGGCCAATAGCCCGGATCGCAGACACGAACGAAAGGATGCTCGGCGTGGAACACCCTGAGTGCGGCATGGAGACGCTCCTCGGTCGTCGCTTCGTCGATGGCGAAGTGGATGGTGGCGTGGATGCCCCGTGGAAAGGGCACCAAGTGGGGCATGAACCGCACGGGCCGTCCCAAGAGTTGTTCGATTTCGGGCGTGTGCCGGTGCCCCACAACACCGTACGCCTTCATCGATCCTGCGAGTTCGGAGAGCAGGTAGTCGGTATCGGCTTTGGAGCGTCCAGCGCCGGACACTCCGGACTTCGCGTCGATGATCGGCGTTCCTTGGATCAGGCCGTCCCTTTCCAGAGGCACCAGAGCCAGCAGACTGGCCGTGACATAGCATCCGGGGTTTGCAATGAGGCGGGCTTCTGCGATGCTTCTGCGATCGACCAACTCGGGAAGGCCATAAACCGCTTCGGCGCAGAGCTCGGGTCGCGCGTGGGGCATCCGATACCACGTCTCCCAAAGGTCGAGGTCCTTGAGCCGGAAGTCGGCGGACAAGTCGATCACCTGGGCGTTCTGGATCAGGTCGGAAGCCAACCGCATGGCCACACCGTTGCTTTGACAAAGGAAGACGACATCCGATTCACCTGCGATCCCTGGGTCGTAGCCCTCGAGCACAAGATCGGAATCGATCCAGGGGCATGACGCCCGCAAAGACTGCCCCGCCAGTCGATCCGAAGTTGCCCGGACCCGACCGACGTTGGGATGGCCGAGGAGTAGGCGCAACACCTCGGCCCCGGTGTATCCGGTGGCACCGACAACGGTCGCGCTGATCGTCTGGGACATGGGCTGTCCAGAATGTACCTGTCCTCGGATGACTGTGCCCTAACGTTCGAATCAACCGGCTGACTGCAGAACGCGCCAGCCGAGCAAGTTCAGCGCTCCCACCTCGTTAGAAGCGCCTTGGGCTCGGTCATCTCGTCCATCGTGGCGCGAACGCCCTCGCGACCAAAGCCGCTTTGCTTCACTCCGCCGTATGGCATCGCATCGAACCGAAGCGTCGGCGCATCGTTGACAACCACTCCACCGACCTCGAGCCGATCGAAGGCCTCGCGCGCCGTGCGCAAGTCGTGCGTGAACACGCCGGCATGGATGCCGTACGATGACGCGTTGACCCTGTCCCATGCCTCATCGGTCGTATCGAACGGCGCAATCGTGGCCACTGGTCCAAACACCTCGCGACACCCCAAACGAACCGAGGCAGGCACGTTCTCGATGAGCGTAGGTGTCACCACCGGTCCAACGCGATGGCCCCCGGACAGCACGCGCGCGCCTGCCGCCTCGGCTTCGGCGATCCATTCCATGACTCGGTCGGCTTCGTCGGCAGAGATCATGGGGCCGCACACCACGTTCTCGTCGCGAGGATCCCCGTAGGGGCAGGCTTCGGTCGCTGCGACCAGCCTGTCAAGAACCTCGGCCCAAACCGAACGCTGGACGAAGATCCTCTGAACCGAAATGCACACCTGTCCCGCGTAGCCGAACGCACCGTTCACCAGTTTGGGAATGACGGCATCGAGATCGGCGTCGGCGCACACCACGGCGGCGGAATCGGCCCCCAACTCGAGGCTGACGCGCTTGCGCGGCAGCGCGTCCTTCAGTCCCCATCCGACTTCGGGCGAGCCTGTGAAGCTGACCATCGCCACCTCGTTCATCTCGGCCAATGACTGCGCCTCCGGTCCCGCCACGTTCACCGCATTGAGGACCCCAGGTGGACATCCAGCCTCGTGGATGCATCGCGCCAAGGTCAGGGTCGACAATGCGGCCCGACGCGAGGGCTTGATCACGACCGCGTTGCCAACAGCCAACGCTGGGGCGATCTTGTGGGCGGCCAAATTGAACGGCCAATTGTACGGCACGATGGCCAGCACAACGCCTACCGGGCGCCGCTCGACGGTCAACGAACAACCCACTCCCCTCGGATCGGTGTCCAAAGGCATGGACTCGATGCCGTATGAAGACACCAGATCGGCAGCGAGATCGAACGTGATGGCCAGCCGCTCGACTTCCGCACGCGCCCATCGGATCGGTTTGCCGATCTCCTCGCACAGCAACTCGGCATACTCCTGCGACCGCTCCCGGACCAACCGAGCCACATTGCGAAGAAGGTTTTGCCGGGCAAGACGCGACGACGACTTCCATGACCCAAACGCCGCGTGCGCAGTCTGGATAGCCGTCCTCCCATCGTTGAGCGAGGCTTCGGCGACGGTGCCAACCACACGACCATCCCACGGAGAGGTGACGACGTCCTTGGGCGTGGCCTGATCGCAGGGTCCGCCGAAGAAGTGTCCACCAATGAGCGTTTCGCCGTGCCTCACGCCACATTGTGGCCTGGTGGACGTCCTAACGTACAATGGTGCGCGTGAGGCTCAACGTGATTCGCTGTTGCTTGGCGATATGCGCCGTTCTGGCGACGGTCGTCGCCACTGGCCAGTCGAAGCGCGTCGAACTTCAGTTCGAAGGCGACGGCAAGAGACACGTTTGGCTCGGTCCCTCGGTGCTGTCTGGCCCTATGGACGATCCGATTCCGTTCACCGGAGCGACCTACGAGGCCGAGCTTGGACTGGCCAAGCCGGACGACCGCATCTATGTCGCCGATGGATCCGGAAACTTGGCGATCCGTCAGGTCAAGGACCTCCAGCGATCATGGAAGCTCACAAGCGCCGACTTCACACACCTCGAGAAGGTGCGCGTCACCGTGAAGCGTGACGGCAAACCGGTCGCGGCAGCGATTGTGGAGGTCACCGCCGGCGACCGGCGCGAAGTGGTGCTGTTGACGCCTGAGAGTCAGGGAACCGTCGAAGCATGGGCCATCCCCTTCGGGAGGATCGGTGTCCAAGTGGCTTATGCGCCGCGCACCCCTGGTGCGAACAAGAACAAGAAAACGCCCAAACAAGAGTTCGAACTCGCGCGTGACCGCGACGACCCGGTGCCGACGCTTGCCATCAACATCGACGACGACGTGGAAACCCTTGGCGACGCTGCAGCGAGTGCCTCAGAAGGTGCCGAACCGCCCACAGCAGCACCGCAGAACGAGTCGTCAGGAAACGATTTCAGCGGCGTTCTCAAGAATCTCGTGGCGACCTTGATCACTCTCGGCGTCGCTGGAACCCTCGGGTACTTCGCATTCCAATACGTGCGGCGTAACCCGGATCAGGTCAAGGAGCGCTTGGCCAAGGTGGGCGTCAGCATCCCTGAACCGAATGCCCTGCCCGCGGACGATCCGTCCATACCGGCACCATCGTTTTCCAAGCCTGAGACCCTGATGCCCATCGTCTTGGACTCCACCCCGGCGGCCCCGACTTCCCCCAGCGGCGCGCCACGCCTGGTGCGAACGGACGGTGTCGCGTTTGAACTCTCGCCCGACGGCAACACGGTCGGCCGAGACGGCGCGTGCACCATCGCTTGGGCGGATCAGAGCAGCGTCTCCCGGCGACACGCGGAGATCGTGCTTGACCATGGAGCGTGGATGATCCAGGATTTGGGCAGCACGAATGGGACCTTCGTCAACGGTGTCCGGATCGATGCACCCACGCCCTTGCGCCCGGGCGACACGCTGATCCTAGGTCAAGTCACGGCGAGGTTCGAGGCCTAACGTGGTCTTCGCACTCTTTCTGATGTTCGCGGGAGGACTTGCCGGCCTCGCGGCTTGGGCCATCATGGAGCCCTCGGCGCCGCGGACATTGAGCGATGTCCTCTGGGTGGAATGGAGCGCGCGATTCGTCCCTCTGCTTGGCGGCCTGATCGGCGCGACCATTGGGGCATCCTACGGCCGCATGCAGGGTAGCCGGGCCCACTTCCTGCGCGGATTGTTCGGGGGGCTCTTGCTGGGAGCCGTGGGAGGCAGCTTGGGCTACCAGCTCGGTGGACGCGTGGCCAACGCAATCTTTGGCAACGTGCTTCAGATGGGCGCGTTCACTCTTCCAACGATTCTTGCTCGCGTGCTTGCCTTGGCGCCTTTGGGCGCGTTCATCGGTCTCGTGCTGGGTATTCCGTCCAAATCGCCGCGACGCGCCTATCAGGGTTTCATCGGCGGCCTGATCGGCGGCGCCATCGGGGGGGCGATGTTCGACCTCGTCAGCCAGATGCTCGCAGGCGTCATGGTCCCATTGCGCCAGCAATCGGGTGTCCAGGAGATCGAAATCGGCGCGCCGGGCCGGGCGGTTTATTCGCTGGTGACCGGTGCGGCGATCGGGTTGTGCGCCGCCGTGGTCGAGCAGATGGGCCGAAAGGCGTGGCTCCGGCTTCGTCTGGGCAAGAACGAGGGCAAGGACTGGGTCGTCGATACGGCGCATACTTACATCGGATCTTCGGAGACGGCTCAGGTACCCCTGTTCGGAGATCCGTCCGTGATTCCATTCCACGCGTGCGTCGTGAAGCGGGGGTCGCGGTACGCGCTGGCGGACGGTGGCTCGCCTGCGGGCACACTGGTCAACGGACAATCGATCGGCCATTCCGAGGTCCCCCTCCATCATGGCGATGTGATCCAGATCGGGTCGTTCGTCATCGATTTCTTGTTGCGTTCCGGTGGAGCTGTGCCCCAAAGGGATGCCGTGCGGCCCGCTCAGACCATCCCGGTGCCCGTCCCTGCTCCGGCGACCACTCCGTCTCCATCATCGCTGGTTGCCTTGGATGGCGTCTTGCAGGGCCGCCGCTTTCCGCTGAACGCCGCAGGTTGCGAGTTGGGACGCGAGGGCGCGCATGTTCAAATCCTCGACGCGAACGCCAGCCGCCGTCACGCCCGCATCGCGGCCGGTCCAACGGGTTGGTTCATCGAAGACCTTGGCAGTACCAACGGCACTTTCGTCAATGGCGCACGCGTAGGGACGTCGCCGCTTCAGGTCGGCGATGTGGTGCGGCTGGGCGCAACGAGCTTCCGAATCGAGTGAATCCACACAAATTCCCTCGTATCAACCCGTAAATCTGGTCGCTCCTGCCGATACGTTCCTTGGAACCTCCCTGTTTGGAGCCCATTCATGACAAAACCAATCCAGTTACTGGTCGCCACCGGACTCTTCCTCGGTCTCGGCTGTGGCGGCAAGAACACCGTCTCCGCTATTTCGGGGGCAACGATCCCCATCACCGGCGAAACCAATCAAGGCACCGGTACCTCCGAATCCACAGTCACCGGCCCGAGCGACGCGAACGTCAACGTGGGAGGCACCACAGAAACGGGCAAGGTGCCCGAGGGCACCACGATCAACACGGGCGACGTCGTGGCCTTCTTCCCCGCCGGAAGCGGGTTCATCGGTGCCACTTTCGCGAATGACACGGAAATCCGTGTGAACGGGCGGCGCTCGGGTGTGTTCCTGTCCAAAGTGGACGGGAAGCTGCTTCAGAACCTCATCGTTCCCGTAGGCCCATGTGTGTTTACGGTGAGCGGTGCGACGATTCAGGGCGGGCCGCGAGGCGCCTCTCTAGGCCCCGTGGGCACCGTCGCCATCCGCGGCCAGGTGTTTGCCGATGGCTCTTCAAGCATCCCGCTGAAGATCAGCGGCGTGGTCCCGGGCAACGGAGAGACCACGTTGGGCGCGACGATCACCCTCACGATGCATCCGAGTGCAAACGGCAAGACCGTCGAGTTGCGCGTCGTTCATGCGAATGGCATCGTCCAGAAGATAGCGACGGTGACGGGCGGCACGGCCGTCATCAGCGAGATCAACTCGGAAGGGTTCATTGAAGACGCCTCGACTTTGGAGCTGACGGTCCGATGATGACGACGAAAACACCTTTCTTCGCCGCATTGGCCCTGCTCGCGGGAACATCGTATGCGCAGGACCGGATCGAACTGGTCAATGGTGGCAAGGATCGCTCGATCGGCGTCACGTTCGGCGCCCTCGGGGCAAGCTTCGGCGGACGCAGCCTCTCGTCCAAGTACCTCAAGTTCGACATCCAGCCCGTCAAGCCATTGCGGCTGTGGTTCGGCAGCCAGTCGCTCGACGCCAAGGGCAAGGAAGACCCGGCTACCGGCAACCGGAGCACGTTCGATGCCAGGGCCACGGAGTTTGGCGTTCGTTACGAGTTCCAAAGCCGTGGCGGGGCTCCATTCGGAGTCGCGTATGTGGCGCATCGTTCGGGTGACGGTACTTTCGAGCAGACCGACGGCTCGTCCGCGCTCTACTACGGCCCGAAGACGGACACGTTCGAGGTCGATCACCAAGGCTGGTCTGGCTCGTTCAGTCGCATCAAGGCGGGCAACAGGTCGGCATCCGTGTTGGGTGTGGGCTATTCGGGCAAGCAGCCGCTGAAGGCAAAAGGTTGGAGCTTCCTTTACGAGGGCAAGCTGTTGCTCGAGAGACCGAGCGGCACGGTCGTCAACCCGGACAGCAGCACGCGCGCCATGGTCCGTCTCGGGGTCGAGTACGGCTCGCCCGAATGGGGCAGCTTGTCGCTGAGCGCGTATGTGTTCCCTGGCGGCATCCCCTACACGGGCACGCCGCTCTCGGGCTTCACGTCGTTCTTCCTCTACGAGCCAGGCGGTGTCGCGGACGACCTGCGCACGAAGACCTCGGCGACGCTGGACCTGCGCGTCTCGCTGAAGGCCTCGTTCTGAGTCACTGTGCGATGACACCAACGTTCCGGCCCCACGAATCTGTCGGGCCGGAACGCCTCACTGCCTCTAGTACTGGAGGACGCGCATCGCGGCATCCAGCACTTTTTGGGTGTTGGGCAACACGTAGGTCTCCAATGATTTCGCCCACGGAACAGGCGTGTCCAACCGGGTGACGCGCAACGGCGGCGCATCAAGTAGATCGAAGGCCTCGGTGGCGATGCGAGCCACGAGTTCTCCGGCGAATCCGCACGTCATCGGCGCCTCGTTGACCACCACGCATCGGTTGGTTTTGGCCAGAGACTTCCTGATGGTCTCCATGTCCAGCGGCACCAGCGACCGAATGTCGATGACTTCGGCGCGGTAGCCCTGGTCAGCGAGCTTATCGGCAGCCTCGAGACAGTGGTACACGTTTTGACCGTAGCTGACGAACGTCAGGTCCGTGCCTTCTCGCCGCACGGCGGCTTGACCCAACGGAACGATGTAGTCCTCGGAGGGCAGTTCCTCTTCGATGTCGCGCTTGCGATAGAGTTCTTTGATCTCGTAGATCAGGACCGGGTTTCCGTCGCGCAGCGCCGCCCGAGTCATTCCCATCGCGTCGTAAGGGGTCGAGGGACAGATCACCTTGATGCCGGGCGAGTTGCAGAACCACGCCTCGTTCATCTGGCTGTGGTAGAGCGCTCCGCCGCCATAGGCGCCCGCCGGCCCGCGGATCACGACGTTCATGCCCACCTCGCCGCCTGTGCGGTAGCTGTAGGTCGCCAACATGTTGACGATTTGGTCGAAACCGCACGAAATGAAGTCGATGAACTGCATCTCGGCGACGACGGTCTTTCCGTTGAGGGCCATCCCTGTCGCCGCGCCGACGATGAGGGCTTCGCTGATCGGGGCATCGATCACGCGCTGGCGGCCGTGCTTGGCGAGCAAGCCGTCCGTGACGCCGAACGCTCCGCCAAGGATGCCGATGTCTTCCCCGATGCACACCATGTTCGGGTTGCGCGTCATCTCGCCGTCCAGGGCTTCCTTGATGGCGGTCAGGTAGTTCTTCTTGACCAGCTGTTGGTACTCGACTGAACTCGCCATGGCTACTC
This sequence comes from Fimbriimonadaceae bacterium, assembly GCA_039811705.1. GTDB lineage: Bacteria > Armatimonadota > Fimbriimonadia > Fimbriimonadales > Fimbriimonadaceae > UBA2387. The sequence goes on along the minus strand of JBDHZD010000018.1, from coordinate 15,445 downwards.
CTTGAACACCCACATGCCGCCTTCCTCTGCAGGTGGGGCCGGTGCCTGGATGGCGTACTCGATGCCTTCCTTCATGTAGAGCACGACTTCGTGCGGAAAGTCCTCGTCGGTCACTTCGCCGGCGCTCCGTCCTTCTGGCGAATGTCGATCGGCTTCCTCCTTGGTCAGCAAGCCGTTTTCCAGCAACCAGTGCTTGTAAACACCAATCGGATCGCGGCTGCGACCCCGCTCGACCTCGTCGGCGGGTCGGTACTTTGCGGCGCGATCGTCGTCGTGGTCGCCGTGCCCGTACGCGCGGAACGTCTTGCACTCGACGATGCTTGGCCCGTTGCCTGCCCGCGCGTGTTGCACGGCCTGCATCACCTTGTCGTAGACGTCGAGGACGTCCTGACCATCCGCGATCAGGCCCGGAATGCTGTAGCCCTTCGCACGGTCCGCCACATCCTTGTTGGGCGAGCTGAGTTCGAGCGGCGTGCCGTACGCCCACTGATTGTTCTCGACGATCGTGACCACAGGCAGTTTGTGGACGGCGGCGAAGTTGATCGCCTCGTGAAAGATGCCCTGTGCCGTCGAGCCTTCACCGTTGTACGTCAGCACCACGTCGTTGCCGCCATCGAGCCGGTTGGCGTAGGCGACGCCCGCCGCGACCGGGATCGTACCGGCCAACATCGACGTCGAGTGGATGATGCGTTTGGCCTTGCTGCCGATATGCGACCAGTTGTCCCTGGCTCGACCAGGAGAGGTGACCTTGCACCACACCTGGCTACACACCTCTTCGATGCTCATGCCGATGCGATCAGGGTTGCGCCAACCACTCTTGGCGTCCTTGAGGAAGAATGCTGGCATGTCGCGGTGAATCGGGCTGATCCAGTCGGTGGGTTCCAAACCGTACAGAGAGCCGACGAGCACGGCCTCTTGGTTGTGGCTGGAATACAGCGTGCCCCGCAGACGCCCGCGCTTTTTCTCCTTGATCAGGCGGACGTCGAAGTAACGGGCCAGATACAGTTGATTGAGCAACTCGCGATGGTCCTCGGGTGTGAGGAGGTCGCGAGGCAGGATGGGGTTTTGGTGCGGTTCCAACTTCCTTGGGGCGGCCTTGGTCTTGGTCGCGGTGGGGGTCAAGTTTCTTGGGATCTCCGGAATGATGTCGCGGTTCGCGCGAAGCCAAGAGGATACCCGAGGGGCGACCCTGGGAGACGGCCATTCGCCTCGGCAAAGGCGTTCAAGCCGCTTGCTCTTCGCTTGCGCCGAAGGACACGCGAACGTCGTTCGGCGACTTCGCATCGAGGTCGAGCACGACAGAGAGCCACCTGACTCCGAGATACTCTCTCACGCCTTGGTGCGAGGGCATACCGTGCTTGCCGGCGTCCGTGGCAGGCTGACTGATCATCAGGCATGCCTTTTCGAAACGGGTCGGCGTGCTGATCCTCAGGATCGGTTGGCCGTTTTGCTCGATTTGCGCCAGCCGCACGTTGCGCCGCATCCGCTCGTACTCAGCGATCTCGCTGGGCAACACGAACTCCATGCGATTCATCTTGCACTGGGTCAACACCTTGCGCAGCGAGGAGAACGCTACGGGTTCTGCGACGGATTCTGGACGCGAGACGATCTGTAGGCAACCGTTTCTCGACAGCGTCTGCTGGACGAGCCGTGCAGCCGTCGCGTCTTGACAGGCTCTGCCCGGATCGCAGACCTGGTACGGAATCTCAAGGATGCGCGACGACGCTCCGTTCTGCTTGATCGGATAGTACGGGTGGCAGGTGCCGAACAGGTAGCCAGAGGTGCCCGGTTGCCGCCCACCTTTGCTGAGCGAGACTTTGGCCGCCGTCTCTTCGGCCATCGTGTACATCTCGTCCAACCGGTACCATCGGCCCGACATCGGGCGGATCGCCGCCATGTCCATCGACGAGCTCGACCGGCTGATGACCTGATACTGAATTTTGAGTTTGCCTTCGTGCCAGCCCGACGGATCCTCGGTGACGAACAGGAGCCCTGGTTCGTGGCCCCGTTGCTTCATCCACCGATAGATGTCGTTGCCGTATCCGGGAGGCCCCGTAAGCCATGTGGCATAGCCCTGCATCATCTGCAGCATCCGATCCATGGCGTAGACCTGATCGGGATCCAGCGACGTGCACTCGAACGTGAGCATAACGGTGGCTGCCGAGAAGTTCGGCCAGTACCACATCATGGCCAACGCGCGGCCCGTATCCTTTGCGGACTGGACGACCGCCCGAAGCCACATTTCTCGGAGCAAGTCCACGTAGGGTGCATCGAAGTGCGGCGGCTCGTCCCCAATCGAAGACCGGTCGTGTTCAAAGGATAGGTTGGTGCCGTCCTCGGCCCGAAGGTCGCCATCCATGGTGAAGGCCGATCCGTCGGACGGACCGGGTGAGTCGGACTCGACGCTGCGGCCAGCCAGCATGAATGCGGCGGTTTGCCCAAGGTGCGGTGCGAGCCAGTAGGCCCATCCCCGACCAACGCGACGCCTTCCGATGCCGACGAAACCATTCCCCACCGATGCCAAGGTCTCGCATCCGTTGGCGGAGTGGAGGCCGCCTCCCATGAATCGGATGCGATCGCAGTCTTCCGGCCAAATGGAGGAGTCCACGGTTTGGACCAGCGTTTCGGTGCTGGCGGCGTGGCTCTTGGGGTCCAAGCCCAGAACGCTTTCAAGCCCCCATGTCGAGCCGGAACAAATGACGCACCCCCCCTCCTGCACCCACTGCGCCACCGCCTCGACATAGTGGTGCTTGAGCTGCGCTGTGCCACACAACAAGAGAATCCCGTGCGAAGACAGGTCCATCAGGCTGCGGTCTTCGAGCGTCTCGAAGGCGAGGCCGGTTCGCTCGATTGCCTCTTGATAGTGCGCTCCGTATCGGTCGTCCTGAGCTACCAGAAGTCCAATGCGGGCCCATCGTGAATGCTCTTTCATGGTGGGGACAGGGTGTATATCGGCACAAAATCACGACGTCACCACCCACAGCCCCCGGAATATGCGTGGAAGACCCGCAGAATGGCCTTGGACTGCTAGACTCTGCTGTTCCCAACTATGGACGCCCGACCAGACACCCTGCTCCAACACCTCGGCGAAGAAGAGCGCATCCATGGCGCCGTCGTTCCGCCCATCTTTCAGACGTCCCTATTCGTGTTCGACGACCCGCACTCGATGTGGGACACGATGCAACACCACCCGGGCGGGCCGCCCTTCCACTACAGCCGCCTCGGCAACCCGACCAACCACATCGCCGAGCAGAAGATCGCCTCGCTGGAAAAGGCGGGCGCATGCAAGCTGTTTTCCAGCGGCATGGCCGCCATTTCGGCGGCCATCGTGAGCGTCTGCAGGGCGGGTTCTCATGTGGTGATGGTGGACACGGCCTACGGCCCCTCGCGCCAGGTCATGCAGAACCTTCTGGCTCGGTTCGGCGTGACGCACACTCTGGTCGATGGACGCACGGTCGAATCGGTCGTTGATGCCATCCGGCCCGAGACCACCCTCATCTACCTGGAATCTCCCAGCAGCCTCATCTTCCGGTTGCAGGACCTGGCCGCCATTGCCGCCGTGGCCAAGGAACGGGGAATCGCCACAGCGTGCGACAACACCTACTGCGGCGCAATCCTCCAGAATCCGTGCGAACTCGGCGTCGACATGGTGGTTCACAGCGGCACCAAGTACCTGAACGGACACAGCGACGTGGTCGCGGGCGTGCTGTGCACTTCCACCGAACGCATGGACGCCATCGTCCGGAACGAGTTGGCGTTGCTTGGCGGCGCTCTGCCGCCCTTCCCCGCTTGGCTGCTCATGCGCGGATTGCGGACGCTTCGCCTCCGATTGGCCCAGCACGCCCAGACCGCCGATACGCTGGCGGCATGGCTGAACGAGCATCCCAAGGTTCGCGACGTGAACCACGTTTCGCTCGCCGACTACCCGCAGCGCGACCTGTACTTGAAGCAGATGCGTGGTTCGGGTGGCCTGTTCTCGTTCGAGCCCACGTTCGCCACTCGGGACGAGGTCTACCGGTTCTGCGCTTCGCTCAAGTGGTTCCGAATCGGCGTGAGCTGGGGCGGGCACGAAAGCCTGGCCGTTCCCATCGAGGTCCACCCGCTGGACTGGGACGCGCCGCGCTGGATGATCCGCCTTTACTGCGGGCTGGAAGACCCTCAGGACCTGATCGAGGACCTCGAGCGGGCGATGGCGCAAGTCTAGGCGAGCAGGGCGTCATGCAGGGGTAAAGTGCCGACACCATGACCGCGACCACGTCATCACCGGGATTGGTCCGTCAGATCGGGCTCTGGAGCGGGGTGGCGGTGGTGGTGGGCACCACGATCGGCTCGGGCATTTTCCGCAGCCCGGCTGGAATCGCCGACAAGCTCCCCGGACCGGGTCCGATGCTTGCCGTCTGGATCGTCGGCGGTCTCTTTGTATTGTGCGGAGCGCTGACGCTTGCCGAGGTGGGCAGCGCCTATCCCTACTCGGGTGGACCATACGTGTTCATCCGCGAAGGATTTGGTCGATTGCCCGGGTTCCTGTTTGGCTGGTCGCAGCTCGTGCTGATCCGCCCTTCGGCGGTGGGCGCCGTCGCGCTCGTCTTCGGAGAGTACGCCATGCGCCTAACCAACACGCCTGGCGACGACCCCGCGTTCTCTCGCGGTTCGGCCGCGCTGGCTGTTGGGGCGATTCTCGCTGTGACATGGGCCAATATCCGCGGCGTGAAGTTCGGGACAGGCATCCAAAACCTGACCACCGTTGCCAAAGTCGCGGGTCTTCTGGTGCTGATCGTGTTCGCATTCGCAATCGGTCTGCCTCGCACGGGCGGTCACTTTGCGCCTCTTGCCCCACAAGGCAGTTTCACTCCTTCGCTGTTCGGTCTCGCGCTGGTCTCGGCCCTTTGGGCTTACGATGGCTGGTCCGATTGTGCGTTCATCAGCGGCGAGATGACGAACCCCAAACGCAACGTGCCCCGTGCGATCCTCATTGGCACAGCGGTCATCATCGTGGTCTACCTTCTCGCGAACCTCGCTTATCTGGCCGTGTTCTCGGTCGGAGAGATCGCGAAGAGCCAGATCATCGCCGCCGATGCCATGGGTTCGCTTGTCGGACCGGCGGGCGTCACGTTCATCGTCGCCACAGTGATGTTGTCCACGTTTGGCACGCTGAACGGCTCGATGCTGACCGCGCCCCGCATCTTCTTTGCCATGGCTGAGGACAAGTTATTCTTCGAGCCGCTCTCCCGCGTCCATGCCAGATTCCGCACACCTCATGTTGCGGTGGCCCTTTCGGGATTCCTTGGCGTGACTTACGTTTTGGTGGCTTCGGCGTTCCACGGCTCGTCGGCGTTTGCCGCGCTCACGGACGCCTTCGTCATCGGCATCGTCCCGTTCTATGCGTTGGCGGTTGCCTCGGTGTTCGTGTTCCGCAAAAGATCCAAGTCCGTGGCGGCGCTCTCGGAAGGCGACTCGCTGACCGACCCGATCTCGCCCGGCCACCTTGAAGCGCATCCGCACGCGTACGCGCCATCGATGCGCGTCCCCCTGTATCCAATCACACCCCTGCTGTTCATTGGATCAACGCTGTTCTTGTTGGCAAACTCCTTGCTCGACCCCGGCTCGCAGGTGCCAACGCTGATCACTCTCGGCATCGTTTTGCTGGGCATCCCCGTGTTCTGGGTCACTTACGGACGTCTCGCCAGGACCTGAGAGGCCCGGCTGACCCGGGTCGGCGCGGGTACATTCCCCCACGATATGAGCATCGTGTTCGCGGAACGCACGTCCGTCGAGCAGGTCGAAGAAGGCTTCGATCTCGCTCCCAAGTTCGACGACAATGGCCTGATCCCCGTCGTGACCACCGACCATGCGTCGGGTGAACTGCTCATGCACGCCTATATGAACGCCGAAGCGCTCCAGCGGACGCTCGAACTTGGCGAGGCCGTCTACTTCAGCAGGAGCCGCCAGAAGCTGTGGCACAAGGGTGCGACGAGCGGATTGGTCCAGATCGTCAAGGAGATGCGGGTGGATGACGACCAAGACTGCATCTGGCTTCGTGTGGACGTTCAAGGCGGCGCCTCCTGCCACGTCGGCTACCGATCGTGCTTCTACCGGAGCATCCCCTTCGGACCCGACGCGGGCGGACCATTGCGGTTCGAAGAAACCGAGAAGGTGTTCGACCCCGTGGCCGTGTACGGCGACGCCCCGAACCCCACTAAGCTGTGAGGACGCGGCTCCTGGCCATCCGGGAGCGCATCGAACGCGCCTGCGAATCGGTGGGCCGAGACCCTTCGAACGTGACCCTCGTGGCCGTCTCGAAGGGCTTTCCTCCCGAAGCGGTGCGCGAAGCGTTCGACCTTGGATGCCGAGACTTCGGCGAGAACCGACTCCAGGAGGCGCAGGGCAAGTTCGAAGCCCTGCCGGACGACATGGTCCGTGCCTGCCGCTGGCATTTCATCGGTACGCTTCAATCGCGCAAAGTGCCGCAGGTGGTCGAGTTGTTCGATGTGCTGCACACACTGGACCGCGACTCTCAGATTGCACAACTGGCCAAGACAACGCGCACGGTCACGGCGCTGATCGAGGTCAACATTGCGAGAGAACCTCAGAAAGGGGGCGTTCTCCCCGAGAACCTGTCCGAGTTCGTCGAAAGGTTCGGCAGCCTCTCCCACGTCCATCTTGCCGGATTGATGACGATGGGACCGGCCGCGGCCAGCGCCGAGGACATGCGACCTTTCTTCGCGTTGTTGCGTCATTTAGGTAAGCAGTGCCAAATCGGCCCTTGGCTGAGCATGGGTATGAGCGACGATTTCGACGTCGCGATCCAGGAAGGAGCGACCCATGTGCGTGTGGGCACGGCGTTGTTCGGTTCTCGTTAGAGGGACGAACCGGGAAATCGCAATCATGGACGAACAAGAACTGCAAGAGAAGCCGGGTCTCTTCACCCGCATGATCGGCTGGACTCGCCGCGAGACCGTGGAAGAGGAAGCCTCGGAAGAATTCGATTCAGTGTCAGGTCGAGTCGGCGCCCTTCGGCCAAGCTACGACACACACGTGACGGTCCGCAAGGACATCCAGAGCTTGGATGAAGCCTATGCGGCCGGCGCTGGCATCAAGCGTGGCGAACTGCAGGTGCTGAACTTGGCTGACACGGAGCCAAACCTGCGCCGCCAGATCAAGGACTTCTTGAATGGCGTCTGCTTCGCCCACGACGGCACATGGATTGAGATCGGTGAAGACGTCTGGCTGCTTACGCCGCCGACGGTTTACGTCGAAGACGCCGCCGGACGGTCCGTCGGCGCACTGAACCGCCACAACTGATCGGTCCCTCTAGGGTGACGCCGCAGGGTCCTCCTCGCGTCACCCTAGGTTCAAGCCATACAAAGCGCTGTACTTCGCGCGCATGCCTTCCATCCAGTCGTCCGCACCCATTGGCTTGCCCGTCACACGCACAATCAAATCCTTGGGTGTGTAGCGGCTGCCCTGGGCGTAGATGCGCTCGCGGAGCCACTCGAAGATGGTCGCGAAGTGGCCCTTCGCCATGAGCTCGTCGGTGTTCGGGATGTCCTGTTGCAGGCGCGCCCAGATTTGATAGCTGAGCAGGTTGCCCATCGAATACGTTGGGAAGTAGCCGATCGAGCCGCCCGACCAGTGGACGTCCTGCAGACAACCCTGTGCGTCGCTCGATGGCACGATACCCAGATACTCGCGCATCTTCTCGTTCCACGCTTCTGGCACGTCTTTGATGGCCAGCGTGCCCTCGAGAAGGCCGAGTTCGATCTCGAAGCGCAACAGAATATGCAGGTTGTAGGTCAACTCGTCGGCCTCCACCCGGATCAGGCTTGGTTCGACCTTGTTCACCGCTGCATAGAACGAATCCAAGTTGTAATGGTCCAGTTCGGGAAACGCGCCCTGGAGCGACGGCAAGAAGTGCTCCCAGAACGCTCGGCTCCGGCCCACGATGTTTTCCCATAGCCGCGATTGGCTTTCGTGAACGCCCAACGAAACGCCACCCGCCAGAGGCGTGCCATCCCACTCCTCTGGAGAGCCTTGCTCGTACATGCCGTGTCCCGCTTCATGCAACGAGCCGAAAATCGCGGAGCCGATGTAGGGCTTGAAGCGCGTGGTCAGGCGGACGTCGTTGACGGAGAAGTTGGTGCAGAACGGGTGGGCTGCTACGTCTTGGCGCCCGCGCTGCAGGTCGAACCCGATGGCCTGAACCACCTTGAGCGTGAAGTCTGACGCCCGGCCTTGATCCCACTCGCCGATGAGTTTGGACGTATCGGGCTGGGAGTTCGTGTCTCGAATCGCGCGCACAAGGTCTACGGTCGGCTGCTTGATGGTCTCGAACATGGACCGCACGTCGGCGGCGGTCGCTCCCTCTTCGTACTGGTCCAAAAGCGGATCGTAGATCGAGTCGCCCACACCAAGGCACTGGGCCTCTTCCCGAACCAGGTCGACCATCTCGGCAAGGGTCGGGGCGAACTTGCCGAAATCCGACGTTGCCCGCGCTTCGACCCAAACCTCGTGACCCAAGGCGGCGAGTTGTGCCTTGCGCTCGACAAGCCGGGCCGGAATTTTGGTCTTCAATCCAGTCTCCCGACGCACGATCCGGACCAACGCGGCATCGACGCTTCCCTGCTCGGCCTCCCCCTCCGCCCGATCCAGCAGTCTCAGCAACTCCTCGGACGTCCACATTTCGTGTGCCAGACGCCCCAAGACCGACGCGTGCCGTGCGCGGGCCTCGACGGCTTTCGGTGGCATGTAGGTCTGCTGATCCCAATCCAGCACGGCTCCCGCCGCTTCGAGAGCGTTGATGTCGGCGAGCTTCGACTTGAGGTCTTGGAGGGCTGACATGGTCGCTAGATCTTACCGAGTGGCGGACCCGGTTCCCGGGACCAGAGAAACCAGACGCCAAGACCACCCGTCTGAACCTAGCGATGGTGATGGCTCTGTTGGCGCTCGCGGCACCTGCCGCAGCATCGGTGATGATCTCCGGAGTCCCTTTGGCTTCCGGTCCTGCAGGTAACCCTGTGGTCCTTCGATACCACAGCGTGACGGCCCTTCTGGGCACCAAGGACGTTTCCTACGCTTCGCGGACGGTCTTCCACAACCCGACGAAGCAAGACGTCGTCCTGGACGTCAAGGTGCCCTTCCGCGCCATTCAGACTCTGGACCATCGGCGGATGCTTGAGGCACCCGTCGGGGCAACCCTTGATGGCGCGACCGTGTCGTTCAGGCGCAACCCCAAGGACTTGTCTCCATCTTCCGTCAAGGGGCTGGGTAAAGAGCGCTACGATTACACCGCTTCGATGACCGCTCAAATCACGTTCAAAGCGCTCTCCAGCCATGTCTTGACTCTTTCCTATGCCCTTCCTACCGGCATCGCAGGGGAGGACGAGGCGCTGAGGACCGTGGGCTACGGAACCCAGGGATTCTCAACCTGGGCCGGCACGTGCGAACAACTCGCCGTCACGTTGGATTTCGCAAGGGAAACCTATCGCTCGAATCCAGCCGACCCGGACGAACGATATCAGGGCTACAGCGTGTTCGCGATGCACTCCACCGAGCCCGGACGAGACTGGGAGATCGGAGAGAAGCGGGCCTTCTTCGAACGGTACAAACCCACCGCCGCGCTGGGAAGCCTCTTCTTCACGTTCTATCCGAACGGCTATCGCGGCGGTTGAACCTCACGCTTCGGGCAGTCGGAACCGCGACTCAGGCACGTCTTCGTGGCGAATCTCGTCGACGGTCTCGCGGCGCATCCAGCCCGCATACAATCGGTTGGGAATGTTGATCACGAACGCGTCGGTTTCGCCCACGTTGCGGTATGCATGGACGACTCCGGGAGGCACGACCACGAAGACGGGGTTCGACTCGCCGACGCGCAACCGCACCGACGCCTCCCCCTTCCCGGGCCGGTTCTCCCAAAGGAAGAGTTCGTAGTCGCCCGAGAGAAAGGCGAAGCCGTCGGTTTGATCCCGGTGTTCGTGTGGCCCACGGGCGACTCCCGGGCGCGTCACGCTCAGGTAACCCATGGCGGGGCGGAACCCTTCTGGGCCCATATCGTCGCGATAGAACTCCATGAGCCATCCGCGCGCGTCTTCGTGACGCCTGAGCGGACGCACCAAGACGCCTGGAATGCCCGTATCCTGAGGTTCCACGGGCGAGATTATGGACGGTGGAAGGTACCTTACACCTGAACCGCCTATGACCGTTGCCCTGGACGCCTACCACCTGACGCGCGAACCCGGCATCGCGCGAGATGGCACCCACCGGTACGCGGTCGGCCTTTTCGATCATCTGTTCGGTTTGGACGGCTCGATCCAGTACCACCTGTGGGTGCGCGACGTGTTCGATGTTCCCGAGTCGTGGAATCGGGGCAACGTGCGCGTGTTCACCATTCCCGCCTGCAACCGAACGTGGTGGCACACCGTCCGCTTCCGTTCCGAGGCCCGGCGGCACGGCGCCGACGTGCTTTTCAATATCAACGGTGCAGCGTCTGCGGCGGGAGGCGTCAAGCGCCTGAGCATGGTCCACGACGTCATCCCCTTTCTCTATCCCCAATTCTTCGATCATCGGCGGCTCCATGCGCTCAAACTCACCATCGGGATCGCATGCCGCAAGGCCGAGGGGCTGGTGGTGAACAGCGAGGCGACCGCTAGCGACGTGCGCCGTCTCTTCGGCCGGTCGAAGCCCATTTGGGTCACACCTCTGGCGACCGACTTGGGCGCGATGCGCCGTGAAACCGCGTCGGTGCGCGATGATGAACTGAGCGCGTTGGGCGTGCGGTCCAAACGCTACATCCTCAACGTGGGCGGCATCAATCCGCGTAAGAACTTGGTCGGTTTGGTCCAGGCATTCGCGATTCTGGGTCGGCAGCCCGAGTATGCCGACCTTGGCCTGGTGGTCGCCGGACCGAAGGGCTGGAAAGATGACGCCGTGTACCGAACCGTCGCGGAACACGCCCTGGAATCGAGGGTGGACTTTGTCGGGTTTGTGAACGATGAGCAGATCGCTGCGCTCATGGCTCGGTGCGACTGCTTCGCTTATCCATCGCACTACGAAGGGTTCGGCCTACCCATTCTCGAGGCGTTCGCGCTCGGCGCCCGGGTCGTGACCAGCGGAACGTCGTCCATGCCAGAAGTGGGCGGCGACTTGGCCACCTATGCAGACCCGAGCCGTCCGGATTCGATCGCCGAAGCATTGGACCGCACGCTCCTCGAATCCCCGTCGATCCGGTCCGAAAGAATCGCCCAAGGTCTGGAACGCGCCAAGGCCTTCACCTGGCGACGCACCGCCGAAACCACGTTGCACGCCCTCAAGGAGCTTAATGCTGAATAGGCCGCTGCGGATCGGTGTCAGCGCGGTGCTCCTCGACACGAGGGACGGCTACCGCAAAGCCGGGATCGGTCGCTATGTGATGCGTATGCTGGACGGGCTGGCCGACCGGGGTCGAGGGCACCAATACGACGTGTACATCCCGACGGGAATGCCTCTGGAAGACCGATGGCTTGCAGGCGGACTTCGGTTCCACGAGGTGACGTTCAGCCGCCGACCGCAACGCGTCTATTGGGAGTTCGCTCGACCGCCATCGGAGGTCGATGCCCATCGGCTCGACGTCTGGTTCTCGTTGGCAACGGGGCTGCCATGCCGTTGCGCGGCGAAGCGCGTCGTCATGATCCACGACTTGGTGCCGGTGCTCTATCCAGAATTCTTCAAGAGGCGCAAGGCGGTGTACCAAAAGTGGGCACTCGCTTATGCGTGCCGAAACGCGGACTTGGTGCTCACCAACAGCGAAGCCACGGCCAGCGACATCCGCCGCGTCTATGATCGGCGATCACCCATCGCCGTCACGCCGTTGGGGCCGGGCAACGATGCGACGCCCATCGCACGGGAGGGGGTCGCGCGAGAAAGGCTCTCGGCCATGGGGATCTTCCATCCGAGGTTCTTCTTCTCGCTTGGTACGCTCGAGCCTCGAAAGAACCTTCGCCGACTGATCGAAGCACTCGCCCTGGTGCGAAGCCAGCCGTCCACCGCCGACGTCGGCCTGGTGATCGCAGGCGCTCAGGGTTGGCGGGAAAGCGATATCGGCGAATTCATCGCCCAGCGGGACCTCGGCGACGCCGTCACATTCCTCGGCTACGTCCCCGACGAAGACCTCCCGGTCCTCTTCGCCTCAGCCGAGGCCTTTGTGTTCCCGTCGGTCTACGAAGGGTTCGGCATCCCCGTGTTGGAGGCGATGCGCGCTGGAGCGCCAGTCTTGTCAAGTGACCACGCGGCCATGCGCGAGGTTGGAGGGGAGGCGTGCCGCTACTTCTCCGCCACCTCTGTGGCCTCGATCGCCGCCACCATGTCCGACTTTCTCGCGGATGACGCACGCGACGAGATGATCGCCCACGGAATCCTCCAGGCAGGGCAATTCGACTGGAAGCGCACGGTCGATCTGACTTTGGATGCAATCGAAGCGTGCGTTTGGAACCCCACGGGCCAGAAAAGAGTTTGATGAAAGAGACCCGCGCCAGAGTCGGACAAAAGACGTCGGACAGCGGCACAGCATGCCGGTGCGGTAGCCTTGCAAGCGATCTATGGACGTTGGTGCGGGACAGGTGACAGAGGCAAAGGTGGAATCGGCTCCGGCCGCCAAATCGCCGCTGGGCGGCCTCAGCTTCGACTTGGTGCTCAAGTCGCCCGCGTTCCTGCCCGGCGTCGCGATTCTGTTGGGTCTGGTGGCGGCTTTCTGGCCCCTGATCAAGGCGATGCCTGAGTTGTGGCTCAGCGAGGACGGGTATTACTCGCATGGCTTCCTGGTCCCCCTGATCTCCGGCTATGTCATCTACCGTTGGTGGAACTCGGGTCCCCGACTGTGGTCGACGTTCGCTTCCCTAACCGTGGTCTCGGCGCTGGCGATTCCGATCGTCCGGTTGATGACAGGCTCGTTCAACACCACGGCGCTTGTATGGTCGGGAGCGGTGTTGGTGGCTGGAGGCGTTCTGACGGGCCTCCAGTATTTGGTCGAGCGGTCGGTGTTTGTTGGCGACGAAGAGGGCTCGTACAAGGGCCTGAGTTCCCTTCCGGTTCGCCCGTTCTGGCCCGCCTTGATCCTGTTCCTGCCAATTCTCTGGATTCTTCGGCCGGCTTACATCCAAGAAATCGACGCATTCCTGTCGTTGCTCTTCCTGCTCTCGCTGCTCTTTGGCGTGTGGTTCGTGGCCGGTGGGCGCTGGATGATCGCGTTGAGCCTGCCCATCGTCTATCTCGCGTTTGCGTTGCCCATCTGGACGATGGTCATCGACATCTACCTGAACCCGCTCCAGATCATCAGCACCGATGTCGCCTACAGTCTGCTCAAGGCGTTCGCCCTGAACCCGTATCGCGACGATGTCACGACGATCCTGTTGAACCGCTTCACGCTGAACGTTGCGGTGCCCTGCAGCGGCCTCAAGTTGGTCCTTGCGCTCACGGCGTTCACTTTCTTCTTCGTGCTGATCGCCAAGCTCAAGTGGTGGGGCAACCTCGCCATGGTCCTTCTCGTCATCCCACTGGCGCTGTTCATCAACGGCTTGCGCATCGCCCTGATCGGGGTGGTCGGCAACGAGTTCGGCCACGAGGCGGGTATGGCGTTTCACGATTACAGCGGTTTCATCACGCTGATCCTGTGCTTCATCATTCTCTTCCAGTTCGCGAGGCTTTTGGGATGGAAAGACTAGAACAGACACCCGCCGTTGACCCAACTCCCACCAAGGGAGGCTCTCCGATCCTGCTTCGGTCCTACGTGCTCGCGGGAGTGTTGGCCGCCGCGGGCGCCTATTTCGCCTTTTCCGCCCGCCCTGCGCAAGCCACGAAAAGCGAGGACGACCTTGAGAAGATGGCCCCTTACTCAATGCCCTCGTACCGCTACGTGCCCAGCGCGGACGACCCCGACCAAAGCTACAAGATGAACCAGTCCACGTACGACGTGCTGGTTCCGTACGGCATCGTGGCGCGCCGGTTCGAAGGGGCCAACAAGGCGTTCGACGTGGTCTTGATCGCCAGCAACAAGAAGGAAAGCTTCCACGATCCCCGCGTCTGCTTCTCGGCGCAGGGCTGGAACATCGTTCAAGAGGATCGCATCGAGATCCCGACCAAGACCCGGGGCACAATCTCAGCCAGTTTGGCCCAGCTCCAGCACTCCGAAATGGGCAAGGGCTTCGCCGTCTACTTCTACCGCGGCCCGAAGAACTTCTCGCCGACGACGATGGGCATCAAACTCGACATCTTCTGGGAGCAGCTCTTTGGCAAGGGCAATACCGACGGTGTGTTCTACCGTTTCATCCCGCTGTACCGCGATGCGACCAAAGAGGATCTTGTGACGTTCATCGGCGATTACATGGATGCGGCGAACGCGTCCAGCGGCGGTTACTTCTGAGAACCGCGTGAACTACCGCAAAGAGGACAAGGTCGGCTGGTGGATCGCCGGCGGCGTCGTCTCAATCATCGTTGGTTTCTTGGTCAGCCTCATGCTGTACGGGGCGGGAACGCTGATCTACATGCGAACCAAAAACCCGAGCCTTCTGCTCTTCGCTCCCGCCGGCCCGGGGCTGATCGTACTCGGCATCGTGTCGGTCATCGTCGGTCTGCGGCAGGGCTTCAAACAAGCCAAACCAGCCACGGGCAAGGAGCCCGTGCAACAGCTGGCCGAAGTCGTGGTCGTCTCGCGTTTTGCGGAAATACCCGGGATCGGGACCTGGTTCTCCGACTTTGATACCCTTGAAGACCCCAAGACGAGGTTTTTGGTGCAACTAGAGACCCAGCATGGCGATATCCGCGAGTTTCACTGCGCGATCGAGGTGCTGACCAGCGTCGGGGAAGGCATGCGGGGCCGTGCCATTGTTCAGGGCAATTGGCTCACCCAGTTCATCCCCCAACCGGGGACGATCGCGCGCAACGACATGGATCGGCAGTTGTTGCCCCCCGTCGACCGCGAAAGCCCGACTTAGCGACGGGCTTTCGAGTCGCGGGAGGCGCGACGGCTCAGAGTTCGCTGATCCAGCGGCGGATGGTGTCGTTCACCTGGGGTGCGTGGGTGTACTGAACCAGATGCCCACCTTCCACCTGAACGGAGGGATTGCCCGCGCTTGTACTTGCCATGAATCTGAAGCACCGGAACGTGGGCAAAATCGACCTCGGGCCCGCTGAACCGCCATCCGGCGGTCTGGCTCACGGCCCATCGATAGAATTCCAGATCGGCACGCTTGGCCATCTCCATCAACCGATCTTTGGCGCGACGGTTCAATCCGTCCTCGTTGACGCTTGCCGCCGCTTTGACCAACCGCTTTCGAAGGACCTTGTCCGAGACGCGGGCGTTCACGAAGGCCTTCATCTTGAACCCCATCGAAACCGCCCGGCGGGATCGGTAGCCGGAGATCAGCACGAGACCGCCCAGGTGGTCACGAACGTACGGCTTGCGGGCCATCTCGAGGGC
>JBDHZD010000017.1:0-46459 GCA_039811705.1 Fimbriimonadaceae bacterium | reverse complement strand
GGAGGTCGAGTGCGCCGGCATGGGCAACCCGAACTGCCGCATCATCGGCCGCCCGGCGCAGGAGTGGGACGACGCCGAAGAACACCTGCGCTTCTTCACGCCGGGCAGCTTCCGCGATTTGCTTGCCGAGGCGGGCTTCGAGTCGATCCAAGAATTCAGCCACATCATGCCCAACGACGCCGTGTCGGCGATTCTGGGCGAGGCGGCGGGACGGCTCGGGATCGACCCCAAGGTGCCCCTCTCGGTCACGCCGGTCTATCAACAACTTTATCGCGCGCGGCGCAAGCAGGCGTCGTCCTCGCGACCGCAACTGGCCTTGGTCTTGGGCAACGCGAGCGATGGCGCGCACAAGCCCGCGACGATGTGCACGATCGCCTTGGTCACGCACAACTCGATGGATACCTTGCCGGAGTGCTTGGAGCACCTACGGACGTTCATGGGGCCGAACGATCGGCTGGTGGCCGTAGACCGAGGCTCGACCGACGGCACTTCGCAGTACCTGGCCAAAATCGCCGAGGACGAGATGCGGCTCAAGGTCATCCATCTGGATCCGGCGACCGGCTATGCCGCCGCACTGAACCGCGCCATCGAGAATGCCAACGGGGAGACGTTCCTGGTGGTCGATCCGAGGGCCGTGCTCTTCGACGGCTGGATCGAGCAGCTTGTGGCGCACTTTACCGCCGACAAGGTCGGGATGGTGGTGCCCCACTTCGACTCCGGTCGTGGCTGGCAGAACTTCGAGAAGTACGTTCCGGCGCACACGGAGGGCGACTTCACCAACCCCTCGTATGCCGCGCACGTTCGCCTGGCCAATCGCGGCAAAGTGCGCGAGGTGCCCGCCGTGGAGCCCTGGGCCGTGGCGCTCCCCAGGAGGGTCATCGACAAAGTCGGTCGGTTCGACGACCGTATCGAGCATCCGCTGGCGACAATGCTCGACTATGCGTGGAGAATCCGCCGCGAGGGCATGGTGGTGTTCTGTGCCGCCGACGTCTACGGCCACGTGATGGACCCGCAGCATGACGAAGCCGGTTTCACCGAGGGGTGCGACGTGATCGCGGACAGCCTGACGCAGTTCTACGGTCACGGCAACGTCCCGCCCGCCGAGGCGTTGTTCGGGTCGCTTCCCTTCGAGCCGAGGTTCGATCCTTGGAAGTCGGACTTCGAGAGCCCGTTCGCGCCGATCAAGCCTGGCGACAGCAGGGCGTTGTATCTCGACCTGATGAAGCGCGCGCTCACCAACTGGGTGTACGCCGATCAGGAACCCCACCGCTGGAACCCGGCGAAGCGGACGGTCGGCATGGACTGGCCGCCTTCGCCTTGGTCGCACACGATGGTCGGCGTCAAGCGGCTCGACAATCTTCAGTTGTGTTTGGAAGCCGCCCTACGCGACGGCGTACCGGGCGACTTCCTGGAAGCGGGCGCGTGGCGTGGCGGCGCTTCGATCTTCGCTCGGGCCTTGTTGAAAGCCCACGGCGCCGAGGACCGAACGGTTTGGGTGGCCGACTCGTTCGAGGGCTTGCCCAAGCCGAACGAGGAGTTGTATCCCCAGGACGCGGGAGACCGGCACCACACCTTCGAGTTCTTGGCCGTGAGCCTGGACGAGGTGAGGCGCAACTTCGACACCTACGGCTTGCTCGACGAGCGGGTCCGGTTCCTGAAGGGCTGGTTCAAGGATACGTTGCCGACCGCTGAAGCCGACTCGTATGCGGTGTTGCGCTTGGACGGCGACATGTACGAGTCGACGATGGACGCTTTGAAGGCACTCTATCCCAAGCTGAGTCCGGGCGGCTTCCTTATCGTGGACGACTACGGCGCAGTGCCCGCCTGTCGCCAGGCCGTCGAAGACTACCGTGCAGAACACGGCATCGACGAACCGATCATTGAGATTGACTGGACGGGCGCCTACTGGCGCAAGTCCCGCTGACCCCAGGCCCCATGAGCAACAAACGCAGACTCGAGCGACCCAAGACCGCCATCGTCGGCCCGCCGCGCACCCACGCGGCGATGCTCGAGCGCATGGTGCCCAATGCCACGGACCTGCTCACCGAGACGCTCCACTGGCAGCGGTACACGTTCTTCCGCAGTTGGTACGAGGGCCGCACGGTGGTTGACTACGGCTCGGGCGAGGGCTACGGGACCAACTACGCTTCGATCTTCGCCAAGCAGGCGGTGGGCGTCGAGCGGGACCCCTCGGTCTGCCGCCACGCGGCGCGCAAGTATCCGTCGGCGACGTTCGAGCAGGCGGACGGTTCGAAGCGAGCCCCGGGGGATGTGGATGTGGTCTTGGCTTTCGACTTTTTGGAGTGCCTCGACGACCCGAGCCCTTGGCTCGATGCTGTGGCGCAATCGGGGGCTTCGGTCGCCATCTCCACCCCCAATCGGTTGGTCGTGTCGCCCGGGCGTGGCGCGTTGGATCGCCCGCGCAACCGCTTCCGCAAGCGCGAGTATTCGCCCGAGGAGTTCGAGCAACTTGTGCGCGCGAAGTTCCCCGGACGGGAGATCGCGTTCTTCTCGCAGGAGGCTCGCTGGCACGGGCCGTTGCAACCGGGACTGTCCGCGACAGCCATCAGTTTGGTCGCTGCCGTGGGTCCGCTGCCTGCTCCGGCGTGGCCCAAGGTCGGTCTGGCGATGCCCACCGTGAACAACGTGGAGGGCGCGGGCGATGCCATCTTGGCGATCATGCGCACGTATGCAGGGCCGATCGAAATCGCTTGGGTGTTGAACGGCACCTCGTCGGAGGGTCGGCGCAAGGCGGAGACGATCGCCGATCGCATGAACGGGGCGGTGCATCTGGTCCATCTGAGCGAGAACCAGGGTTTTGCGGCAGGGTGCAACGCGGGTCTTGCGGCCCTTGAGCGCCTCGGTGGGTTCGACTGGTACGGGGTCACGAACGACGACGTTGCGCCGGCGCTGGATTGCCTGGCCGAGATGGTCGCTGCGATGGAGCACTTGGACGCCAAGGGTCTCCGCCCGGGGGTCATCGGTCCGGTTTCGAACAACGTCCACGGTCACCAGCAGGTGAACATCGGCGAGATCGCGGATTACCGAGACATGCTGGTCAAGGCCGAGCCGTTGCTGCGGGCCAAGGCTCTGTCGGTGACTCGGGTGCAGCAGCTGCGGGGGCTGTTCATGCTCATCCATCCGAAGTGCTTGGCCGCCGTCGGCGGGTTCGATCCGCTGTTTGGGCTGGGCAACTTCGAGGACGACGACCACAATGTGCGAACGGCGCTCGCCGGATTCAGCCTTTGGAAGGCCGACGGGGCGTTCCTGTACCACATGGGTTCCACCACGTTCCGCAACTTGGATGTGGACTACCAGGCGCTCATCCGCGAGAACGCGCAGAAGCTGTGCGACAAGTGGCGTGTCGGTTCCGTTGATGACTTCTGGTCCCTTGACCAGCCTCCGATCCATGTGCCGCTTCGCGTGCCCTTGGATGCGGTTCCCGCGCCTAGGCCACAGCCCGAGCCGCGAACACAGACGTTTTCCCTTGTGACCCCCACGGGGGCACCCGATTCTTCGCAAGAAGGAGCAGAACCCGAGATGGTCGTCGTGGCTGGCATCGAGCCAAAGCCCTTCCTGTTCCCGATCGACGGCAAGCAGGTGGATCTGGTGAACGGCTTGAGCCACGAAGAGTTTGGCGCTTGGGTGGCCGCATGCATGGCTTTGGCTCCCCGTTCGGCCCGGTTGAGCGTCATCCACACCGTGATCGGGGCGACCGAGGTCGAGTCGGTCGAGAGCCTGAACCGATCATCGGAAGCGGCCTAGTCGATCACTTCGAGTTCGTCCACGCGCACGACGAGGACCGTCACGTTGTCCGAACCACCCGCGGCGAGGGCATGCGCGACGAGTTTCCATGCTGCCTGCGACGGACTGCCGCCGGCGGCGAGGCGCAAGACGTCGAACTCGTCGGCATGGTTGGTGAGGCCATCCGAGCATAGGATGAACTTGTCTCCGGCGTACAACGCGAAGCGGTCGACTTGCGGTTGAATCGCGGATTCGGCGCCGATCGCGCGCGTGAGCATGTGCCTGTACTTGTGGTTTTCGGCGGCTTCGCGGTCGATGACGCCCGCTCGAACCTGTTCCTCAATCCACGTGTGTTCTTCACTGAGTTGCATGAGTTCGCCGCCGCGCAGCCGCAAGATCCGCGAATCGCCCACATGGGCCACGAGGGCGTCGTCTTGGACGAGCATCAGCGCCGAGAGCGTGCAACCGAGATTTCGGTATGCGGGGATGGAACGGCCGACGTCGAGGACGACTCGGTTCGCGGCGACGACGGCCGCGGCGGCTGCGGTTTCAGGGTCCTCGGAGTGGTGGTTCAGGTACGCGTCGATGAACGTCTTGGTCGCGAGTTCTGCGGCGATCTGGCCGGCTTCGTGGCCGCCCATGCCGTCGCAGACGACGAAGATCAGCCCCCGGCTGGCCAGTTGACGCGGGTCCTCGGGGATGTAGAACTCGAACTTGTCTTCGTTGTTCTCGCGTTGTCGTCCGATGTCGGTCTTTGCACCGAAGGACACCCGCGGCACATACCGCAGCTCGACGGGTTTGGCCAGATCGGTGGCTTGAAACTCGGCGGTGATTTCATCCATCAGGCTTGGCCCCCGAACTCGATGTGGAAGGTCATCGAGCCCAGTCGGATCTCGTCTTGCGGCGTGAGCAGGGTCTTTTGGTGGGGCGGAAGCTTCGCGCCGTTGAGCACCGTGCCGTTCGTACTGCCGACGTCCGTCAGTGAGACTTCGCCGTTTTCGACCACCAAGATCGCATGCCGGCCCGAGACGTAGGGCTCGGGAATGCAGACGTCGTTGTCGCTCTTGCGTCCGAGCGTGTTCTCGCCTGAATGGAGCGGGAATCGGGATTCGTTGCCGACCAAGAAGGCGACCGCCGTCGAAACGGTGGGCGGAGCGGCGAGTGCGGCCGTCTTGTTGCTCACGACGCCGAGGGTCTTGTTGGCCTCGCCCGGGAGCGCCAGACGGAGTTCGACTCCACCGAACGAGACCGTGTCGCCGGCGGTTAGCGTGCGCCGCTCGCCGGTGCCGAGGGGGGCACCGTTCACCGTCGTGCCGTTGGTGCTGCCAAGGTCCGAGACGGAGAGGATGCCGCCTTCGGAATAGACTTCGGCGTGGCGGCGGCTGACCCGGGTGTCGGCGATCTGAATGTCGCCCTCTCGCCCGACCAGCGTCGTTCCCGGGCGAATCGGATGCTCGCGGCCGCTGGATTCGAGGAGCACGGGCAACTGAACGGCAGGTGCGCCGAAGGCGTCGTCGGGCAACGCACGATCGAAGATCAATCCGCAATCAACGCAGAACATGACTCCTGCGGGGTTGAACGTCTTGCACACCGGGCACTGGATGGGCTTGATCGTGATGGTCGCCTCGAACGAGGAACTGGAGTCGCGGCGGGGCGCGGCGATCATCTGCGTCCGATTGGGGTCGTTCGCCAACATTTGCGTGCGGTTGGGGTCGGGTGATTGGGCCATGGCTCGCCGAACCTAAGTATAGGCCAAGTCGACGTCCGCGCCTCCAAGGTAGAGTGAATGGCATGGGTCAACTGTTTCGCTGTTTCCTGTTAGGTGTGCTCGGTACGTTCGTGTTGCTTGTCGGTTGCGGGGGCGCGGGTGGGACCGGCCGTGGTGGCAATACGCTGGATGGTGTCTACCGTGGCACGTTCACGCCGACGGGAGGCGGTCCCGTGGACGTCCTGTTCGAGTTTGTGGACGGGCGCGGGACCGTGTTGATCGACGATGGCGGCGACGCGGTGTTCGCGACCGTTCGGGACGCGCGGTTGCAGGGTTCTGTCGTCACGGTCGTCATCGAATCGTTCAGCGACGGCGATGTCACCCAAGTCACGCTCACAGGGACGCCGCGCGCGTTTGAGATCAGCGGGACGTTCGCGGCGGCGACGACATCGGGCAACCAGACCGGGAACTTCCGGATCGAGTACGCAGGAGACGATGCTCCCGCCAACTTTGCCGGAGTTTGGCGAGGCACCCTGACCGAGAGCGTCGGCAAGGGGCGAGGGGAGTCTCCCGTCGTACCCTACATCGCGAACCTGATCCAGCAACGAAACAACCTGAGTGGCACGATCGTGTTGACGGGTGCGGGCGAAGGAGGGGCAGATGTGACCGCCGTCGTCGAAGGCCGCGTCGTGCTGGGGAGTTCTGTGCTTCGGCTCGTTTCGGGCAGCGGCAGCATGAACTGGGGCATCGACTCCGAAGACGGCGGAGCGACGTTCTCTGGCGCGTTCCGCGCGTTCGACACCTCGGACAAGGAAGTGGCCTCTGGATCGGTGGAGGGGCACCGCTAGGCCGATGGTCGTTCTCGCCGCCCTGGGGCTCGTCGCCATGATCCAAGAACCCATCGTCATCGTCCCTCAGCCCGAATCCCTGAAGCGGATGGAGGGCCGCTTCGTCGTGGACCGAGGCACGGTCATCGTTGCGGGTTCCGGCTCGGAGGCCAAGGCAAAGCAACTGGGAGAGTTCCTGCGCCCCGCGACCGGTTTCGAGTTGCCGATCCGCGAGCGGGCCGAGGCCAACGCGTTCGATCTCGCACTCGACCCCAAGATGGCCCATCTGGGTTCCGAGGGCTACCGGCTGGTGGTCGAACCCAAGCGTGTGATCCTGCGCGCCGCCGAGCCCGCCGGGCTGTTCTACGGCATCCAGACGATCCGCCAGCTCCTGCCGGCCGACGTGTTTTCGCCGACCCAGGTGCGGGCCGAGTGGGCGAGCCCCTGCGTTGAGATTCAGGACAAGCCCCGGTTCCAGTGGCGCGGCCTGATGATGGATTCCTGTCGGTATTTCATGCCGCTCGACTTCGTCAAGAAGACGATCGACCTCTTGGCGTTGCACAAGATGAACGTCTTCCACTGGCACCTCACCGAGGACCAGGGTTGGCGGCTGGAAATCAAAAAGTATCCCAAGCTCACCGAAGTGGGCGCGTGGCGCAAGCATTCCCTGGTGGGGCACTACAACGAGAACCGGGGCAACCCCAAGTACGATGGCAAGCGCCACGGCGGCTTCTACACCCAGGACGATGCCCGCGAAATCGTCCGCTATGCGGCCGAACGTCACGTCACCGTGGTGCCCGAGATCGAGATGCCCGGCCACGCGCAGGCGGCCATCGCGGCCTATCCCGAACTGGGCAACACGGGGAAGCAGCTTGAAGTCAGCACGATGTGGGGCGTCCACACGCACGTGTTCAACGTGGAGGAGAGCACCATCCAGTTCCTTCAGGATGTGTTGACCGAAGTGCTGGACATCTTCCCCAGCAAGTTCATCCACATCGGCGGCGACGAGTGTCCCAAGGACGAGTGGAAGGCGTCTCCCCGCGCCCAAGCCCGCATGAAGGAACTCGGCCTCAAGGACGAACACGAACTTCAGAGTTGGTTTGTCAAGCGGATGGACACGTTCCTCGACGAGCGTGGGCGAAGGCTGATCGGCTGGGACGAGATCCTCGAAGGCGGCTTGGCGCCCGGCGCGACGGTCATGTCCTGGCGCGGCACGCAGGGAGGCATCGCTGCGGCGCAAGCCGGACACGATGTGGTCATGTCGCCCACCAGCCACTGCTACCTGGACTTCTACCAGAGCAAGGCACCCGGCGAACCGCTAGCCATCGGAGGCTTCACACCCATCGACAAGGTGTACGGTTTCGAGCCTGTGCCCAAGGAACTGGACGCCGATCGGGCGAAGCACATTCTTGGGGCGCAGGGCAACGTGTGGACGGAGTACATCCCCACACCCGAGAAGTTCGAGTACATGGCGTTTCCACGTGCGTCGGCCCTTTCCGAAGTCGTGTGGACTCCCGCAACGGGCAAGGACTTGGGTCGCTTCATGGCTGGTCTGCCGGAGCATCTCAAGCGGCTGGACCACTTGCGCGTGAACTACCGGCGGCTGGACGGTCCGGCGGAGGCTCCGTTCGCCGATTGGAAGTCGGGTGAGGTCGGCGAAACCCCGGTCGTGCGCGAATGGCCCCTGCCAGAGATTCGAGAGGCGGGCGAGTACGCCGTGACGTTCTCGTACTCGGGCGGCGACCATCGCTTGGACATTTTCTGGGCGGAGATCGTGGCCGACGGCAAGGTCGTGGCCCGCGACGAGCACGAGGGTGTGACCGGCGGCTTCGACCGAGCGAACGTGTACCGATTCAAGGTACCTGGTCCGCTGAGGGGCGCCGTGTTGCGGGCGCGGGTTCGTGCCGACGGCGGTTCGGACTCCAACGGCGGCCTGACGCTGCACCGTTTGTGATGGCCGAACCCGAGTGCTTGCTGGACGTCCGCGTGACCCCGCTGGCATCGCGCAACGCTTGGGTTTGGGGCGACCCCGTGCGTTGCCTGACCACCAAGCCGCCCGTGGATGGCGAGGCCAACGAAGCGGTCGTCGCGTCGTTGGCCAAGTTGCTCGGCATCGCCAAGAGCCGGGTGGACGTCGTGGCCGGGCACAAGTCCCGAGACAAACGCTTGCGAATCACCGGATTGAGCGTGGACGACGTGCGGCGAGCGCTCGGCGGTTAGGCCTTGGCGAGCGCGGGGTGCGGCTCGGGTCGAAGCCCAGGAAACGCCTCGTCCAACCCCGCATAGCCGAGGCTGGCCGAAACGGCGGACCAGAGGACGTTGCGGTAGTCGGTGGTCACCCGGAGGTCGCCGGGGCCTTCCAGCGCATCCGGTCCAAGGCCGGGCCAGTCCACATACAGCTTGCCGCCCTGTACTCCCGAGCCGAGAGCGAACAGGGCGCTGCCACGTCCGTGGTCGGTCCCCAACCCCTCGTTTTCCTTGACTCGGCGTCCGAACTCGGTCATCACGACGATGGTCGTGCGTTTCATTCGCGGCCCGAGGTCGGCCAGGAAGGCGGCCAGAGACCGCGCCAACTCGTCGAGCAACCCCGCTTGCCAGCCTTCCACCGAGCCTTGGTACACGTGCGTGTCCCATCCGCCCATGTCGAGGCATGCCGCCTCGACGCCGACCTCCGCCTTGAGGAGCGTGGCGCATTGGCGCATCGCGTCGCCGAACGCGGTCTCCGGATAGGGGCCCCCCTGCTGGCGGCGGGAGGGCTCCAGCGAGTGCAGAGCGTCAAGGACGTTCAGGGTCTCCAGACCCGCGAGCGAGACCTCGTCCTTGCGTCTGCCATAGAGTCGGCGCAGGTTCTCTGCGAATGCGTCGCGTGTCAGCTTGCCGTTGCCTTCGGTCAGGCGGTAGTCGTCGAGCGAAGCGATGGCCGTGGCTTGGGTGGCGCCGCGCAGCGAATCGGGAAGGACCGGCCCGAAAGCAACGGCACGGAGCGGCGACGAGGACGTGCCCGGCGAGGCTCGGAGATACCGCGCAAGCCACCCGCTGGTCAAGGCGTCGGAATCCGTGAACAGGCCGCGCTCCATGGCCGCCATCGCCTCGAAATGGCTGCGCGTTTGGTCGCCGGAGCCCACGGCGTGGACGATGGCCATGCTCCCTTCGCGGAAGAACGGAAACAGCGGCGCGAGTTTGGGATGCAGTCCGAACGTGCCGTCGAGGTCGAGCACTTGCGACTTGCGAAGGGCAAGATTCGGGCGGAGCCGGTGGTAGTCGTCGTCTCCGTACGGGACGACCACGTTGAGCCCGTCCATGCCGCCGCGCAGAAACACGACCACCAGCGTGGGCTGCTCCCGCCGATTGGGAGCGACGACCAACTGACTGAACGCCGACCGCGCACCCAGCCACGAGACGGTCCCTAGGCCGAGGGCAACCAGAACGCCCCGCCGGGTGGGTTCGAAGCGGGCGATGGTTTCCGGCCGTGCCGACCAAGACCGGTATCCCTGGCACGCGAATCGCTCGTTCATCGCCATTGGAACTCCGGTGAGCAGAGGGACAGGGCGACGAGTTCCGCGGGATCATTGCCCGAGAGGCCGAGGGATCGTCCGCACACGAGCCGGTCCCAATCGGAGCTTCCTTCCATGGATTTGCCAAGTCGGTCGAAGACTATTCGGGTGCCGCGAATCTGATCGGTCGCCAGGGCCGCGGCGAAGTTCCAGCGAGCCAGAAGGGATCCGGTCCATTCGGACGTGCCATCCGGGTAGCCGTCGGGCATGGGCCACTCGTTCAGAGGCTGACCCATCTTGCGGAGGTGCTCGCCCACGGCTCGGCCATCGGTCTCGGCATAGGTGCAGCGCAGTGCGGAGGCCACATAGTCGAACGGCCGCTTGAGGATTGGGGGACCCTCGAGCAGGTCATCGGAGAGAAGCAACGTTTCGAGCATGGCCTTGATGTCGCCGCCGGTCTTGGTGTAGCTGGCCGCAACCCGCTCGACCAGAGGGGCATCGGCGGCGCCGACAAACGCGCGGCACAGCTTGCGCGCGATGAACCGGGCGCACGAAGGGTGCTTGGCGAGGATGTCCACGACTTGACGGGCGTCGCCCTCTCCTTGGCCGGCAGGGATGGTGTGCCCCAGCACCCTCTTCGCGCCGTCGTCGTGCTGGTCGGGGTCGAACCGGAAGCGTCCTCTGGCCCTTAGCTTGCGCACGTCGAAGTCGCCTTGCGACAACTGGGTCAGCGGAGGCCGGTTTTCGACGGTCCAGCCCGTGAAGCATCGGGCGACCTCCATCACGTCCTGCTGGGTGTAGCCCCCGTCAACGCCGAGCGCGTGGAGTTCGAGCAACTCTCGGGCGTAGTTCTCGTTGGGTGCCCGTTTGGTGTTGGCCTGGTTGTCGAGGTAGAGCAACATCGCCGGGCTTTGCGCGCTGGCCCACAGCAGGTCGGGGAACCGACCCAGTGCGTGGGCTCGGATCACGCGGTGGTCGTCCGCGGCCTTGAGCATGCGCGTATTGGCCTTGCGCACGTAGATGCTGAAGTGGTTGGACCAGAAGTCCACCATGCGCTCGCGGAGTTGGTTGGGGCTGTGGACCGCACGGAGCAAGGCCGCTTGCTGCAGTTCGTCCAGCAGTTGCTGCTCCTTGAAGTCGGACGTGTTGAAGCCCTCGTACTGGAGCGATTCGAGTCGCCGGAGGCGCAGCGTGAGGTCGAGGGGTTCGTCTTGTCTGGCTTTGAGTTGCAGGGCCACCCACGCATCGCGCCCGATGCGCTCGACTGTGGCGACCTCGTCTGCAGGCGCACCGAACCCTGTGCGGTTGAGCAGACGGATGGCGGGGGCGTCTGCTTCGTCGGGCGGCTCGAGCCGCTCGGGCACGCGGGAGGTCGCGAACGGGCGCGGTATTTCGCATCCGCCCAGAGCCAGTGCCGCTCCGGCGGCGGCACCCAGCCATTCGCGCCGTGTGATCTCCATCAAGCCACCGAGGGTTGCCGGACCGTGCGATGAACCCACAATGCCCTGACACCGGCACCGACCGAGACGAACAGCAGGATCGGCGCGAACACGAGCCAGCCGAGCAGGGGGAACAGGCAGCCCACGACCAGCACGACCGTTCCCCGGCTGAGAGCGGCGTAGGGCGAGAGATTCGCGTCCATGTGCCTCAGCCGTTCGCCGACGAGCGTCGCGACGCCTGCCGCGCCGATGAGCCCCAACGCAAAAAGGCCGAGGAACGCGCTGAATCCAAGCAGCCGGGTCAGGCCGTTGGGGATGTTTGACAGGGCGGAACCCACAAAGACGCCGACCGCCACGATGAGCGCCCCGAAGAGGAGGACGCGCCACGGCGCAGATTCGGCGGCATCTCTCGCCAGACGGGTCTTGTCGCGGAACAGCGTCGCCGAACCAAGCACCAAACACCACCCCGAAACGGTCCACAGGAGAATCCCGGCGATCACCGCGATCACATCGCCTTGAGTCAAATACATTGATCGTTCACCTCGTGCGGCATCGCCGCTTGCCTGACAATTTAGGGCAATCGACTGGGATTGGCAATTGGTGTGGGCCTAATGGCAGTTGTTGTTTCCAGAGTACGTGCGTCGACTTCGAGACGCGCGGCATGGCACTCGGTCGAACTCATGCGAAAGGCCTCGGGCCGCGCTCCTCAGTCTGACGTCCACTCTGCCTAAAGACGTAGCCCAGGGTGCCACGGCCTGGCCGGGTTCGTGGCGATTCACGTCCTGGGCCAAGCCTGTTGCCGGCAGGCCGTGATCGTCTCGTTGGTTGGGAACACGGTCTGGCGGGGACCATGAGTGGACATCGGAGAGACGCCTGGACCCGCACAGACCGTGGCACCCCCAAAGAAGAGGTTCCGCCTGACGTCGTGGGCCGCATTTGACCAGCGAGGGAGAACACGGTCTGGCAGGGACCACGGGCGTCGCACCGGAGAAGACTCCTTGGACCCGCGCAGACCGTGGCACCCTAGCCGACGTTCGACTTGCCTCGGCGCGAGAGCCACCAACCGAAGCCAAGGATCGGCAGCCAGATCGGTGCGAACACGAACAGGCGGATGGCCCACTCGCCCAGCCAGCGGCCGACGGCGGTGAGGCTGCGCACGGCGTTGGTCCACGAGTCGTTGGCCCAGTCCTTCGGCGCCTCGGGCTTGTCCAGGGTTTGCTTCTCGCTGAACGTGGCCGTGATCGTCGAGTAGGAGGCCTGGCTGCTCAGGTACTGGTACCGCGCTTGCAGGCTCTCGATCTCTTGGCGCACCTGGTCGAGCCGCGACTTCACCTCGAGGATCTCGCCGATCTTGTTGGCGCGCGAGAGGATCAGGCGGTATTGCTCCTCCTCGGCCTTCATCGTCTTGATGCGGGCTTGGACGTCCACCACCTGTTCGGTGACGTCTTGGCCGGACGTGTTCAGGGTCACGACTTCGCCCAGCGCACCGAGTTGGTCGAGGGCGGTTTCGAATTGTTTGGCGGGCACGCGGATGCCGAGGTGGGCGTAGGGCAGGCCTTGCTGCTGTTGGCTGTGGCTGCTGTTCTCGACGAACCCACCGAGGCCCGTCGCGATGCGGCGTGCGGCGACCAGGGCGTCCCGTGCCGAAGGAACGGTGACGTTGATATCGGCGGTCTGGATGACCATCTGCGGAATCGGCGCGGGCATGCCGCCCGCGTTGCCCGGCACCACCGACTCGGCCACACCGTCCATAGGGCGGCCTTTGTCCATCTGCATGGCTTCCGCTTCGTGCAGTTCAAGCGGTCGCCTCGCCTCCATGCCTTTGAACGCGAGTTCGGCATTGGGAATGGAAGCTGTCTCAGGCGAAACATTGCCCAGACGACCCGCGAATTGCGAGACGACCACCACCGCGACGCAGACGGTCAATGCGCCGCCCGCCAGCACCCAACGGCGGTCGCGTGCGAACGAAGGCCAACGGAAGCCCCTGAGGCGACCCACCGCACCCTCGACACCGGTGACCTGCGGCTCGGCCGCCAAACGTTTGATTTCGAAACCCATCAGTCTCATGAACTCCAGCTCCTCGCGCAGCGCGGGATCGGCGTCGAGGGCGGCTCGGACTTCTTCCATCCGCTGGGGCGGAAGTTCGCCGTCCAGATAGGCTTTGAGGTCTTCTCGGATGTTCATCGGTTGCCACCTTCGCCGGTGAGGCGAGCGCGCATTTGGACGAACGCATGATGGACGCGGGACTTGACCGTGCCTTCGGGGATGCCGAGGATCTCGGCGATCTCCGAGTAGCGGAGTCCTTCGAGTTCGTGCATGACCACCACTTGCCGATGTTCTTCCGAGAGGGCCTGAAGCGCGGCTCGCAGGACCTCGCGGTCGAGCGTCGCGCCTTCCGGGCTCGGCGCCGCGGTCCACAGGTCCATGGGGGTTTCCCGCTTGGCCCTTCGCGCGGCGTTTCTGGCGTGGTTGTGGGCGATCGAGAGGAGCCAGGTTCGGAACTTGGCGGGCTCTCGCAATCGCTTGATGTGGTGCTGCACGGTCACGAACGTCTCCTGAGCGGCGTCTTCGGCCAGATCGGTCCCGACGCGTCTCGCGATGAACCGAAACACCTCCGCGTAGTGTTCGCGGACGAGTTCGGCCAGCGCCTCGCGATTGCCGCGTTGCGCTCGAGCGATCCGGTCAGGGGAGCCTCTCTGGTCCTCCGTCATGGTTTTCCGTCTGTTGGTGTCGCGGGAGGCGCGGATCGTTCAACCGAGTGTTGGAATAGGCCCTTGGTCCGTTGAGCGACCGCCGGGACGGCGGGGCTACTGGACCCGTTCGACCGTGCTGCTGACGCTCACCGGAGTCGGGCTGTTGCCCACGGGGGCGTTCTTGACGTTGCGGATCACTTTGACGATCCAGCCGTCATCAAGCGAAATCCAGAACCAGCCGTCGGCCTCGGCGGGTTGGGCGCCCTCGGTCTCTTTGAAGGAGAAGCGCACCTTGGCGCACTCGATGCCGCCGACGGATTCGTTCCCGAGGTACTCATACTCGCCCGTGCCGTTGACTTGGCCGGTCTTGGCGGCTTCGACTTTGGTCGTCCACCTGGCTCCTGGCGTCACGTCTTCGCTGGGGTAGCGGAAGGCGTTCAGGTGGGCGAAGCGGTAGCCTGTGGCGTCGGTGCCCTCGCCCATGAGGCTCATTGGGGTGCCGTCTGCCTTGTAGAGCGTCCGGCCGGGATTTTTGGGGGGCATCGTCATGTCCTGACCGCCCATGCGCGCCTTGCTTTCCGTCTCGACCGATTCGATAAGGAAGCCTCCATCGGCGCGGACTTCGACGACTTTGACACGGTACTTGGTGGTGACCGTTGCCTTCTCGCCCGCGAACATCATCTCGGCGCTGGCCTGGAAGCGGAACTCTTGGCCCGCCTTGAAGTTGGGCTTGATGACTTGCGGCGCGGGCTGGAGGGCGAGCGCCGTCGCGGCGCACAACAAAGCTAGCATGATGCTTATCTTACGCCTAGCGCGTGCGTTCGACGCGCACCTTGATGTCCAACTGGCCGACATTGCCGTCGCTGGGGGCGTTCTTGAGGTCGAGATCGGATCGCACGAGCCAGCCGTCGACCTGGCTGATCCAGATGAAGCCAGTTGCCGTCGCCGGTCTCTGACCAGCGGTTTCGCGGTAGTTCACGCGGATCTTGTAGCACTCGACGCCGTTGATGCGTTCCATGCGGTCCACGGTGAACTCGGCCCGCGACCCTACGGTGCCTCGCTGCTGATCGGGCGGGAAGTCGCGCGTCCACTTGTCGCCACGCTTCACGTCCTTGTCTGGGGAGACGAACATGGTGAGCAGGGCGTAGCGGTAGGGCGACGCTACGGCGGCGCTTTGGATCGACTGGATCGTCCCATCGGCGGCGTAAGTCGTCGTCGTGGGGGGTTGTTCGGGGATCGGGACGGGTTCTTGCTGGTTGAGCTTGACCGTCGCGTTCGTCACCGTGCTTTCAACCGTATAGGTGCCATCGGGCGACACACGCGTGACGCGCTGGGTGTCTGTTCCTGTGAACACGAGTTTCGCACCCTGGGATGTGGATTCGCTGTTGATCGTGTAGACGAAGTCGTCGCCGACGTTGACCTTCCGCGTGAGGAAGAGGTTGCCCGAGGGGGCGGTCGGGTTGGTCGTTCCGCCACCCGAGCGGTTCAAGTCGATGTGGACGTCGATGGGTTCTCCGGCGCGAACGGTGACGACCTTCGTCGCGGTCTCGTAGCCTTCGAGCGTGGCGACCACCGTGATGTCCTGCACTCCGGCATCGCCCAGATTGAGTTCGAATTCGAACGGGGTCACTCGCCCGCCGATTTGCACGTCGTTGACCGTGATTTGGGCGCCTTCGGGGCTCGTGCTGAATTGAACCCGTGTCCGACCGTTCCTGACGGGTGGACGCGTGCCGCCCTGATTCGGGTTGGGGCGCACAGGCGGAATGCCCGTGCCGCCGGAACTCGTCCCGAAGTTCACGCGCGGTGCGCCGACGATCTGGAAAGCGGGAATCTGGGCTCGGCTGCGCGTGGTCAGGTTCTCGTCGCTCCACGTGCGGACCGCGCTCTGCACATAGGCGGCGAAGGCGGCGAAGCTCAGGGCTTCACCTTGGCTGAACGCCGCTCCGCTGAGGGCTTCAACGACCGAGTACGCGAACACGGAGTGGTTGCGCATCGCGGCGTCGTACGAGCGTTCGCCCACGGCGTTGGCGGTCATGAACCCCACGCCCGCGTTGCCGAACGAAAGCGAGCGAGAAGCCGCCAGCAACGACTGTTGGAACGATGGCGTGAGCAGGTTGTCGTACTGCTCGCGGTTGCGGTCGGGCGAACCCTTGAACGCATCGTAGAGGAACACCGCCCGCTGCGCCTGGATGTTCTTCAGCGCGTTGCCGAGGGCCTCGACCGAGAGGGTCGAGACGTCGAGCGTGGCGATGGTGGAAAGGCGCGTGTTGGTGGTCGCGAGGAAGTGGCGTCCTTCTCGGGTGATGCCGTGACCGACGTAGTAGAAGAAGAAGCTGTCTTGGGGTTGGATCTGGACCGAAAGGGCCTCCAAACGCTCGAGGATATTGACGTTGGTGGGCCTGAGGTTGCCGCTTTCAACGTCGCTGGTCATGAGGACGACGCTGTCGGCGCCGTACCCATTGCGCATCAGGGCGTCGGCGACGGCTTTGGCGTCGGTCACCGCGAACGGGATCGGACTGACGGCTTCGCTTTCGTAGTCGCCTACGCCGACGATGAACGCCCAATTGCGCCCGAGTTGGGCCATCGAGGCCGCCGAGAGCAACGCGACCGCCACGGGCAACGCGCACCGCTTGGCCGCGCCTTTCGCCATCCATGCTAGAGCCCGCTTTGCCAACACTTTGAACTGAGGACCTGATCCTTGAGCCGCCGGGGTTTTTCGTGTGGCTCGGTCGTCAATCATGACACAAAATAGGGACCGCACCGGATTTACGACGTCAGGCCTTCCTTGACCATGGAGAGGGTCGCGTCCATGCCTTCGCCGTTGGGGCCGATGGGCGCGTTGCGCCAAATGAACTGCGATTTGGCCACCCAGCCCGTGGCCGTGTCCACCCAGATCGTGCCATCCGAAGTGGCGGGGTTCGGGGCGTCGGTCTCGGTCATGCTGAATCGGATTCTCATGGTCTCGACGGTTCCGAGCGACTCAAGGGCCTCGACCCGGTAGACCACACGAACGGCCCGCGCACCGGTGACGGGGTTCATGCGGGACTCGAACGTCCAGAAGTCTTCGGCTTGGACAGGCGCCGGCGGCGACTGGAACATCGTCATGAACGCGATGCGGTAGGCCGCCACGTTCACGTCCGGTCCGAGCAATTCCTTGACCACGCCGTTCGCCATGTAAACGCCCGACGACGCCGCGCCGCCGTCGGTCTTGCTCTCCAAGACGTACGATCCGTCGGCTTCGATTCTGGAGACCGTCTGGCTCATGGTGCCCGCAACCGTGGCGCCGCCGATTTTGAGCTCGTAGCGGTACTCGATGCTGTCGCCCGGGGCGTGGGCTCGTTTGAGCGGTTTTGCTTGAGACATCGCCAGCGCCCCGGTTCCGAGTGCGGCGACGACGAGCGCGGTCTTGAAGTGGGTCATGGCGTTGAGCATGCGGCTACCCAGCATTATTGGCAGGGTCGGGCCAAAACTGGCGACCGTGAGAGTTTACTTCAGGTTGTCGGGCGGCCTGTGCCGGGTTTGAGACCCTCTGGTACGCTCGATCGAGGCTGCGCCAACGTTGCGCGGCCGTTTTTCGTGAGGACAACAATGAACAAGACGTTCGCAGTGCTTGGCTCCGGCATGCAAGGCACCGCAGCCGCGTATGATCTGGCTCGGTTCGCCAATCCCGCCCGCATCGTGATGGGCGACCTCGATCGCGACCAATCGCAGACCAACGCGGACCGGGTGAACCGGCTTGTGGGCCGAGACCTGTGCGTGCCGGCGCAGGCGAACGCCCTCGACGCGAACTCGCTGCGGCAGTTCCTCGAGCCGGTGGACGTGGTGCTCAGCTGTGTCCCCTATTGGATGCACCCCCAAGTCGCGGAAGTCGCCATCGCGACCAAGACCAACATGGTGGACATGGGCGGCGACACCGACGTCAGCCTGAAGACGCTTGCCCTGGACGACCAGGCCAAGGCGGCAGGTATCAGCATCGTCCCGGACACGGGACTCGCACCCGGCCTGGTCAACAACCTCGGCGCGTACTTCATCGAGAACCTCGACGAGGTAGACACGGTCAAGCTGTACTGCGGGGGGCTGCCCCAGAACCCCAAGCCGCCGTTCAACTACAAGCTGGTGTTCAACGTCGAAGGGCTGGTCACCGAATATGTGGACCAGGCGCGCGTCATCCGCAACGGCGAAGTCGTTCTGGTGGACACGCTGGACGAACTCGAACTCATCCACATCGCCGAACTCGGCGAGATGGAGGCGTTCACCACCAGCGGCGGCACCAGTACGGCGCCCTATTCGTTCAAGGACAAGGTCCGCAACTACGACTACAAGACCATCCGTTTCCCCGGTCACTGCGAACGGATGCGCATCTTCATGGACTTCGGCTTCTGGGACACCGAGGAAGTGGACGTGAGGGGCGTGAAGGTTCAGCCGCGCGAGCTGTTCCACACCCTGATGGGCCCCCGGCTGCGCGACGACAGCGACGTGGACCAGGTGATCGTGCGCGGCGTGGGCATGGGCACCAAGGACGGCAAGCACACCACGCTGCAGATCGACATCCACGACAAGTTCGATCCTGCGACGGGGTTCAGCGCCATGGAGCGGATGACCGGCTTCTCGACGGCGACCATCGTCAAGGAGATCGCCGACGGCTTGGTCGCGCCGGGCTGCATCCGGTACGAACTCGCCATGTCCGGCACGAAGTTCGTGTCGGAGATCCAGAAGCGTGGCATCTCGCTGAAGTTCTCGTAGGCGGTTGCGGGGTTGCGGGCGCGTCTCGCGCCCGCAACCCCGCAACTGGCCGGTGTCAGCCAGACGAATAGAGTGGGTCGCTGTAACCCAGGTTCAGCACTCGGCCGGACGTCGCGTCAATGACGACGAACACATCCTTGTCGGCGTGAAACTGGATTTCGTAGGCGAGGAAGCAGTCGACGGGTCGCAGGCGGATGCCCAGATCGGTGCGGGCTCGTTCGCGCCAAGCGAAGCGGTCGGGGCTGTATCCCAGTTCCACACTGCGGATGTCGGGAAGTTCGCCCAAGCCTAGTCGAGCCCAGCGGGGGCCGAGCTCGGCGCGGGCTCGCTCGGCGGCTTGTGATTCGGTCAAGGTCGGTGTACTTCCTTGAGTCACCGAGTTGCGGGTGATGCTCATCCAGAACGGAGTTCCGGTGTAGGGGTCCACCTGAATCCGCGCGTTGTTGCCTCCCCGCAAGAACCGCCGGCCATTCACGCGTTCGCCGAGGTGGATGGTCGCCGCTCCGGGGACGACGCGGCCCTCAACAGCGGCATCGTGGCTGACTGCGATCCCTTGGACGGCCCATGAAGCTGGGACGCCCATTTTGTGGGCTAATGCCGTCAACGAGTCCTTCGCCTGTTCGGCACTTGCCCAAAGCGGATCGCGCCTGGGAGCGTCCAAGCGCAACGGCAGGAACGCCGCGTCGGTGTAAAGGATGACCTCGCCATCCTCGGGATGGATCGTGACGCTCTTGAGTCCGGCGTTCACGTTGACGCCCCCCTCGTCGCGATGAAAGCGAAACGACTCGTTGGCGGACGCATGTCCGATCCGCTCCATGAACGCCCGACCGATAGCAAGGAATCGGTCCTCCGATCCCCCCGATTGCACGAAAAGTCCGGTCAAAGCCAGATATCCGATCAGCATCTTCATTTTGCTCCTCTGTAAGGTCAACTAGCCTCAGGCCACACATAGAACCAAGGGAGATACACGTCGTAAACGCCCCCGGATCGATTAGCGCCCTTCAGCTTGTACGTCACGTTGCCACGAACATTGATCATTGTATTGTAGCCACCCGACGATTGGTGCTTCCAGACGAGATCAAACGCCTCATAGGTGGCTTTGGCGAGGGTATATCCAAGCAACAGTCTCGCATAGGTATACTGAGCGAAATCGACGGCGTCCTGAGAGTTCACGTCAAAAGTGAACCCAACAGATGCACCAGGCGAAGAGTTGGCAAGGAATGAATCTCCGAATGCATTGCTGGCCATAGCCCGACATGAACCAACGAATGCAAAGTTGACCGGAGGCCTATTTTGAGGAAAGCCGGTCCCTACAGCGCTCGCAATATGACTTCCATCAATCGGACTGGGGTTGTCTGGTGCATGGATGACCCCGGTAAGGCCATGGCAGGCGAAATGGATGGCCGTCGCATACGGAATGCCGGACTGGGAGTCGGTCACCGTCGAACGTGTCCACAAGGCAGACAGCACAGAGTTCTGCACAGTGTGCCCAGCCGCTTCGAATGAAGCCTCTGCCGCAGCATGTTCAGTGATGCCAGGCTGGCCCAGTGTCGAGTCGGCAAAGATGGCGAACTTGTTGTAGACCGATCGCGCGGGCGCTTGAGCATTGAGGATCTCCTGAGTCTGACCGTTCGTCCATACGATGACCTCGGCAGAGTAAGCAACAGAAGTTCCATGTGCAAACTTGCCGGAGTCCCAATTGATGTGCAATGCGCGATGGGTTTTGTTCTCGCTGTACGAGAATTGCTGATCAAGAACGAGCTGATCGTGAATCCAGACTTTGAGCGATGCCAGGCGCTTGCCCCCGTAAGCATGCACGTTCAGATCAAGGGAGTTGGCGGTGCCGGTGAAGAACGTCGGGACAGTGCCGAACGAAGCTTCTACGCCCTCCGGCGGATCGAATTCCTGTGCGACGCAAGAAGCGATCGGCAACACTAACGAGACCACTAGCGCGACGCATCTAAGGCTTTTTATGTGAGCCATGCCGATTGACATATGGTTCTTGTTACCCCCCCCCCCTCGGTCGAATGTCAAGTCCTCGCGACGAATTCTTCCAGAATTTTGGAGCCCAGAGAGCCGCTGTTCATGGCACCGCTCAAACCACAAATTCCGCTTGGGCGAGGAGCAAGCTGCCCCATCGGATCGCTTGAGAATTCCGGGTCGCCGGCCACCAATCGAAAGGGACCCTAGCCCAGGCAGACACTCATCCACGAATGGAGCGCTGCCGTTGATGAACGCGCTGACAGGCGTCCGTTGCGAGTACATTCGGAAGGTGATCGCGATGACGATGGCGTTTCTGGCGGTGCTCGGTTCCCATGCCTCGGCTCTCGGCGGCCCGCAAGGCTCGGACGTTGACCCATCCACGGTCATGTGGTTCCCCACGCCGGCCGCCAAGTGGGACGAGGCGCTCCCCGTTGGCAACGGCAGACTCGGGGCGATGGTCTTCGGGACCCTTGCGGAGGAACGGATCCAGCTCAACGAGGACACCTACTGGTCCGGCGGGCCGTATTCGACGGTCGTGAAGGGTGGCTACCAAGCGTTGCCCGAAATCCAGCGGTTGGTGTTCGAGGACAAGTATCTCGAGGCGCACGACCTGTTCGGGCGCAAACTCATGGGCTACCCCGTGGAGCAACAGAAGTACCAGAGCTTCGCGAACCTCCACCTGTTCACGGGTGTCACCGAGCCGGTCTCGGATTACCGGCGGACGCTCGACCTGAAGACCGGGGTCGTCACGGTCGAATACGTGTCGAACGGAGTGGCCTTCCGGCGCGAGGTGTTCGCTTCCGCGCCCGATCAAGCGGTCGTGGTCAGGCTCACGGCCAACCGGCCCGGCGCGGTCTCGTTCCGAGCCAACCTGCGGGGCGTGCGCAATCAGGCCCACTCGAACTATGGGACCGACTACTTCCAGATGGACCCCGTGGGAAGCGACGGTCTTGCTGTGAGGGGCAAATCGGCCGACTACCTTGGCGTACCCGGGAGACTTCGGTATGAAGGGCGGATCAAGGCTGCGGCCGAAGGCGGTTCGGTGCGGACAAAGGGTGTGGACCTGATCGTCGAGGGGGCGGACTCTGCAACGCTGGTGTTTGTGGCCGCGACGAACTTCGTGGATTATCGGAACGTGGGCGGAGACGTCCACAAGCGGGTGGAAGAGACCCTCAAGCGACTGGAAGGCAAGGCCTACGAGACGCTCAAGTCCGCCGCCGTCGCCGACCACCGGAAGCTGTTCGACCGGGTGAGCCTTACGCTGCCCGTGAACGAACGGTCGCACCTGCCCACCACAGAGCGCAAAGTCCGCATCCAGACCGAACCGGACCCCAGCCTGGCGGCTTTGGCGTACAACTTCGGAAGGTACGTCCTCATCGCGTCGTCGCGACCGGGAACCCAGCCCGCGAACCTGCAGGGCATTTGGAACGACGACATGAACCCGAGTTGGGACTCGAAGTACACGACCAACATCAACACGCAGATGAACTACTGGGCCGTGGATTCGGCCAACCTGGGCGAACTTGCGGCGCCTCTGTTCAAGCTCGTTCGCGAGGTCTCAGACCAAGGCGCGCAGGTCGCCAAGGAGCATTACGGCGCGCGGGGCTGGGTTTTCCACCAGAACACCGACCTGTGGCGCGTGGCGGCCCCCATGGACGGCCCGAGCTGGGGCACGTTCACCGTCGGCGGCGCGTGGCTCTGCACCCACCTTTGGGAGCACTACCTCTACACCCGGGACAAGGAGTTCCTGAAGGCGAACTTGCCGCTGATCGAGGGCTCGGTCCGGTTCTTCCTCGACTTTCTGATTCCCCATCCCAATGGCAAGTGGCTGGTGACGAACCCCTCGACGTCGCCCGAGAACTTCCCCGACAGGGGTGGCAATGGACGGTTCTTCGATCAGGTCACGGGTGCGACCCTCACGGGGACGACCATTTGCGCGGGCTCCTCGATGGACATGCAGATCCTTTACGATCTGTTCGGCTATTACCTTGCCGCGACCGAGGAACTGGGCCTGAAGTCTCCCCTCGTCGCCCAGGTTAGGGAGGCCAGAGGTCGGCTTGTGCCGCCGCAGATCGGTTCGGATGGCGCGTTGCAGGAATGGGCGGACGACGCGAAGTCGCTCGAGAAGAACCACCGGCATTTCTCGCACCTGTACGGGCTGTACCCGGGTCGAGCCCTGTGGGACCAGCGGACACCCGAGATCATCGAAGCGATCAAGGCCGCGCTCGAAGAGCGCGGCGATGGCGGGACCGGGTGGTCCATGGCGTGGAAGATGGCTCTCTGGGCGCGGCTGGGCGACGGCGACCGGGCCAACATGATCTTTCGCGGCTACCTGAAGGAGCAGACGTGCGCCCAGTTGTTCGCCAAGTGTTGGACAGCGATGCAGGTGGACGGCACGCTGGGCTTGACCGCTGCGGTGAGCGAGATGCTGGTCCAGTCGCATGACGGGTTCATCTACCTGCTGCCCGCGCTTCCTCGGGAATGGTCGGCTGGTGCGTTTCGCGGCGTTTGTACGCGGGGCGGGTTCGAACTCGACTTTGCGTGGGAGCACGGTCGAGTAACCCAAATGGAGGTCCTCTCCAAGGCGGGCGAGGTCTGCCGCATCAAGGCAGGGGTTCCCGTGACTGTGAGCCATGGCGGTTCGCCGGTCGGCGTCAAGAACCTCGCCGATGGCGTGATCGAGTTCCCCACAGTTCGCGGGGCGAGCTACACGTTGCGGCCCGCCTAAGCCGGATTGGGTGCGCCGGCGAGGTCGACGACATAGGCCGGAGACAGGCCGAGCAACTGTCGCACCACGGGGTCGCCCGAGGTTTCGGCGTACGCCCGCAGGTGTTCGGAGGGTTCGTAGCCCGGCCAGACCTTCATCCACGAGTGGCCGTAGTTGTAGATGAGCACCTTGCGCCAACGCTCGCTGGCGTTGTTGGTGGCGCAGTGGTAGATGCGGCAGTTGAACAGGTAGGCCGTTCCCGCCCGGCCCGTGATCTGCACCGCTCCTGGCATATCCTTGGGGTCGGCCACGGTGGGGAAGGCGTGGTCCATGGGGAACCGGTGCGATCCCGGCACGACGGCTGTTCCCCCTGAATTCGGTTCGACGTCGGTGAGCAGGAAGAACACCTTGACCATGAGCAGCGAGAGCGGGTGGTGGATGCCGCGCATCCCCACGTCGTGGTGCCAGTCGGCGTGGGTCTTGGGCGTTTTGGGTGGCGTGAGAAACAGGTCGTTGTCGATCATCGCCACGTCCTCGCCGAGCAGTTCGCGCACCAGCGGGAAGGTGGTTGGGTGCAACAGCAGGCGGAGTAGCCGCTCGTCGTATTCGATGGGGGCTTGAACCTGGTGCAGCGTCTCGCCGCGGATGCCGGGCCTGGTCGTTTCTGCACGCCATTGGGCTTCGGCTTGGTCGGCGGCCACTTTGACGTCCGTCAGTTCTTGCGGACTCAGGGCGCCAGGGACGACGAGGTAGCCGTCCCGCTCGAAGATGGCTCGTTGGTCGGGGGTCATGGTCGGAGTCTACCGGGCAGCCTCTAGGTTGTCGTATGCTCATTGACGATGACCGATGGGGAGCTTGGTGCCCTATGGAACGCCGCTTTGCCCGCAACCGGGACATTCGACCCCGGCCTGGTGGCGCATCTTCGTGAGCTTGCCCAGCGCTTTCTCGGCCACGCCATCGCCCCCGGCGCGCCTCTCGCCCAGGCCGTGCGGTTGAGGATGCAAGGCGAGATCAAGCTCAAGGGATGGTCGGCATTCACCGCCGAGCAAACGATCCGCTACCCAGACGGCTTGGTGTGGGTGGCGCGGACGCGCATCGGCGGACTGCCTGTTCGGGGCTACGACCGGCTTCTGGGTGCGGAGGGGGCGATGGATTGGCGGCTGTTCGGGCTCGTTCCGGTGATGCGGGCCAGCGGCGAGGACGTCTCGCGGTCGGCTGCAGGGCGCATGGCGGGCGAACTGTGCTGGTTGCCCACGGCCCTGCTCGGCGAGGGCGTCTCGTCGGGCGAGCCCGAGGGCGACGTTCAGCCGCTGCGCGTGGCGACCGGGGCCGGGGAGGTCGGGCTGAGGCTGCGCATCGGGTCCGAGGGGCGGTTGTTGGAGTGCCAGATCGAGCGATGGGGCAATCCCGACGGAGTCGGTTACCGCTACGCTCCATTCGGAGTGGTGTTCGACGGGGAGCGGCGTTTCGGCCCGTTCACGATCGGAGCTGAGATCCGGGCGGGCTGGAGATTCCCCGAGAGCGCTGCGGGGGAGTTCTTCCGCGCCACGCTCGTAGCCGCAGAGTTTCGCTGACGGCGCATCGATCTTGCACTCTGGCTCGGGCGGCAACCATGGTTGCGGCAGGTCAAGCTCAGCCTTAGGGGTGGGTGGCGGCCTCGGAGGGACTCGAACCCCCGACGCCCTCCTTAGGACGGAGGCGCTCTATCCGCTGAGCTACGAGGCCGCGCTCGAACCTGATTGTAGCATCCGGTGTCGATTCGGGTCGTTTCAGCGGATGCCGGGCCAGAACATCTT
The DNA here is from genome assembly GCA_039811705.1 of Fimbriimonadaceae bacterium. Taxonomy (GTDB): domain Bacteria; phylum Armatimonadota; class Fimbriimonadia; order Fimbriimonadales; family Fimbriimonadaceae; genus UBA2387. Next base: position 21,325 of record JBDHZD010000017.1, on the reverse strand, counting down.
CACGTCGGGTTGGCCCTCTTCGTTCTGGCTGCCGTCGCCCCATTCGATCTCCACGAAGCCCTCGCGGGCGTAGAAGCGCCGCGCGCCGGAGTTCACCTGAAACGTGAACAACTCGAGTCCGCCGGGCGATTGGTGCTTGGCGAAGTCAAGCAGGAGCTTGCCCAGCCCCTGGCCCGTCGACCCTCGCCGAAGGTAGAGCTGGTCGAGTTCGCCGGGGACGACGTCCACCCAGCCGAGAAGCTGACCATCCCGCTCCAGGACGTAGCTGGAACCGCGCGGAAGGCGCGTCTCGACGAGCCAGTTCGCAATGTCTTCGACCGAATGGACTACGGGTACGGTGTCCATTCGGATGTCGTGGTAGAAGCGAGCGACCTCGGCTGCATCGCTGTCTCGCAGTGGTCGAATCTTCATTCCCGGAACACGTTTGGTCAAGCCCGAGTGTAGCATCCGGGTTTCCGGCAGGTCGCTGGCTGGGTAGCATCCGGCGATGGTCCTGCCCGAGCCCCCTGAGTACGCCGAGTTCCTCAGCCCTTATCCAGTTGCGACTCAGGAACTGGCGCGGGCGTTGCGGCGGCGGCTGGTCGAGTTGCTCCCGCCGTGCATCGAGACCGTGTGGGACGCCACGAACGCCGTGGGCGTGGCGTATGGTTTCACCGAACTGAACCGCGACCACTTCATCCACCTGCCGGTCTACACCAAGTATGTGAACCTGGGGTTTTCGCATGGGACGTCGCTGCGCGACCCCGAGAGTCGGTTGGTGGGGAGCGGTGCGCGGATTCGGCACGTCAAGCTGGTGCGGGCCGAGGACTTGGACGACCCCTATCTGCACGATCTGTTGCGCCAGGCATGGGAATCGGCGACGCGGCCTGACACGCCCGTCGAGCCCCGTTCGGTGGTGCGCGTCATGGAGGGCCCGAAGCGGCGGCCGAAACCAACCTAGGTCCCAAGGGCGGGACGCCGGGGCTACGACCGGCGCCGTACCCGTCGTTCGCGGATGCGTGCTTCGTAGCCGAACTCGCTCGGCTCGTAGTAGGGCGTTGAAAGCTCGGCTTCCGGCAGGTAGCGGATATCGGCCCAGGCGCCCGGTTGGTCGTGGGGATAGACGTATCCCTCACCGTGACCCAACTCGGCCATCGCCTTGACGGGCGCGTTGCGCAGGTGCATCGGGATCGGGGCGAGCGGGCGCGACTTGACGTCGGCCAGCGCTTTGTCGATCGCCAGATAGGCCCGGTTGCTCTTGGGGGCTTCGGCTAAGTAGGTCGTCACCTGCCCCAGCACGATGCGGCCCTCGGGCATGCCGATGCGTTCGACGGCCTGCAGGGCGGCTGAGGCCAGCACCAGGCTCTGCGGGTCGGCGTTGCCGATGTCTTCGCTGGCCAGGATGATCAGCCGCCGCACGATGAAGCGGGGGTCTTCGCCGGCTTCCAGCATTCGGGCCAGATAATGGAGTGCCGCGTCGGCATCCGAGCCACGCACCGATTTGATGAATGCAGAAATGGTGTCGTAGTGGTAGTCGCCTTGCCGGTCGTAGCGGATGGCGGGCCGTTGGAGGACTTCTTCGATACGTTGAAGAGTCACGCTTCCAGCATCTCGGACCATCATGCTGGCCGTTTCCAGAGCGTTGAGCGCGAGCCGTGCATCGCCGTTTGCCGTGTTCACCAGGTGCTCTTCGGCGTCGGCATCCAGCTTGATGCCTCGGCGGCGGAGGGCATCGTCGCGTTCCAACGCGCGTCGCACCAGGGTGCGGACGTCGTCGTCGGAGAGCGGCTTCAGGGGCAGGACGCGGGCGCGGGAGAGCAACGCAGGGTTCAGAACGAAGAACGGGTTCTCGGTGGTGCATCCCACGAGCTGCAGCGTGCCGTCTTCCAGCAGGCCGAGCAGGGAGTCTTGTTGCGACTTGTTGAAGTGGTGGATCTCGTCGAGCAGCAGCAGGGTGGGGTGGCCGCCCAGACGCAGTCGCTCGCGGGCGGCTTCGGCGACTTTTCGCACGTCGGCGACGCCGGCGGTCACGGCGCTTTTGGCTTCCACCACGGCGTCTCGGTAGTGGGCGATGAGCGTGGCGAGCGTGGTCTTGCCGCATCCAGGCGGCGCCCAGAGAACGACGGAGCCCAACTTGTCCGATTCGATCGCGGCCCGCGTAGGCGATCCCGGCCCGAGCAGGTGTTGCTGACCGACGTAGTCCTCCAGCGTTCGGGGGCGCATCCGGCTGGCCAGCGGAAGATCGGCGGGTTCGGCGGTTTCGAACAGGCTGTCCGCCATGACGCCATTCTGGCACCCGTGGCAGTCCGAGCGAAGGTAGATTAGGCGCGTTGGAACAAGAACGCTTCGACTACGTCGTCGTTGGCAGTGGGATCGCGGGGCTCGCCTATGCGCTGGAAGCCTCGAAGCACGGCACGGTGGCGGTCTTGACCAAGGCCGAAGTCACCGAATCCAACACGACGTACGCCCAGGGGGGAATCGCAGCGGCCATTGGGGAGGCCGACAACTGGAAGCTCCACGAAGAGGACACGTTGATCGCGGGGGCCGGGCTCTGCGACCCGCAGGCTGTGCGATTCCTTGTTCAGTCGGCTCCCGCCGCCGTTGAGTGGCTGGCACAGATGGGGGCGCGATTCGATCTCGATGCGAGCGAATCGTACGCGTTGGGCCGGGAGGGTGGCCACAGCATGAGCCGCATCGTCCACCATCAGGACAAGACCGGTTGGGAGATCGAGCGCGCGGTCTCCAGCACCGTGCGCCAGAACGCCAACATCCGTGTGTTCGAGCACACATTCGCCACCCACCTGGCGCTATCGGGCGGGCGGTGCGTTGGCGTACAGGCACAGGTCGACGTGGTGGGTCAGCGGCTGTTTCTGGCACGTGCCGTGTTGCTCGCGACGGGCGGGTGCGGCGTGATGTACCAGCATTCCACCAACCCGCGGGTGGCCACGGCCGACGGCATCGCGCTCGCCAGCGAGGCAGGGGCGCGGATCGAGGGGATGGAGTTCATGCAGTTCCACCCGACCACGTTCTATCACCCTCAGGCTCGCGGGTTCTTGGTGACCGAGGCCGTTCGCGGGGCGGGCGGTACGCTCAGGAATCACCTCGGCAGCCGCTTCATGGTCGATGTGGACGAACGCTTGGAACTTGCGCCGCGCGACATTGTGGCCCGCGCCATCGACGCCGAGATGAAGCGGCTGGACACGTGGTGCGTGTATCTCGACATCGCCCACCAGCCTCGTGCCGAGATCGAGGCCAAGTTCCCCACGATTTTCAAACGGCTGGAGGAACACGGCGTGTTGATGCATCGCGATTGGATTCCCGTGGTTCCTGCCCAGCACTACTCGTGCGGCGGCGTGGTTACGGATTTGAATGGGCAGACCACCGTCCCCGGCCTGTACGCGGCGGGAGAAGTGGCCCAGACGGGTGTGCACGGGGCCAATCGGCTCGCCAGCAACAGCCTCATCGAGGCGATCGTGTTCGGTCTTGCGGCGGCTCGCGCCTCCAAGGACGAGGTTTCGAACGGCGGTGCGGTGCCGCTTCCCGTCAAGTGCGTCGCCGAAAACGAGGCCATTCGCGTTCGGCGTCAGTTGCAGAAGACGATGACCGACCATGCAGGCATCGTGCGGACGACCGCGGGCCTTCGCGAGGCTCTTGACGGTTTGGAACAGCTTCTGCGGGAGTACGATGCGCTCCCCGCCGCGCCGTTCTCCGTGTACTCTGCAGAGACCCGAAATCTACTGGTGGCGGCCGGCTATGTGGTGCGCGGCGCGCTGGCCCGCGACCGGAACGTGGGGCTCCATTACAACGCCGATCTTGCGTCAGAATCCTGACTCGGCTGTCTGAAAAGGGTTGTGAAAGCAGTCTTTTTGCGATAAGATGGGACTTATGGCACGGAGTCTCCACCACCGAATCCTCGCCTTCGGCCTCTTGGCGGCCGTTTGCGTGCCTGTCCACGCGCAAGGCGATCCCGAGATGGTCGACAAGATCATCCACGAAGGCAAGAACCGCAATCAGGTGATGAACCACTTGACGCACCTGACCAAGAAGATCGGCCCGCGGCTCTCGGGTTCCCCGAAATTGGACCGGGCGATCGAGTGGTCGATTTCCAAGTTCAAGAGTTGGGGTCTTGAGAATGTCCATGCGGACTACTGGGGCGACGTTCCCATGGGCTTCGATCGTGGGCCGAACCAGACGGTCCGCATGACGGCCCCGTTCGCCTACGACTTCCAGTTCACGACGCCCGCGTGGTGGCCCGGAACAAAGGGCAAGGTCTCAGGGAAGACCGTCCTTGAGCCGGAGTCGCTGGCGGAACTCGACAAAATCGAGAAGGACCTCCCCGGCGCCTGGATCGTCATGCGGCGTCCGGTCGGCATGCGAGGCGGGGCCGCGGGCAACAGCACCGAGGCGCGCCAGATCGAAGAGCGCATCGCCAAGATCGACATCGCCGGTCGCATCTACGGAACCACGTCCGAACTCGTCCACACGAGCGGTCGCTGGAACCCCGATCCCAACATTGCGAACCTCGACGTCGTGATCTATGTCCGGAAGTCGGACATGGACATGATCCGATGGAACATGGACAAGGGTCGCGAGGTGAAGGTCGAAGCGCATATCGACAACAAGCTGATTCCCGGACCGATCAAAGCGCACAACGTGATCGCCGACATCAAGGGGACGGAGTTCCCGGATGAGTACGTGATCGTCAGTGGTCACCTCGACTCGTGGAACGGCCCCGGTTCGGAAGGTGCGGTAGACAACGGCACAGGCACGAGTGTGACCATGGAAGCCGCCCGCATCCTCGCGGCCAGCGGGGCGAAACCCAAGCGCACGATCCGGTTCATCCTGTGGACGGGTGAGGAACAGGGTCTGCACGGCTCGCGACGCTATGTCGAGATGTACAAGGATCAACTCGACAAGATCTCGGCGGTCTTTGTGGACGACGGCGGCACCAACTACCAGGGTGGCATTCCTTGCGTCGAGCAGATGAAGCCCATGCTGGAGGCGGCGATGGCGCCAATGAAGGCTGCGTTCCCCGATATGCCCCAGAAGATCGATGTCGCTCCATCGATGCCCCGCGGCGGTGGCAGCGACCACGCCAGCTTCAACGCTGTGGGAGTGCCAGGGTTCTTCTGGTACGAAACCGGTCGAGCCAACTACCGGTATGCGTGGCACACGCAGAACGACAAACTGGATCAGGCGATTCCCGAGTATCTGGTGCAATCGAGCACCAACTCGGCTGTTGTGGCGTACAACTTGGCGTGCGCCGACACGTTGCTGCCTCGGATGACGCCCGAACAGGCGGCCATCGTGTGGCACGCGCCGACCATCGGCATGAAGATCGACCACGACCACGACAACGACGCGGATGTGGATCACGACATGCATCCGCCGTTCGTGCGCCGGGCGGCGGGCTTCGTGTCGAAGCATGCGCGCCTCGCCAAGGGCCGCTAAAGAACGGCCCGGTCTTGGAGCCGCTCTCTGGATTCGTCCAGAGGGCGGTTTTCGTTGACCTGCGACTCCTGGCTCATGCGGCTCGCCGAACGAGTCACACTATGGGGCGATGGCGAACATTCACGAGTATCCGGTGACGATTCGATGGCAGGGCGGGCGCGAGGGCAGCGGCAGTGGGCGCGCCGAGCGCAGCGGCGTCGAGGTGCCTTTGGCCGTCCCACCCGAGTTTCAGGGTTCCGGCGAGGGGACCAACCCCGAGGAACTGCTCTCGGGAGCGATCGCCGCGTGTTACACGATCACGTACGGCATCATCGCGGCGAACCGCAAACTCCCTGTCGCGTCGTTGGAGACGAAGGCCGTGGGAAAGGTCGAGCAGAACGGCGCCTCGTTCGTGTACACAGAGATTCTGGTCAGCCCCGTTGTGACTCTAGCCGCCGAGGCGACGGACGACCAAGTGAAGCTCGCCGAGGACTTCGCCCACAAGGCCGATATGTACTGCATCGTGACCAACGCGGTGCGGGATAAGGTGAAGGTCCGTATCGAGCCCACAATCCGCCGCGGATGATGCCAAACTGAAGACGAGGTGACAGTGCCCATGCGAACGCGATTGGTCGTCGGAAACTGGAAGATGAACAACACCGTGACGGAGTCGGTCGCGGCGGTTGAGACCTTTGTGCAGCATGTGGATGCGAAGTCGAGCGTGGACGTGGTCATCTGTCCGCCCTATCTGGCCATCCCGCGGCTCCGGGACCTTTTGCGCAACACGCATATCAAGGTGGGGGCGCAGGACGTGTTTTGGGCTGAATCGGGCGCATTCACGGGCAAGGTCTCGGCCAAAATGCTCGACGAATTCTGTGTGAGCCACGTCATCGTCGGACACTCGGAGACCCGGGGCAGGTTCGGCAAGCTGGAGACCCCGGAGAACACGCTGGGCTACTTTGCCGAATCCGGGGCCACGATCAACCTCAAGATCCGCGCGCTGCTCTATCGGGCCATGTCTCCCATCCTTTGCGTCGGAGAGACTGCCGCCGAGCGTGAGGCCGGTCAGACCGAGACGGTCATCCGGGCGCAGCTCGAAGAAGCCCTGACCGGTTTGGACGCCGCCGAGTTGTACGGCACCGTGCTCGCCTACGAGCCCGTGTGGGCCATCGGCACGGGCAACACCTGTGACTCTGCCGAGGCGCAGCGCGTATGCAAATTCATTCGTGGTGTGGTCGCCGGGCTTTTCGACGAGCATGTCGCTTCCGAACTGCGCATTCTCTATGGCGGCAGCGTCAAGTCGAGCAACTCTCGCGAATTGTTCGCGCAACCGGACATCGACGGAGGCCTCGTCGGCGGAGCAAGCCTTGATCCCACCGAGTTCTCGTTGATCGTCATGAGCGCATGAACGCGAAGAACGTCGCCAGCACACGGTTCGAGACGTCGCGCATCATGACGCCCGACGACGCGAACTTTCTTGGCAAAGTGTTCGGCGGTTCGATTCTGTCGCTCATCGACTTGGCCGCCTACGGGACGGCGTCGCGGTTCGCTGGGAACATCTGCGTCACGGCCAGTTTCGACCGCGTGGATTTCCACGAGCCGATCGAGGTCGGCGAGTTGGTCACCATGATCGGTCATGTGTCGTTTGTGGGACGGACCAGCGTGGAGACCACCATCGAGGTGCATGCCGAGAACATCCTGAGCGGAACCAAGAGGCACACGAACACCGCCCGCGTGACGATGGTTGCGATCAAGGATGGACGCCCGGTTCCCGTGCCGCGGCTGGTCTGCGAGACTCGCGACGAGAAGATTCGATTTCTCGAGGGCCGGATCCGCAGACGGTTGCGGGAGGTCCATCAGTCCGAAAGAGAGCGTCGGTTCGCCAACCTTCGGGACGCGAGCGACGAAGAGTTGGATAGGCTGATGTCTTCTGATGATCTTGGTTGAGATTGGTGCGCCAATCGCGCTGGGTTCTGATAGGATGAGGTCAAGGATTCGCGATGAAGATTCGCTCCGCCGCGCTCTATGGCTTTGTGGTCGTCGGATGTCTTGGCGTCTTCAACCACTTTGCGCGCCAGTTGAACCCGTACCACTTTGCCGATCATCAGAACTACGAGGTTCTCTGGAACGAGCACGAGGGCTGGCGCAAGCTCACCCCGGGCCCGCAGCAGTTGTTCATGTATGCCGACCGGGGAACGGACATTCGCCTGATCGGGAGCGTGAGTCGGATCGTCGACGAGGTCAATCCGACGCCTGAGCTCGATACCGATGGCCTCGCCGAGCTTTACATCGGGACAACGCGGGACAACATGAAGGGCTGGTCGGCCGAGCGGCAGCCCGACTTCACCGGTCGTGAGAGATTCTCGATGATCTTGCGCGAGGGCCCCGACCGCACGACATGGACGGCCTTCGTAGCGAAGGGGAACACGACGCTCATTGTAAGTATGGGTGCGAACGGGGCGAAGCGCTCCGATCTTGAAGCGTTGATGCCGCGGTTCCGTTCGTTCTTGTCGGACGTGGAACTGCGACCCAAGACGTATGCTCCGTACTGACGCGTCGTGACTCGGGCCGCCCGAAGGCGGCCCGAGGGGGTGGTGCTGGACAAAGGCTTAGCCGAAGTTGCTCATTTCGATGACGCCTGAGGCGTCGCAGTCGGCGACTGCATCAGGACCGACGCGTTCACCTTCACGTAGGCTTCGCCAGAGACGTTGTCTGTCCTCACGGTGACTTTGGAGAGGCCCGGAGCGACACCGATCATCTCGTAGCCTTCCAGCCGCAAGAGGGCCGTGTTGGAGCTGGTGAAGAAACACGAGCCCGGGCTGATGGCGACCAAGGATCCTGCGCCGTCTCGCGCCTCGTAGGCGAGAGCTTTGCGCTCGCCGACGAAGAGGCTTTGGTCAGCGGCGACGACGATCTGGGTGATGGTGCCGGATGTCGCGATGGTTCCGATGCCGCTGCCGTCGGACTTGATCTGGACCAAGGCGCTCGCCCATCCGACGACGGGTCCGCTGTAGTCTTCATTGGCGTAGAACGTGAAGTTGGCGATGTACTCGCCCGGGGGCACGACCATGGTGCTCCTGAAGGTCTGGATATGGGCCTCGAGGCGGTCGCGGTTGCGCTGGCCCCGTACCGAATAGCTGGGCGAAGTGCCCTGGTGTTCCTGGAACAGGTTGAGTTCGAAGGAGAGGGCGGAACTGGGGGCATCGATCGCCCGGGCGCTTCTCGCCGCCCAAGCGATTTGGAACTGCAACAGAGAATTAGTGGTCCCGGAACCGCTGCCACCGCACCCGATGAACCCGAGCGCGAACACCAGTCCGGTCAGTCCGATGACGATCCGTTTCACGTTGTTCCTCCGCGCTCCTGCGAGGGCGGCCGATCGGAATTGTCTGGATTGGGTTCTGGTCTGACCGCTGCTGGCAGGGCGACTGTCTTGGGTCTACCCATCGACGCGGTCGTCCTGGAGGCCATTGGGACCAATTTCTGCGGACGGGAGCATCTTTGTCAAGATTCGTCCCAGGTGCTTGAAACAAGACCGTGGGCGAGGCCTGAATCGAGCCTCGCCCACGGAGGTTCGTAGGAGAACGCTTCTTAGTTGGCGCCAGCTGGCAAGGCGTTCTTGGCGTCCTGAAGATTGCCGCCTTGGTTGTGGCAACCGGCCAAGCAGTCCTCGTACCAGAATTGGGCGGCGGCGAATCCGACCGCGGCAACGGCAGCGCAGCCCACAACGCACCAGAATCCGCATCCGAAGGCGCAGGCGGCAGCTGCGGCCGAGATGGCGACCATCATGGCGGTGAGACCGGCTCGGCAGAGGTTGCGGCACGCATTGCGTCCTGGCCACTGAGAAGCGAGGAAGTAGCCGAACAACACGGCCCTGATGGGGCTGAGTCGCGTGTGTTCGGTCACCACCGGGGCCGCCGCCAGAGGGGTGTCGCCGGGGCTGGTCATCAGGACGAGCATTCGGTTGAGGTCGGAGCCTTCTGGGTTGGCGTAGGCGCCCGGCAACACGGCGTTGAGAGCGGCGACGACTTGAGCGACCGTCATATGCAGGTTGCCGTCGCCCCACTCGGGTTGGGCCGCGACGGACGCGTAGAGGCTGCCGATGGTGACGTAGCCCGAGGGGTCCATGCCGAGTTCCGCTTGAATGGCCACGTCTCTCGCTGCAGGCGGCAGTTGTCTTTCGATGGGGAAGAACGGGCTGAACGCCACATCGATGGGAGTGATCGACTCAACGCTCGAGAACGCGGCTCGCATCTGGTTCTCGTTGGTGGCATTGGCGATTTGGTTCATGACGGCGACCAGGGTGGGACGCGCATCACCTCCGCCTTCTCCGCCGCATCCAACGGCAAGCAACGTGATCTGGGCGCTGAGCGTGGCCAGGGCCAAACAGGAACCATAGAACGTGAGGGAATTCTTCATCGATACACACTCGCTATGGGCACGCGACAAACGGCCTGCACCCAGTGTAAGGGATGCGGAGCAGAATGAACATAAATTTGCTCTGGATAGCGCAAAAAAGAGCCCGTCCGCGCAGCGGACGGGCTTGTTGACGCCCACCAAGGCGTTGGAGGCTAGCCTCCGCCCTTCTCGGGTGGCGGCGCGGCCGCCGGGCCACCGCCTTGGTCGCCGCCGGCCGCGGGACCTCCGCCGAGTTTGGCGGACTCCTCCGGAGTCAGTTCGCGCGTCAGGTTGTTCTTCAGCGTTTCCTGATCCTGCTTGCTCAGTTCTTGCTTCTCGTTGCACCCGCTGAGCGCGAGGGCAAGAGAAGCCACAGCCAAGAGCGCGACGAAGTACCTCATCAGCCCCGAGGACCCGCAGCGTATTCCAGCCAGCGGTCGCCGGTCGTTCCGACAGCCTTGCTGTGCAGCTCGCGCCACTTGCGGACTCTGGCGTGTCCGTCGGCGTAGACGCCGATGTTGGACCCATCCGGCCATTCCTGAAGCGAAGCGATCGAGGTCGGGTAGATGCCGGCCTTGGCTCCGCCTGCGCTGGAGCGGGTTCGAGCCGCAGGACCCGTGACCATGTTCATGTTGCCGTAGAGGTTGAACGCGCCGTCACCCCACCATCGGAAGCACTCGTCCGGGTTCCAGTTCTGGTGCCACATCATGTCGTAGTGGTTGGCCTGGGTGACCATGAGGGACTTGGACGGATTGGCCAGCTGGGAGTTGCTGTACGACGGCATGCCGCCGGAGACAGCGGCTCCGTGACCGACCCAGCCCCAGAAGGACCAGTTGCCCGTGTTGCCGCCGACGCGCTCGACCCAGACGCCGCCGACGCCGTCCCAGTACCAGACTTCGCCGCCGGTGATTTCGTTGCGGGTGCGCGAGTTGTACACGCCGAAGCCGCAGGTGGTGGCGGAGCACCATTCAGAAGCCTCGCGGCGCGGGGGCATGGCCCACTGGCTGTTGAGGATGAACGGGTTGTCGGTGATCTTGGCCGGACCGAACGGGTCCATGATCATGTCGACCGTTTTGTAGTAGGGCATGGTGAGGACTGCGAACGACGGCTGGCTCCACCACTCGTTGGTCGAGTAGCCCGCCACGGGGGCGAGAATGTCGTCGTGGTCGGCCGAGTAGAGAATGACGCCGAGGCCCAACTGCTTGGCGTTGGAGAGGATGACGGCTTGTTTCGCCGCCGTCTTCGCCTGCGCGTACACGGGGAAGAGCATGGCCGCAAGAATGGCGATGATGGCAATGACCACCAAAAGTTCGATGAGGGTAAAGGCTCGCTTCATTGACTTAGCCGAGGTGCACTCGGCAGACCTCCGTCTCCATTGTCAATGATGTCGGCCCGGAATCCAAGAGAAGGTGACGGAACTTTTCGCAAAAGTGGCCCGTTCCTGAACGAAACGTCCATTTGGTATGTTGTCGAAGGGTTTTGGTCACCATGTGTCGCCGCGAAAACGCAAATCAGCCGATCGGCGAAGGGCATCCAGCGCCGTCATGTTGCCCAAAGTGTCGGCTTTGGTCATCGTCGGAGACTCCTTTTGGTCAAGGTATTGGGCGACGACGGCGGCCTGATGCCCCCATATGTCTGCCGGAGCCACGACCTGGATGGGTTCTGAATCGTTGCCGCGCCGGGTCAGTACAGCGGGTTCCGAGCAGAACCAAGGGCTCGGCACGTCGATGCGTCCCTCGTCCCCGAAAATGACCGCTTGGTTGCGGAGGTCCAGATGAATCGCGGTCTGGAACGACGCGCGCAGGCCCGTTCCGAATTCGAGCAGACCCGCACCTACGGCGTCGTAACCGGAGGGCGTGATCTCGCAGACATACTCGGCCCTGGTCGGCTCGCATCCGGCGATGAGGCGCGAAAACGACACGGGATAGCTGCCCACGTCCATGAGAGCGCCGCCTCCCAGTTCGCCAATGGTGCGGAAGTTCGACCACTCGCGACCGGCTTGGAATCCGAAGCTCGCTTCGATCATGCGCGGGGTGCCGATCGCGCCTTCTCGGACCAACTCGGCCACGCGCAGTGTCAAGGGGTGAGAGCGGTACATCCAGGCCTCCATGAAGAACACGTCGCAGCGATCGACTTCTGCCAGAGCTTCGCGCGCTTCCTCGGCGTTGAGCGTGAACGGCTTTTCGCACAGGACGGCTTTGCCCGCTTGGGCGCACCAAACCGTGGCTTCGGCGTGGAGGTGGTGGGGCAGTCCGATGTAGACCGCATCCACTCCCGGGTGGGCCAGAGCTTCGTCGTACGAGCCATAGCCGGTGCCGCCGAACTCGCCGCAGAATGCGGCAGCGCGCGCGATATCTCGAGAACCGACCGCGACCAGGTCGCCGCTATCGCACGCGCGCATTCCCGCGGCGAACTTTCGGGAGATGCTTCCGGGGCCGAGAATCGCCCAGTTCAGTTTGGTCATCGGGACCTTCGATTCAAGGCAGACTCCCAATGTCCTTCCCTGGGTGGGTCTTTGGCTGGGTCCCAGTGATCCCCGCACGAATACCGGAGTTTCACCTGATACGGCATCGGCCTTGACTTTCGCAGTGGAGACGTGCGCAAGGGCTCGCCGATCAATGAGTTACTGGCCGGGGTCTGCGATGAAGATTCATGGACGCAAACGATATGGATTCGCCCTTTGGATGATTGGCATGGCAGCGGTCGTCGGGGCTTCTGCGCTGGTGCGCCAGATCGCCCATCCCGTCGTCGTGCAGGGTGAGTCGATGGCACCCACGTTCAGGCATGGCCAACGCCTTTGGGTGACCGAGGCGTATTGGCTGTTTGGGGGCCTCAAGACGAACGACGTCGTGCTTGTGCGAAGCCCCGAGGACGGCGATGTGCTGATCAAACGCGTGTACGGCCTGCCAGGGCAGGAAATGGACTGGGACGCCCCGACGCTGGAGCAGGTCGGCAACCGACGCTTCGTTCCAAGGAATGCTATCTTCATCGTGGGCGACAATCCGGAGGTTTCGATCGACAGCCGCGACTTCGGCCCCGTGCCCATGAACCACGTGATCGGCAAGGTCCTTCAGTAGCGAAGGCCGCCGGCTGGTCTAGAATAAGGATATGGACAAGCGCTTGCCCATTCTCGCCGCTCTCGCTCTGTTTGTGACCGCTGGTTGCGACATGGGTATGGACGACACGACCAAACCGGAGGCCAACAAAGCCGAGGCCCCGGCGCCCGACAAGCCCAAGAGCGAAGGGATGGTGACCACGCCTTCGGCCGACGACCAAGCCAAACTCGACGACCTGACCGCCAAGCAAGAAGCAGCAGCGAAGGCCATGGAGGCTGAGGCGACGGACGCCACGAAGAAGGCCTTCGTCGAGACCTCGATGGAATTGGCGAACTACCTGACGTTCGACGCACCACTCGCGCCTCGCGAGAAGTACCGCCCGGCCCTCAAGCTCTACAACAAGGTGCTCGAGATCGAGCCCGAAAACGAGAAGGCGAAGGAGACCAAGAAGGTCATCGAGGACATCTACGCCAGCATGGGCATGCCCGTGCCGAAGGACTAACGCGTGCCCGAGACGCCGACCCCGGTGTCCGTGCATCCGAAGGCGCGCGCCAAGGACCGCATCGAGTACGCCTACATTCGGAATCTGGCATGGCTGTGCGTCGTGCTCACGTTTGTTCCGTCTGGGTTCGGCCTGTTGACCGCGTCGATCGGGTCCACGTTCGTGGGCAATCCTTTCGCGTTCGACGACCACATGGTGTACGCCGCATGGATGCGGCAAGGCATGGAGGGTCGGTTGCTCATGGACAACCGGTTCGCCGTGGAGCCCCAGCCCGGGTTGACGATCCACCTGTACTTCTTTGTACTCGGATTGCTGGCCAAACTCGTCGGCGTGGCATGGTCGTCGGCTCTCGCCCAAGCGGCCTTCACGTTTGCTTTCGTCTGGCTGGTCTACGGTCTCATTCGGCGTGTCACGCAGGACATCTTCATCATCAAGGTGGCGATGGGACTCGTCTGCTTCGGCGGCGGCTTCGGCTACCTGGTGTGGCACACCTACGGGCGCGAGATCGTTGCGGGCGCGACGCCTCTCAAAGGTCTGATGGGCGGTCGGTTGCCCGTGGACGTGTGGCAGCCCGAGGCGTTCGTGTTCCCCTCGATGTTGACCAACGGCCTGTTCATGGTCAGCCTGTGCCTGATTCTGGCCGTGTTCAACGCGGTTTTGGACGCTCGGGAGAATTGGAACGCGGCGGGCGTGGGAGCGGCGTGCCTCGCTGTGCTGATGAACATCCACAGCTACGATGTGTTGCTGATCGGGCTGGTGATGGTGGCCTTCGTGGGCGGACTGTTCGTCACGAAGCTTGTTTCGGGACCTTGGTTGCTTCGTGGCGGTGCGATCGCACTGGGTGCGCTTCCCCCTGCGCTTTGGTTCTTGCACGTGCTCAAACAGGACGAGGTGTTTCGCGCCCGCGCGGCGACCGAGACCTTCTCGGCCACGTTCAACCAAGTGTTCTGGGGCTTCGCGCCGCTGTTCGCGTTGGCGGTGGTCGGAATCTATTCGATCCCCAAGGAGGACGGGGCTACCCCTCGGATGCGCTATGCGGCGCTGGGGACAGGCGTCTTTCTGCTCGCGATGTTTGCGGCCTCGGGCAAGGATCCCGGCGCCTATTGGTTGACGCTCGGCCCGTGGGTGGGCGTCTACGCGGTTGCCGTGGCGGTGGCGCTCGCCGGAGCGGGTCGGAATCCGGCACTGAACTTGGTGCTTGCCTGGGCGATCGTTGGCCTGATCGCCCCGTACGTGCCGCAGTTGTTTCAGCGCAAGTTGATGATGGGCCTCAGCATCCCGTGGGCGATTTTGGCGGCCTATGGCCTGGCGAGCCTTGTCCGGCCCTTGGAGGATCGGGGCACGCGCAACCTCGTCACGGTTCTCGCCATCGTCGTGGTGTGCGGATCTTCGATGCGGTGGGTTGAGCGGCAGTTCAGCCTGATTCGGCGCAACGTGTCCAACACGACCGTGCACGCGCCCTACATCAGTTCGGACGTCTCGCGCATCGTGGACTACTTGAACGGCATTCCCGGCCGCAAGGTGGTGCTGGCGATCCCGGGCGTTCCGAGTCCTGTGCCCAACACACCCGACGCGTTCAACACACCGTACATTCCCGACCTCAATCCTGTCCTGAGCGGCTTGTCGGGAGCGTACAGCTATGCGGGGCATTGGAGCGAGACACCGAACTACCTGAAGAAGCGCGACCGGGCGCTCATGCTCTTTATGCCCGATACACCCATGGAAGTGCGCCACCGGATTCTGGAAGAGAGTGGTGCCGATTATGTGGTGGCCCCGATTCCCGAAGCCTTTCCCGAACTGGCCGACGTGTCGAGCCTGGGGCAGGTGGTGTTGGATGGCACGCAGTTCCGTCTCATACGCGTGCGCTGAGATTTCTTTGTGCAGGCGGCCCTTGCCGGTGTTATAAATGGGCACGTGACTTGGCTTCCCTTTGTCGCCATGCTTGCGGCTGGATGGATGCAACCGGCCGATGATTCGTTCGCGTATTCTGGGCGGATCGCTCAGTTCGCATCAGAACGTGCGGTCGTCGCTCCTCCGTCTGGCGGCATCGGTTTCACTTTGACGATCGATGCCTCTGGCAAGGTAGTTCCCGAAGCGAAGTACGCCCTGAGCAGGCCCTCATGGAATGGTGAGGCTTCGCTTGTCTTGACGGGCATGGCCTACGAAGGCGGATCGCTGACCGGCAGTTTCCAAATCTCGAACGCGTCGCTCACCGTCTTGGAAGGCATCCGGGTGGATTGGGTGGATCTCGTGGAGCGCTACAAAGGCAAGGACGCCGAAGGCAAAGAGGTTGTCCTGACCCGGAGCAAGGCTTTGGCGAGCGATGGCCCGTGGCTGACGGCGGATCTGCAGCCGAAGCAATCCTCTCATGTGCAGACGTTCAAGGTTTCCGGCATTGTGCTTGCCCCGGAGACGGTGGATGTGACCCTGCGCGGATCGGTCAGCGGCATGGCCCTTGTGGGACACCTGAATGTGAATGGTGGAGAGGACCTTTTTGCGCTCGACTTCGATGGACGCGGGAGGCTGTATGTGACAAGCAACGCCAACGGCGCGATCTACCGGATGAACCCGGACGGCTCCGGGCTCAGCACGTTCGCCACACTTCCCGGTGGGAGCACGAGCATCGCTGTGAACCGTTCGTCCGGCGAGGTGATCGCGCACAGTTGGAACGCCGATCGCCTGTTCCGGTTTTCGGCCACGGGCCAAGACGCCGAGGGGCTGATGCAAGACGACGAGGTGCCTGGTCTCGGCGGATGGGCTTGGAGCGGCCGGTACGCGCGCGACGGCAGCCTGTTCTGCGTCTTTGGCGGAACGCTCAGCAAGATGGCGGGCAAGAAGCCCGCGTTCGTGTTGGAGGGCGTTGGAGCGTTCAAGTTCGAAGAGGCGCTGTTTTACGACTTCGGGCCTGACGGGACCATCTGGATCGGCACGGGAAGCACCGTGTTTCGCGTGCCGGCCGACGGCAAGGGAGGCACGCGACCGATCATCGGGCCGAGCCTGAAACTGGGCAACGTGGCGGGCATCACAGCCCTGCGGTGCGACGCCGCGGGCAACGTGTATGTCGCCGAACGCCAGGACGCCGAGCACTACGCGCGCATCTCGGTGTTCGACGGGCAAGGGCGTTTCATTCGCGTCTTTGGCAGGGGGGACTCGAAGCCGCCGGTAAACGACGAGGAGATTCGGACCGGTCAGATCCATACCCAAGTCCGATCTATGGCATTTGGACCCGACGGTCGGCTTTACTATTCTCACGGCCACCTCGATCAACCCATCGTCGTCTTCGAACCCTTCTGACGCTCCCCGTTGCGACGTGCTCGTCGTGGGCGGCGGCGCTGCTGGCATCGTGGCGGCTTGGCGGGCGGCGTCTCTGGGCGCGCGCGTCATCCTGCTGGAGAAGACCCCTCGGCTGGGCACCAAGATCTCGATCTCCGGTGGCGGCAAGTGCAACATCACGCACGAGGGGACCATCGAAGACGTGCTGAAGGGCTTTCGTCGTGACGAAGCGCGGTTCTTGCGCCCGGCGATGTACCGGTGGACCAATCGGCAGATGGTGGACTTGTTGGTCGGGCGGGGACTGAAGGTCTATACGCGCCCCGATGGTCGGATTTTCCCCGTGGACCATACGGCCAAGGACGTGGTGGCGATTCTGGCAAGTCTGCTGAAGGAGGTCGGCGTGGACGTACGGTTGCGAACGCCCGTGACGGGGTTGGTCCTCGAGAGCGGCAGGGCCGCAGGTGTGCGCTTGGGGGAGGACGCCTTGTTGGCGCCTCGCGTGGTGGTGAGCACGGGCGGCTCTTCGTATCCGAACTCGGGCACCACGGGCGACGGCTGGCGATGGGCGAGGGAAGCGGGCCACACCATCGTCCCCGTGCGTGCGGCGCTCGCCCCGATCTATCTGAAGACCACCGAGGACTGGGCCGAACTGAGCGGTGTGGCGCTGCGCGACGTGGTCTTGAAGGCGCGGGTTCAGGGCCGCGAAGCGGACCGATGGCGCGGCGATTTGCTCTTTACGCATCAGGGCCTTTCCGGGCCCTGCGCTTTGGAAGTGAGCCGTGTGGTTGCAGAACGAATGATTGCCGAGGAAATCACCGTGGCCGTGGACTTGATTCCGGACCAGCCTAGCGACAGGTTCGCCGAATCGTTGCACGCGCAAGCAATGGCCGCGCCGAAGCGCGGCGCGCGGAGCCTGATCGAGAGCCTGTTGCCCGAGCGGTTGCACGACCGGCTGCTCGCCGACGCGCGCCTCCCGGAGGCGCCTGTGGGGCAATTGGGGCGCAAGGCGATCAACCGCTTGGCGGAGACGCTCAAGGCGTGGCCGCTCGGGACGGTGCGGACGGTGCCGCTGGAGAAAGGCGAGGTGGTCGCGGGGGGTGTGTCGCTGACCGAGGTCGATCCGCACTCGATGCGCTCGCTCCGGTGCGAAGGGCTGTTCCTGTGCGGCGAGGTCCTGGACGTCGCGGGACGCGTGGGCGGCTACAACCTGCAGGCGGCTTGGAGCACGGGCTACGTGGCGGGCGAAACCACGGCGAAGGAGACGGTCGAAATCGGGACGGCCCGTTCGTCATAATGGCCGAATGAAAGTGAACAACGTCCCCGACCACCCGCTCACCGACGAGGCTTGCCAGGCCGCGACGGGCAAGACGTTCGCCGACTGGTTCGCGGAACTCGACGCCATGGATGCCTTGAAGAAGGGCCGCCGCGACACCGTGAACCACATCTACGCCCAGCACACCGACCCGTGGTGGCCGACCACGATCGCCGCCGCTTACGAGGCGCACAAGGGCGTCGTGAAGAAGGACGGGCTGCTCGAGGGCTACACCGTGTGCTGCACCAAGACCATCGCCGCGCCCGTTTCCAAGGTGTTTGCGGCTTGGACCGACCCCGCCACGTTCGCCCAGATGTTCGGCGACAACGGTCGGCAGGACGTCCGCGAGGGCGGCGAGATCGCTTGCGACGCGGGCTGCAAGGGCACGTTCACGCGAGTCCGGACCGACAAGGACCTGCGCTTCACGTGGGAGCACCCCGGCATCACGGCGCCGGTCACGATCGACGTGCAGTTCCAGGACAACAAGGGCAAG
This sequence comes from Fimbriimonadaceae bacterium, assembly GCA_039811705.1. GTDB lineage: Bacteria > Armatimonadota > Fimbriimonadia > Fimbriimonadales > Fimbriimonadaceae > UBA2387. The sequence continues at coordinate 2,885 of JBDHZD010000017.1, read as the reverse complement.
TGCCTGATGAACGTGATGCCTTCGCGCATCCAAACGCGCGGCGAGGCGGATGGCCTGCGCGCGGCTTGGGGCGAGGCGTTGACCCGGCTGAAGGCGATCGTCGAGGCGGCCTAGCCCGCCGCCAGCGACGCGAGCTGCGCCTTGGCCCGCGGGTGGTGCCCCAGCGCGAAGAGCACGGGCAGGCTGGCCCTTGCCAATGCGCCGAGGTCCACTCCGGTAGCGAGGCCCGAGCGTTCCAAGAAGTAGACGAGGTCTTCGGTGGCCAGATTGCCGCCCGCCCCGGGAGCGTAAGGGCAACCGCCCAGCCCGCCCGCGCTGGCATCGAACACGTTGTAGCCCAGCTCGAGAGCGGCGGCGACGTTGGCGATGGCTGTGCCGCGCGTGTCGTGGAAGTGCCATGCCACCTTGGCCTTCGGGATGTGGGTGAGCGACGCCGCCAGCGTCCGGACCTCGGAGGGAACGGCGACGCCGATGGTGTCGCCCAGGCTGATCTCATCGACACCCAGTTCGAGTAACCGATCGCACACTTTTGCCACACGTTCGGGGGCCACGCGCCCCGAATAGGGGCACTCGAAGGCCGTGCTGACGTAGCCGCGCACCCAGCCTTCTGGACGCGCCGCTCGGAAGCCGCCGATCACCTCGGAGAACGCTGCCAGCGAGGCTTCAACGTCCATCCCGATGTTCTTGAGCGTGAACGCGTCGCTGGCCGCGGTGAAGACGGCAATGCGCCCGATGAACGTCTCCAATGCGCGCTCCAAGCCCTTGACGTTTGGGACAAGCGCCGACAGGCCGGGCATCGGGCCGAGTTCGGCGAGCAGGGCCTCGGCGTCCCCGAGTTGCGGCACCCACTTGGGCGAAACGAAGCTGGTGGCCTCGATCTCGGCGAGCCCGGCTGCGGCCAGCGAGCGGACGAACGCCGCTTTGGCCTCGGTGGGTACGGGCGTCGGCTCGTTTTGGAGGCCGTCGCGCGGGCCGACTTCGACGATGCGGATGGCGGACACGGCGAGAGGATACATGGTTGACGGGTGGACCAGCCGTCCCGGGGAGCGTCGAGTGCGCTTACGCCTCGCCTTCGACCAGCCAGACGTTCATCAGCCCCTTGCCCTTCACCTCGATCTCCCCGCGGGGGAGGAACGCGAACCGTGGGGCGAGCGAGGCGCGGACGGCCTCCGAAACCTGCACGCGGCCCGCGATGCCCGTGGCCTCCATCCGTTGCGCCACGTTCACCGTGTCGCCCCAGAGGTCGTAGGCGAACTTGCGCTTGCCGATGACTCCCGCCACCACGGGGCCGCAGTGGATGCCCACGCGCAGGCGGAACGGCACGTTGAGTTCGGCCCTTAGCGCCTCCAACTCGGACTGAAGACGCAACCCAAACGACACCATCCGCTCCAATTGGGCGTCTTCGGCGGGCGGCAGACCCCCGACCACCATGTACGAGTCACCGATGGTCTTCACCTTCTCCAGCCCGTACTCGGCCACCAAATCATCGAATGTCGTGAAGATGCGGTTGAGCGATCCGACGACGGCATCGGCCTGGTTCGTGCTGGCGTACTCCGTGAAACCCACCAGGTCGGCGAACAGCACCGAGACGCTGCCGACCTGGTCGGCGATGGTGGATTCGCCTGCCTTGAGCCGGCCGGCGATGCTCTCGGGCAGGATGTTGAGCAGCAGCGCTTCCGACTTGGCCTGTTCCAAACGGATCTGCTCCAGGTGCTTGAGTTCTTGGTCGCGCAGGCGCTTCTTTTCGAGGCACGCCCCGATGCGGGCGCGGAGCAGCACGGGGTTGAACGGCTTGGGCAGGTAGTCCTCGGCCCCGGCTTCGATGCACCGCACAACGGCATCCAACTGGTCGAGCGCGGAGACCATCAGCACCGGGATGTCGCGCGTGCGCGGATCGGATTTCAGGCGGGCCAGCACCTCGTGACCGTCCATCTCCGGCATCATCACGTCGAGCAACACGACGTCGGGGCTTTGTTCTAGAGCCAGTTGCAGGCCTTCGGGCCCCGAAGAAGCCACCAGCGACCGGTGACCCAGGCGCCCCAGATAGCGGGCCAGCAGGTCGAGGTTCTCGGGGATGTCGTCGATCGCCAGCACCGTGCCCGCTTCGTCGGCGGGCATGACCTCGGGGACTTCTTCGGCGACGCGCTTGGCCTGACTGGCGTCTGGGGCCTCGGCGGGCGAGTGGCCGGGTCGCAGGTGCGTGTCGATCATCGCCAGCAGACGCGAACCCGACGTTCGGATTTTTTCGACGTCGGCCTGCAGGTCGGCGAGGCCGCGGTCCTCGAGTTCTTCGAACAGCATCTCGCTGTAGCCGATGATGGCGTTGAGCGGGGTGCGCAACTCGTGGCGGACGTGAGCGAGCGCCTCCGGAGCGAGTCCGGCATGGGGCGTCGTTGGCGGGGTGGATTCGCTCACGTCCGCCGATATGCTAGCCGATCTAGCCCGCGTCGTAGCCTGTGAGCGGCCGGTACCAGATGTTTCGGAAGCGGACCAAGTCGCCATGGTCTTGCAGTTCCAGCGGTCCGGTTTCGGCGTGTGGGGCGTAGTGGGCGGTCGTTCGGTGCTGGGTCGGCCCTTGAAGCTCCACGGCGTGGTGCAGCAGGATTCCGTTGTGGAACACCGTGACGCGGGCCGGGCGGACCAGGGTGTCGCCATCGAAGCGGGGCCCTTCCCACACGATGTCGTAGGTCTGCCACTCGCCGGGGGCGCGGCAGGCGTTCACCAGCGGCGGATACTGGCCGTAGACCGCGCCGGTCGTGCCGTCGGGATAGGTGGGGTTCTGGAAGCAGTCGAGCACCTGCACCTCGTACAGGCCCATGAGGAACACGCCGCTGTTGCCTCGGCCCTGGCTTTCGCCCTTGACCACGGTGGGCGCGGCGAATTCG
>JBDHZD010000016.1:0-46504 GCA_039811705.1 Fimbriimonadaceae bacterium | reverse complement strand
CAAGCGGCCGACGGTGACCAACGCCATCCCGCCGCAAAACGCCCTGATGTTCGGCTTCTTCATGGCGCTGGGCTCCTTCGCCCTGCTCTGGGCCGCGGCAAACCTCCTGACGGCCATGTTGGCGTTCGCGGGCTTGACGTTCTACGTCATCGTCTACACGTTGCTTCTCAAGCGGCGGACGTGGCAGAACATCGTGATCGGCGGCGCAGCCGGCGCCTTTCCACCGCTGGTGGGCTGGGCCTCGGTGACCAACGAACTTTCGCCCATGGCGTGGGTTCTGTTTGCGATCGTGTTCTTCTGGACGCCGGTCCACTTCTGGGCTCTCGCGCTCATGATCAAGGACGACTATGCGAGGGCGGGCGTGCCGATGTTGCCTGTGGTCCGCGGCGACCGCTACACCGTCGGTCAGATCGTCGTGTACGCGTTCCTGACCACGGCGATCTGCGCGTTGCCGATCCTGTTGCACGAGACCGGACGCATCTATCTGGTTGCGGCGGTCGTCCTCAACCTGTTGCTGATCGTCAAGAGCTTCCAACTTTATCGGCGCATCGAGAAGCCGCAGACCCTGGGCCTGTACAAGTTCTCGATGCTCTATCTCGCCCTTCTCTTCGTCGCGGTCGCGTTGGACAAGGCGTGGGCGCTGTGAGAACGACAGAAATGAAAAGCCAACATCGTCCTGAGCAAACGCCTGGCTGGATCGCGCATAATTTCGCTCCAGCAAAGGCCTTGCGCGCCGCTCGCCGTCCGAACTCGGCGGGGACGCCGACCTCGCGCTTTGGTGCCACGCACCGCCAAGGAACCGTCTGATGCCTCAGATTTTCAGCAAGAAGGCCAACACGTATTCGCGGGTCAGCCTGTTCTGTCTGCTGGCCCTGCCCGCCGGCGCCATCATGGCCGGTATGGCGATCACGCGCGGACCGGCCCAGACCAACGTGGGCATGCCGCTCGATCAGCCCGTGCCGTTCAGCCACAAACACCACGTGGAAGAACTGGGCATCGACTGCCGCTACTGCCACGCCTCCGTCGAGACGTCCGCCAAAGCCGGCGTGCCGACCACCGAAACGTGCATGTCGTGCCACGCGCACATCTGGACGAACAGCCCGTTGCTCGAGCCGGTGCGCAAGAGCTACGAAACCGGCGTCCCGATCAAGTGGCAGAAGATCAACAAGGTTCCCGAGTTCGTCTACTTCGACCACTCGATCCACATCGCCCGCGGCATCAACTGCAACACGTGCCATGGCCCTGTCCAAGACATGCATATCACCTGGAAGGGGCAGTACTTCTTCATGCGCTGGTGCCTCGAGTGCCACCGCGAGCCCGAAAAGTACCTCTATGTGAACCCGCGGGACCCCGAAAAGGAGCCGAGGCAGAAGGCGTTCGACCTGTATTCGCTCAACAAGTACGGCGAGGACCTCACTCCGGTCGAGTGGCGGAATCTGGATGGCAGCGACCTCAAGTTCTCCAAGGACCAAATCGCGGAAGGCAAGAAGCTCGTCGAGAAGTGGGGAGTCAAGGTGAAGCAGCTCACAGACTGCTGGACGTGCCACCGCTAAGTCGAGAACACCATGGGAATGGACAACGAACAGAAACGAAACGACTTGGCCGCTCTTCAGGCGAAGCTGGCTCAGAGCCGGGGCAAAGACCTTTGGCGGGGCCTTGAAGAGGTCTCGGAGACCGAAGAGTTCAACCGCTGGCTCGACGACGAGTTTCCGAACCGGGGCACGTTGCCGCACGTCGATCGGCGCGACTTTCTCAAGTTCATGGGCGCGTCGATGCTTCTTGCGGGGCTCAGCGGTTGCCGGTTCCTGCCCAAGTCGCACATCGTCCCGCACGTGATGGGGCCCGAAGACCGGGTCACCGGTATCGCGGTCTATTACGCGACGACCTTCGTTCAAGACGGGTTCGGCACGGGCGTATTGGTCCGCACGTACGAAGGCCGCCCGCTCAAGATCGAAGGCAACGCTCTCCATCCGTCGAGCCTTGGCGCGACCAACGCCACGATGCAGGCCGCGATGCAGACGATGTACGACCCCGACCGAGCCAAACTGGTCACCTATCGGGGAGAGCCATCGACGTGGGAACTCGCCCTCGGCACATTCCGCAAGTGCATCGAGCAGACGAAAAAGGGCGAGCTCGGTCCGATCGCGGTTTTGACCCCGTTGACCACGTCGCCGACATTTGCCGCGTGGATGCGCAAGTTCGTGAGCCAAACAGGCGCGCGCTGGTACCAGTACGACGGCGTGGGTCGAGATGCCGCCCGCGAAGGCGTCAGGATGGCGTTTGGCGACGACACGACGCCGGTCTACGACTTCAAGAAGGCCAATGTGGTCGTCTCGCTCGACGCGGATTTCTTCAGCGAAGGGCCCGGTCACGTGCGCTACACGCGCGACTTTGCGGACCGGCGCCGCGTCCACGGCGAGGACGTCCAGCTCAACCGGGTGTATGCGGTCGAGAGCACGCCCAATCTTGTCGGCGCGTTCGCGGACAACAAGAAGCGGTGCAAGGCCAGCGAGGTGCGGCAGGTCGCCGAAGCGCTCGCCACGGCGATCGGCATGGGGTCGGGCGGATCGGCGCCCGCTTCGGTGGGTGACTCGTTCGTCCAGCAGGCAGCCCAAGAGTTGCTGGCCAATCGAGGCTCGTGCGTGGTGGTTCCCGGCGAACACCAGCCGAAGGAAGTGCACGCCTTGGCGCACGCGATGAATGTGTTCCTCGGCAACGCGGGCCTGACGGTGACCTATGTCGAACCCGTCGAGGCCGACTCGAAGAACGGCGTCCTCTCTTTGAGCCGACTGGTGGAAGCCATGGGGGCCGGCCAAGTCGGCACCCTGTTGATTCTGGGCGGCAACCCGGCGTTCGATGCTCCCGCGGATCTGAACTTCGCTGCCGCGCTGGGCAAGGTCGAGCATACGTTCCACATGGGCGTGTACGCCAACGAAACGTCCGAACTGTGCGATTGGCACTTGCCCGAGGCCTACTTCCTTGAGGCTTGGGGCGACGCCCGCGCTCACGATGGGACGGCTTCGATCATCCAGCCGCTCATCGAGCCTCTGTACGACGGCAAGAGTCAGCTCGAGTTGGTCGCGGCGTTGTGCAACGATCCGCGAGGCGGCCTCGACTTGGTCCGCGACTTCTGGATGAAGGAGCGCGGGCTGACGAAGGAAGCCTGGGAGAAATCGCTCCACGATGGAGTGATCGAAGGGACGGCGAGTCGCGAAGTCGCGGCCACGCTCCAGCCGCTCAACCTCGATCCAGCTCCAGCGACCTCGGGTCTGGAAGTCATCTTCCGTCCCGACCCCACCATTGGCGACGGCTTCTACGCCAACAACGGCTGGTTGCAGGAACTGCCCAAGCCGCTCACCAAGACAACGTGGGACAACTGCGTCTATGTCAGCCCGAAGACGGCGGAGGAGCTCAAGCTGAACGTCTGGCGCGATGCGGACAACCCTCAGCACGACTTGGCCGAAGTCACCGTCGGGTCGGCTTCTGTCCGCGCACCCGTCATCATCCAGCCCGGTCACCCCGATGGTGCCATCACCCTGCACGTCGGCTACGGTCGCACCAAGGCGGGCTTGATCGGCGATGGCTGCGGATCGAACGTGTATCCGTTGCGCACCACGGCCACGATGCACTTTGCGGGCAACGCCTCGCTGAAGGTCGTCGGCAAGGCCAAGGTCGCCAACACCCAGTACCACCACTCGATGCACGGACGCGACATCGTGCGCTACGGCTCGGTCTCCAAGTACAAGGAGAATCCGACGCTCGAACCGCCGGGCACGATGCACATCGGAGGCCACGGCAAGGACGAGGACAAGTACAACCTCTTCCGCCAAGGCAAGAAGGACCACGCGTTCGACGGTCACCAATGGGCCATGGTCGTGGACCTCGGGCTGTGCGTGGGATGCAACGCGTGTGTCGCGGCCTGCAACGTCGAGAACAACATCGCCGTCGTCGGCAAGGACCAGGTCATCAACGGTCGCGAAATGCACTGGATCCGCATCGACCGGTACTACGGTTCGAAGGACGGTGCACCGAGCCTCGACAGCCCGGACACGCACTTCATGCCTCTGGCGTGCATGCACTGCGAGATGGCGCCTTGCGAGCCCGTCTGCCCGGTCGCGGCCACCGTCCACAGTGCGGAAGGCCTGAACATGATGGTGTACAACCGCTGCGTCGGCACGCGGTACTGCTCCAACAACTGCCCTTACAAGGTGCGCCGGTTCAACTTCTTGTACTTCACCAAGCAGTACGAGAAGCCCAGCCTCAAGATGCTCATGAACCCCGACGTCACGGTGCGAAGCCGAGGCGTCATGGAGAAGTGCACGTTCTGTGTGCAGCGCATCAACAAGGCGCGCATCGAAGAGAAGAAGAGCGGCGTGCCGCTCAAGGATGGCGACGTGATCACGGCGTGCCAGCAGGCGTGCCCGACCCAGGCGATCATCTTCGGCGACCTGACGGACGAGCAGTCGCAGGTGAACAAGTGGCGGCACGAGCAACGCAACTACACCCTGTTGCCCGAACTGGGAATTCGCCCGAGAACGACTTATCTGGCCAAAGTCACCAATCCGAACGAGGAGGTTGAAGCCTGATGGCACCCAAGGACCCGTTGCAGGAAACATTCATCGAGGGGTCGGGGAACACCTATCTCTCGCTCCAAGACTCCATCGGCAGTCTGACGCTCGACCAAAAACGGCACAACCGCTTTGCGTGGTGGTTCCCTTTTGTCGTGGCGTTTGGCATGCTGCAGGTCATGATGCTGGCGATCACCCTGCTGGTGTTCGTCGGTACGGGTATCTGGGGCATCAACAACCCCGTGGGCTGGGGCTTCGCGATCATCAACTTCGTATGGTGGATCGGTATCGGCCACGCGGGAACGCTGATCTCGGCGATTCTGCTTCTCTTCCGACAGCAGTGGCGCAACTCGATCAACCGGTTCGCCGAAGCCATGACCATCTTCGCGGTCATGTGCGCGGGCATGTTCCCGCTGTTGCACACGGGACGCCCATGGGTGGCCTATTGGCTCATGCCCATCGGCCCGAACAACCTGGGAATGTGGCCCCAGTTCCGGAGCCCGCTGGTCTGGGACGTGTTTGCCGTCACGACGTACCTGACCGTTTCGGCCCTGTTCTGGTTCATCGGCATGATTCCGGACTTCGCCACGCTGCGCGACAAGGCCAAGACATTCGTTCCCCGGTTCGCGTTCGGCATGCTCTCGATGGGTTGGCGCGGCGCATCGCGACACTGGCACCGCTACGAGCAGGCGTATTTGATCCTCGCCGGACTGTCGACGCCCCTGGTTCTTTCCGTGCACTCGATCGTGTCGCTGGACTTTGCGGTCTCGATCATGCCCGGTTGGCACGCCACGATCTTCCCGCCCTACTTTGTCGCAGGCGCCGTCTACGCGGGCTTCGCCATGGTGTTGACCCTCGCGATTCCGGTTCGCAAGTGGTACGGGCTTGAGCACATCATCACGCTCAAGCACATTGAGTGGATGGCCAAGATCATGCTGGCGACGGGCCTGTTCGTGTTCTACGGTTACATCTGCGAGGCGTTCTACGCGTTCTACAGCGGCAACCCGTTTGAAAAGGCGATGATGCTCAACCGCATGACGGGCCCCTACTGGTGGTCGTATGCTGCGTTGATTTTCTGCAATGGCCTCGCGCCGCAGATCCTGTGGTCGAAGAAAATCCGGCAAAACCTGCCCATCCTCATGGTGGTCTGCTTCATCGTGTCGGTCGGCATGTGGTTGGAGCGGTTCGTGATCGTGGCCACCACGTTGCATCGCGACTTCTTGCCGAGTTCGTGGGGCATGTATTTCGGCACGATCTGGGACTGGGGTCTCTACCTCGGAACGATGGGCTTGTTCACGTTCCTGATGTGGCTGTTCCTTCGGTTCCTGCCCATCATCAACATCTTCGAAGTGAAGGAGCTGTTCTACAAGATGACCGGACGGCACGGTGCGCCCAAGCCCGCCGCCGCCGTTGCCGGCACGCCCGAGAAGGTGACCGCCGATGAGTGAGACGACCCTCGAACAACCGCGCTTGCACGGCATCCTCGCCGAGTTCGACGACCCCGACGATCTGCTCGAGGCCGCCGGCAAGGCGCATGCCGCAGGCTACACTCGGCTGGAAGCCTATACCCCGTTTCCCGTCCACGGGTTGAGCGAGGCGATTGGCTTCAAGGAAGCCAAGGTGCCTTGGCTCATCTTTGTGAGCGGCGTCATCGGAGCGTTTGCGGGGCTCGGTCTGCAGTACTACACGGCCGTCATCGACTACCCGATGAACGTGGGCGGGCGACCCAACTTCAGCTGGCCGTCGTTCTTCCCGGTCACGTTCGAGTGCACCATCCTGTTCGCCGCGTTCGGCGCCGTGTTCGGCATGCTCGGCATGAACGGGTTGCCCCGTCCGCACCACCCCATCTTTGGCGGCAAGAACTTCGAGCTCGCTTCGCAGGACAAGTTCTTCCTTTGCGTCGAGAGCGACGACCCCCAATTCGATCCCGCCCGCGTGTCCGAGTTCCTGCGCGGCTTGGGCGCACAGAATGTTTCGGAGGTTGAGAACGATTAGAGCACGGCACTGGATCCATCTCGTCTCGCTCGCCGGAGTCGCCCTGGCGGCGACGGGTTGCCACATCGACATGTGGTACCAGTCGAAGAAGGTCGCACAGGACGAGAACGAGTTCTTCAAAGACGGCAAGGCCGACCGACTGCCTGTCGCCGGCACCGTGGCCCGCGGCGAACTCCGGAACGACGACGCCTTCTACACGGGACGCGTCGATGGCAAGCTCGTCAACGATTTGCCCTCGCGCGTGGTGGTGAGCAAGGAACTTCTCGAGCGCGGCAAAGAGCGGTTCACCATCTTCTGCAGCCACTGTCACGGGGCGGCAGGCGATGGCAAGGGCATGATCGCCCAACGCGGTCTTTCGCTTCGGCGGCCCCCGGCGTCCCTCCACACCGACCGTCTTCGCGAGATGCCGCTCGGACACTTCTACGAAGTCATCTCAAACGGCTTCGGCGTGATGTACCAGCAGGGAACCCGGATCGATGCCGGTGTCGGCGCCGAGAAAGGCAAGATGGATCGGTGGGCCATCGTCGCGTACATCCGCGCGCTTCAGCTGAGCCAGTACTACGAGGCGAGCGGGCTCAGCGCGGAAGAACGGGAGAAGCTCGGCATCCCCGCGCCCGAACAGATCGAATGGAAGAACGCTTTCACCGAAGCCCAGAAGAAGGCCGCTGGAGCGGCTCCGAAGGAGGGCGGCCACTGATATGAGCCACGGACACGACGAAATCCAGCCCGCTCAGGGACGAGCCGACTTCGGCAAAGTTCTGCCGCTCGGAGGGGCGTTGCTTCTGGTTGGCGGCGGCCTCTGCGCCATGGCTTACAGTCAGAATCAAACGCACTTCTTCCAGTCGTACCTGTACGGGTTCACGTTCTGGATGATCCTGACGCTGGGATGCTTCGGCCTGACGCTCCTGCACCACACGGTGCGCGGCCGCTGGAGCTTGCCGTTGCTTCGCATCTGGGAAGCCGGCGGCGGCGCGCCGATGCTGATCGCCATGGGATTGGCCTTCCTGCCCATCGTTGCCGGGATGAACGAGATTTATCACTGGACGGACAAGCATGGGCCCTTCGACGCCGTCGTTTCGGGCAAGCGCTGGTGGCTCAACGACCAGTTCTTCCTGATGCGCCAGGGCATCTACTGGTTCATTTGGGTGGTCGCGGCAGCGGTTCTGCGGGCTTCCAGCCTTCGCGAGGACAGAACTCGGAACACCAACGAGGCCATTCGGCGAACGAATATCGCCGCGCCGATGCTCTTCCTGTTCCTGTGCATGGTCACCGTGTGCTGGACGGACTGGGTGATGTCGGTCCAGGTCCACTGGTTCTCGACGATCTGGGGTGCGCTGTTCATGGTCTACCAGGGCCTGATGGGTCTCGCGTTTGGCGGCATGGTCTTCATGCTGAACGCCAAAAAAGCACCCTACAACGCGTTTGTCAACAAACAGACGACCAAGGACATCGGCAACATGATGTTCGCGTTCACGATGCTCTGGGGCTATCTGACGCTCAGCCAGTACCTCATCATCTTCAGCGCGAACCTGCCCGAGGAGACGCCGTACTACGTCTATCGGACCGAGGGCGGCTACAACATTCTCGGCATTGCCACCGTTTTGGGGTCGTTCTTCATCCCGTTCTTGCTTCTGCTCGCGCCGAGAATCAAGGCGGCGGCGAACACCTTGCTCGGTGCGGCGGCGCTGATCTTCTTTGTTCGCGTCATCGACGTCTTCTGGGTCGTTATTCCAAGTTTCTACTCGGGTGATGCGGCGCGCTCGGGCCTGGGAGTTCAGATCGGCGATTTGGGTTCTCTGCTGGCCATCGGCGGTCTTTGGCTGCTCGTTTTCGCGATGCAGATGAAGCGCGCCGAACTCGTTCCGCTACACGACCCTCGCGTTCAAGAAGCTCTGCCGGAGGGAGCGCAACATGCATCATAACCACGAACCCGAACCGATTCCCGAGGGCGCGCGCTACGAGAAACGCGACCTCAAGGCCGTGCCGATTTGGAAGGCCATCACGTGGTTCTTCATCATCAGCGCGGTCACGATCCTTGTCTGTGTGCCGATCTTGAACGGCCTGTCCTGGGCCCATACGGAAGTCACCGGCGCCCCCGGGTTCCGCGATGGACGAGAGCTCGATCTGCCGCCGGCCAGCGCTCCGTTGCTCCAGAACAATGTGACCAACCGGGTGGACACGTTCAAACTCGGTCGGGAGGCTCGCGAGAAGACCGAAACCTTCGGCTGGGTGGACGAGGGCGCCGGGCGTGTCCATATTCCCGTCGCCAAGGCGATCGACGTGGTCGCAAGTTCCGGGAAGTTGCCGACGTTCGCCAAAGCGTCAGCCGCCGATACCGCCTCAACGTCCACGGAAGCACCAGCGGACACCACGACGACCACCACGACCGAACCGGAGGGGGCGCCGAACACTCAGTGAAGAAGCTCTGGGCTCTGGCATCGTTCGTCATCTTTGGGGCGGCCCTCGCGCCGGCCCAGCGCGCGTACGATGTCCGTTCCGAAATCCGCTTCGATCAGCGGCTCGACGAGCAGTTGCCGCTCGACGCCGAGTTCACCAACGAGGATGGCAAGAAGATCAAGTTGGGCGATCTGTTCGGCGACCGTCCCGTTGTCCTGCTCTTCGCGTTCTACCGTTGCCAAGGCGTGTGCGCGATGGAGTTTACGGGCGTTCTCGAAGCCATGAACGGCATGAACGCCTATCATGCCGGGCTCGATTACGACCTGATCAACATCAGCATCCACCCCAAGGAGACCCACGAACTGGGACGGGCAAAGAAGCGCGACTTCGTCGAGATCTATCGGCGACCCGGCGGCAACGAGGGCATCCACATGCTGGTCGGCGACGAAAAGAACATCCTTCGCGTCACCGACACCGCGGGGTTCAAGTTCCATTACGACCGCGAGAAGGATCTCATCGATCACCCCTCGGGCATCGTTATCGCGACCCCCGACGGCCGCATCTCGCGCTACATTTTCGGGGTCAGCTATCCTTCGAAGATGGTCCGGGACGCGTTGATCACAGCCTCGGCCAACAAGATCGGACAGAAAGTCGAACAGCCCAGCTTGTTCGTTTGCTGGCAGTACGACCCCGAGACGGGTCAATATCGTCTGATCGTCAAGAACGCCCTCATCGTGGGCGGCCTCTTGACGGTCCTCATCCTCGGGCTTTCCATCGGTGTGATGTCGTGGCGGGGCAACCGCCACCGCCTTGCCCCCGGCCACCGACACGACAAGGGGGAGGCTTAGGACTACGACTCTATGTGGAGACTGAAATTCGCTCCGGATCAGGCCTCGACGTTCGCCGAGCAGTATGACTGGCTCTTTTGGGCCACCACCGCGCTGACGATCTTCTTCACGATCGTCGTCGGCCTGCTCGTCATCTTCTTCGCCTTGCGGTTTCGCGAGGGCAAGAAGGTGGATCGCTCGAACGCCCACGACCACCACCTCATGCTCGAGCTGACGTGGTCCATCATCCCGCTCATCATGGGCTTGGGCATCTTCGGGTGGGCGTCGTACCTTTTCGTCGAAACCCGCCAACCCCCGAAGAACGCCCTGGACATCTACGTCATCGGCAAGCAGTGGATGTGGCACGCCCAGCACTCCAACGGGGTGCGTGAGAACAACATGCTCCATCTGCCCAGCGGGACGCCCGTCCGGCTGACCATGATCTCGCAGGACGTCATCCACAGCTTCTATATCCCTGCCTTTCGGATGAAGCAGGACGTGATCCCCGGACGCTACACCCAGATGTGGTTCACGCCGACAAAACCGGGCGTTTACAACCTCTTCTGCACCGAGTACTGCGGCACGCAGCACTCGGAAATGGGTGGCTATGTGGTGGTCATGGAGCCTGCGGAGTATCAAGAGTGGCTCGCCAACGGCGGCGATACCGTCCCCGTCAAGCCGATGACCATGGTGCAGAAAGGTGAAAAGATCTTCAAGGACAAAGCCTGCTTCAAGTGCCACGGCGACCAGGACATCCACGAGGGTCCCTCGCTGGTGGGCATCTACAATCAGCGCCGCGTGATGAAGGACAACTCGGTCCGGTTGGCGGACGACGAGTACCTGCGGCAGGCCATGTACGATCCGTACGCCCACATCCTCAAGGGCTACGAGAACACCATGCCCAGCTACAAGCCGAAGAGCACCGACGACCTGGAAGGCGGACTCTCGGAAGAAGATGTGTTGAACGTGATCGAGTACATCAAGTCGTTGCGCACCAGCCCGCCCATGACCACGCCGGCCATCCCGCCGCTGGCCACAGGCGTTCCTCCGACGGGGGTCGAGAACTAACATGAGCGCAGTCCCCGCTACACAAGCCCCCGCGCCCAAGCCGAAGAGCTACCTTGACAACGGGCACACCGTTGCCTCATGGTTGCTGACCGGCGACCACAAGCGGATCGCCATCCTGTATTTGATCTCGGTGTCGATCTTCTTCTTGGTCGGCGGCATCGCGGCCGGCATGATCCGCACCGAGTTGCTGCTCCCCAAGGGCGTCTTCTTGGAGAACGACAGCTACAACAAGGTCTTCACGCTGCACGGCATCGTGATGATCTTCTTCTTCCTCATCCCGGCTATTCCGGCCGTGCTGGGGAACTTCCTCATCCCCCTCATGGTCGGAGCGAGGGACCTTGCGTTCCCGCGGCTGAACCTGCTGAGTTGGTACGTGTACATGGCGGCGGGAACGCTCGGCGTTATCGTCATCCTTCTCGGCGGCGTGGACACGGGCTGGACGTTCTACACGCCCTATAGCTCCCTCTATTCGAACAGCCAAGTCGGATTGACCATCGCTGCGGCGTTTCTGGCGGGGTTCAGCTCGATTTTCACGGGCATCAACTTCATCGCCACCATCCACAAGATGCGCGCACCGGGCCTGACGTGGTTCCGTCTGCCACTGTTCGTCTGGGCCCACTACGCCACCAGCGTCATCATCATCCTGGGTACGCCTGTCATCGCCATCACGCTTTTGCTGGTCGGCGTCGAGCGCGTGTTCCGGATCGGCATCTTCAGCCCCGAACTCGGCGGCGACCCGATCCTGTTCCAACACCTCTTCTGGTTCTACAGCCACCCGGCGGTCTACATCATGATCCTGCCGGCCATGGGTGTCATCAGCGAACTGATCTCGGCGTTCAGCCGGCGCCCGGTGTTCGGCTACCACTTCGTGGCGTTCTCGAGCCTGGGCATCGCCGGTCTGGGCTTCCTGGTCTGGGGCCACCACATGTTCGTGTCGGGCCAGTCCATGTACCAGGGAGTCGTGTTCTCGCTGATCAGCTTCCTAGTCGCGATTCCGTCGGCCATCAAGGTGTTCAACTGGACCGCGACGATCTACAAGGGAACCGTCAAGCTGGATACCCCGATGATCTACGCCCTCGGCTTCATCGGCTTGTTCCTCATCGGCGGCTTGACGGGTCTGTACCTGTCCTCGATGGCCACGGACATCCACCTCCATGACACCTACTTTGTCGTGGCGCACTTCCACTACGTCATGGTGGGCGGCACGATCATGGGCTATCTGGGCGGCATCCACTTCTGGTGGCCCAAGATGTTCGGGCGGATGTACCCGGACAATTGGGGCAAGCTCTCGGCGGTCATCGTGTTCATCGGGTTCAACCTGACGTTCATGCCGCAGTTCGTCGTGGGTTACCTCGGCATGCCGCGCCGCTATCACTACTACTACCTGCAACCTGAGTTCCAGCCGTACCACATCATGTCGACGCTTGGCAGCTCGGTTCTCGGCGTGGGCTACTTCATGCCGGTGCTCTACCTGTTGTGGAGCCTCAAATACGGGAAGAAGGCCAGTGCCAACCCATGGGGTGCGAGCGGCCTCGAGTGGGAAACCGCGTCGCCTCCTCCGACGACCAACTTCCTCGAAATGCCCATCGTGACCAAAGAGGTCTACACCTATGACGCCGAAAAGGCCGAGGCCGAGTTCGAGCATCGTCAGGAGCTGATCGAGGAGGTGACTGGCTAATGGCTGCCATCGCTGCTGAACACGCGCATTCTCACGACCACCACGGTCCGTTGCACCACCAGTTCGAAGACCTCGAACAACAGAACGAGGCCTATCTTGTCGGCATGTGGGCCTTCCTCGTCCAGGAGGTCATGTTCTTCGGGGCGCTGTTCCTCGCCTACACGCTGATGCGGTGGCAGCACCCGATGGATTGGTACTTTGCCCACAACGAGTTGGACTGGAAACTGGCGGGCGTCAACACGTTCAACCTCCTGTTGTCGAGCTTCTTCGCCGCGATGGGGGTGCGCTCGGCCCAACTCAAGGACCGCAAGGGCGTGTTGCTCTGGTTGGCGGGCGTGCTGTTCTGCTGTCTCGTCTTCCTCGGCATCAAGTACGTCGAGTATTCGCTGAAGTGGGAGCACCATCTGGTGCCGGGGCCGTCGTTCTTCTACCAGGGCGAAGCCAATCCGGGCGTCGCTCAGATGTTCTTCGGCCTCTACTTCGCCATGACCGGTCTGCACGGCATTCACGTTGCAGTCGGCCTGATCGTCTTCGGAATCCTGTGGCTGATGTGGTTCTTCCGCAAGCCCATCGTGACCGAAGACTACATGCCCACCGAAATGTGCGGCCTGTACTGGCACTTCGTCGACCTGGTCTGGATCTTCCTGTACCCCTTGTTCTATCTCATCCCCCACCCATGAGCCACTCGAACGACCACGCTGCCAACCACCACGTCGATTCCGTCGGAACCTACGTTGCGACGTTTGCCGCGCTGACGGTCCTGATGATCGCCACCATCGCGGCGGCTCAGGTGAACTTTGGCCACTCGATCGTCAACAACATCATCGCCATGACCATCGCCCTCTTGAAGGCGACTCTGGTCATCGCGATCTTCATGGCGGTCCGCCGAAGTTCGGGGCTGGTCAAGCTGTATGCCATCGGCGGCTTTGTTTGGTTCTTGCTGTTTTTCATCGCGTTCTGCGACTACGCCACGCGCAGTTGGGAACCGGTGAAGGGCTGGTACGGCGAGGAGTCCAAGGTGGTCCCAGACTATCCGCACGTCACGGATCATCCCGGCGAACGGCCCGAAAAGCACAACTCAGGGCACTAGTTCACCGTTGCGCCAGGGTCCGGAATGCCCACCTCGGCGAACGCCGCGCGGCGGATCCGGCAGGCGTCGCATCCGCCGCACGCCCGTCCCTCGAGCGGGTCGTAGCACGAGAGCGTCAACCCGTAGTCCACGCGCAATCCCAAGCCCCGCCTGATGATGTCGGCCTTGGAAAGGTTCATCAGCGGGGCATGGATTCGGATCGTCTCACCCTCAACGCCGATCTTTGTCGCCACATTGGCCAGCCGCTCGAACGCCTCGACAAACGCGGGCCGACAGTCGGGGTAGCCGCTGTAGTCCACCGCATTCACCCCGATGAACAGGTCGTGCGCGCCGATGGACTCGGCGTACGCCAGAGCCAGGCTCAAGAACACAGTGTTGCGCGCGGGAACGTACGTGACCGGAATGCCCGAACCCACAGGCTCGTCGGCAGCGCCTTTGGGGACGTCGATGTCGTCGGTGAGCGCGCTTCCGCCGAACGTCCGTAAAGAAGCAGAGGCGAATTGGTGCGAGACCGCCCCCAGCCGCTTGGCCACCCGCTTGGCCGCCACCAACTCGGCGTCATGCCGCTGACCGTACTCCACGGTCAGCGCATGGACTTCAAACCCCTCGGAGCACGCGATCGCCAAGACGGTGGCGGAATCGAGACCGCCAGACAACAGGACCACCGCACGCTTGGACATTCCAGCCGCAATTGTAGACGCTCAGTAGCGAAGCACGAGCGCGATCTTCTGGTGCTCGCTCAGGCTGCCGGGCGAAACGAAGACCACGCGGCCCCCACGGTTTGCGACCTCTTGAATGGCCAAATCGACGGCGTCGTCGGCTATGTCTAGGGACGTCGGCTCCGCAGTCAAGGCGGGTTCAAGGTAGCCCTCCTCGACCACCAACAGGTGGCCTCTGCCCTCGCGGGCCGCGGCCAAGACTTGCGGAAGACCCGAGGCACACCGTCCAGAACCTACAGCTGCAGCGACATCCTTCAGGGCCAGGGACCGGTGCGTCACAAACGCTTGCTCGGCCACGGGCCAAGCCAATCGACCGATGTCGTGCGCAGAGAGGTGGTCGTAACTGCCGCCGATGGTCGCCAATAGGTCTTGGACCTTGGGCGATACGGCCTCGAGATCGGCCAGAAAGTCCTGCGTGCCGGTCACCAGCACGGGCAGAGCTTCGACAGCCTTGACGTCGCTCAGACCTTTGAGCACGCGACGCACGAACTCGCGGCGGTGGGCATCGCGTACCGCCGATGCGTTCACGCCGAACCCTCCGGGCAACGGTGCCTCTCCACCCGGGCCAGTGTGCGTCATCGGGAAGCCGTAGCCTGCGATCTCCTCTGCGTGGTCTCGCGTAGCGAGAAAGAGCCGGGTCGGCTTTTCGCTCATCACCAGCACCCAGTAGTGCGGGCTTTGCACATGCGCTCGGATCAGGTCGCGCACAGCGAACGTCTCATCGATCTGAACCCGCGTGGGGACGCGGTAAGGGAACCGCACGGCGCGCAGGTATCCGTTTCCGACAAAGAGACCCAGACCTTCGGTGTTGTGTTCGTGGTCGACCGACGCGGCCAGATCCCTCAGACGGACGATCAGAGGTTCGGCGGTTCGCTTGTCCAGCACTTCGGCCAGGCGCATCTCGGCCTCGGTGACCAGATTCTTGAGTGCAATCGGGTCTCGCTTGTTGTCCGGACTGGTCCGATGTGTTTCCAGCAGGATCGAAACGGCGGGGAAGCCGGCGTTGGCCTCGAGTTCGCGTACGATGTCGGGTTTCACCATGGGGTCCTCCGAGCGGTTGCCCACGACCGCTTCAGAATCAGTGTATCTGCGACGGGCTCCGAGCCCGTAGGCGCGTCCTAGCCGCCTCTACGAATGGGTGGAGGCGGAGGAATGGGCCAGACCGTCGGCTTCTTGGCCAACCGGGCCAACAACTCCTCGATCGCCCTTGCGAGTTGTGCGTCGCGACCGGCGGCCCATGCGGTGGGGTCGGACTCGACGTCGATGTCGGGCGAGACCCCGGGTCCCTCGATGATCCAGCCGTCCTTGGGCGTCCACGCACCATAGTTGGGCACGAACACCTGCGCTCCGTCGATCATCGGCCACCCGGGATCGGAACCGACTTCGCCGCCCGTGGTGCGGCGCCCGATCAGCGGACCCAGACCCAGGGCCTTGAAGTGGTGCGGGAATTCCTCGCCATTCGAGACGCTGAATTCGTTGATCAGGCACGCCATGGGCCCGAGGAAGAACTCGCCTTGGCGCGTCCAATTGGGGAGGTTTCTCTGGTTGAAGAACGCCACTACCTTCTGCTTCAGGACCGCGGCGATGTTGTTCGAGATGTTGCCCCCGTTGTTGAACCGGACGTCGATGATCAGCGCCTCCTTGTCCCGTTGCGGGAAATACTGGCGCACAAAGTCGGCCATGTCGCTCTCGACCATGGCGCGCAGGTGCACATAGCCGATGCGGCCGTTGGTGGCTTTGCTCACAGCCTCGCGGTTGATGCGCACCCACTCGCGGTAGCGCAACGTGTTTTCGTTGGCGATCGGTTTGACGTAGACCGTCTTTGCGCCTTCGGGCGATGGCTTGTCGTTCACCACGACGCGGATCGTTTCACCCACGCGACCCGCCAAGGCCCCAGCGAATCCAGGGCTGTTTGCGGGGATGCCGGCGACTTCCAGCACGTGCATCCCTTCGCGCACGCCGAGGCCGACTTCGAGCAGCGGCGAACGTTCGGCTAGGTTGAACCCGTCGCCGCGAAGAAGCTTTGCGATGACTGGATACCCGCTGCTGTGGGGCTCGAGGTCCCAACCCAGATAGCCCATCGGCAACGTGTTGGTCGCGCGGCGAATGTCGCCTTCGCTACGGTACATGTGGCTGGTGCCGAGTTCCGCCTGCATCCAGCGGATGAGGTCGGTGAGCTCTTCACGCTCGCGCACCGACGGCAAGTACCGCGAGTACTTCTGGCCGACCGCGTTCCAATCCACCCCGTGCATATTCTCGGCGTAGAAGAAGTCGCGCAGGTGCCGCCACGCATCCCAGAAGATCTGCCGCCATTCGGCTTCCGGGTCCACGGTGAACCGGACGTTCGGCAACGCCACGACCCCCACCGTGGGTGGCAGGTCGGTGCCCGTCGGCTCCACGACGCGTGGGATCGCGCCCAGCACAAGGACCTTCTTGCCGTCCGCACTGATCTCGAAGCCCGTGCCCTGTGTGAGTACACCCGCTTGCTTGGCCTTGAGGTCGTAGAAGCGGATCGTTGTACCGTCTTGGACCAGCACGCGGTCGCCGACCACGTCGACTTTGGCCGCATCACTGGGCGGCAAGGGCACTTCGATGGCGCGCTCATAGAGGCCGTCCAGGTCAAGCGCGAACTCCTTCTTGGCTTCGGCGGGCTTGGGCTCGGGGCCCTCCTCGTCGTTCTTGGGAGCGAAAGGCGAAACCTCGTCCTTGCGGAGCGCCAACAGGACGACTTTCCACGGCTTGTCGGTGATCTGCTGATTCAGCCATGCGTCCCACCGGGGTGCGGCATGCCGCTGCGACGTGAACGCCAACCACTTGCCGTCTTTGCTGAACGAAGGGTAGCGGTCGTTGGTCATGCCGTCGCCGAGCATCGTGACCGACTTGTCTTCCAGGTGGTACAGCGCGGTCCGCATGAACGACGTTTTGGGGTTGAACGACTCGTAAGCCAGCCACTTGGAGTCAGGCGACCACGAGACGACGGGGCCGTACCAGTAAAGGCTGCCCGTGCCTTGGGCGATGGTGCGCTCCTCCGAGCCGTCGGCGCGTACGATGCGCAACTGGAACGTGCTGTCCACGTAGGCGATCCAGTGCGAGTCCGGCGACCAGGACATGGCCTGCAGGGTTCGCGCGGCCTTGGGAGTGATGGGTTTGGGCTCCGAGCCGTCCGGGTTGGCGGTGTAGATGCGCTGTTCGCCCTCCTCGTCGCCGAAGAACGCCAGCTTTGCCCCATCCGGCGAGAGCTTGGCCATTCGGTAGCGGACACCGTCTTTCGCGGCGAGCGTCGAAACGGCGCCTTGCTTGACGGGCACCGAGTAAAGCCGGCCGCGGGCTTCGACGAACAGCCTCGCCCCCGTTGGGCCGACGCTCACGGACTGCACGAACGACGCGGCGTTGGCGGCGAACGGACGAGCATGGACCTTGTCCGAGACGATCGGAAGCGAGACGTCGCGCACCTTGCCATCGGCTTCGATGATCGAGACGGCGAATCCGTGTTCGAACACGAGCCGCTTGCCATCGGTCTGGAGGGACCGCACCTCTTCGGCAAAAGGTCCGGCCAGCGTGCGGGCGCGGCCACCGTTGGGCGAAACCGCCATGACGCTGAAGCCCTTTGGTCCTTCGGCGGCGTAGGCGATGCGGTCGGCCACCCACACCGGGAACTCGTTCGATCCATCCGACACGGCCACCTTGTGGAACCGCTTTGCGGCGAGGTCGCCCACCCAGATGTCGTTCTTCAGGCCGCCCTTGTAGCGGAACCACGCGTCGTCGAACCGGAGGAAACGGTTGAACGCCAGCCGTCTGCCGTCAGGCGAGAACGAACCGTGCGAGGCGAACTCCAATGGCAGCCGTTCGGGCACACCACCCGCGACGGGCACGACCTTCAGGGCGAAGCTGCGCGGGAAGGAGCGTGTTTGGACAAGGATGCCCTTGCCGTCGGGGGTCCAATCAAGCACGTTGGCGTAATCGCCGGTGAAGGTGAGGCGCTTTGGCAGCCCGCCTTCGACGGGCATGACGTAGGCTTCGCGCGGGCCGTCGTACTCGGCCGTGAACGCGATGTGCCGCCCATCGGGCGAGAATCGGGGGAAGCGTTCGACGCCGTCGTGCCGCGTCAGCCGCTTGGCATCACCTGTGCCCAGGTCGCCGAGCCACAGGTCGCCCTCGCACCGGAACACGATGCGTTCGCCGTGGATGTCCGGCTCACGCAGGATGGCGGGTGCCGGTTGGGCGAGTGCGAGAAGGAGCGGCGCGATCACGCCTCGGATTGTGGAGCATTCGCCCCGCTCCCGTCCACGTTGGGGCGAATCAGTCTTCGACGCGGACGCCCATGCTGCGGGCCGAGCCCGCAACGATGCGCATCGCCATCTCGACGTCCGTCGTGTTGAAGTCTTTCATCTTCTCCTCGGCGATGCCTCGGAGCTTGTCCTTCGTAAGCACGGCGACCTTCTGGGTCTTGGGGTTGGCCGCGCCCTTGTCGATGCCGGCGGCCCGCTTGATGAGGTCGCTCACCAGAGGCTGCTTGACGACGAACGAGTAGGAGCGGTCTTCGTAGACGGTGATCTCGACGGGCATGACGAAGCCCATCTTGGGCGCGGTCTGCTCGTTGAACTTCTTCAGGAACTCCATCATGTTGATGCCCGCGCCGCCGAGAGCGGGACCGACGGGCGGCGCCGGCGTTCCCTTCCCTGCGGGGATGTTCAACTTGATGACAGACGAAATCTTCTTGGCCATGATCGTATCCGTGGATGCGCACCGTCGGAGCGGGATGGAAGCGGTTCGACCGCCCCAGCGGGGCAAACGCCCGAAGAGTGTACCTGAAGCTCGGCGGCTAAGCCGTAAGCCTCCCCTCGCGAAGATCGGGAGGGGATTTGAGGGAGGGTTGACCCAAACGCCCGCGAGCAGATTGCCGACCGAACATCGGGACGCTGGGAACGTCCGACAACCCCTACCCGGCCCCCCAAACTTGGGGAGCGAGCCATACGAGCCATTCCCGAGCTGCTGGCGCGGACCCGCCCCCTCAGCGAGACGCTAAGGTTCGCGACTTCGCAGCACCCTGTTGAACCTAGACCCGCGGCGTGAAGTCCGTGTCGGGCTTCACCGTACGACAGTAGGCCGCCATCAGCCGGGCGCAGTCCTCGACGTCCTTCAGGCTGAGCAGCTCGCATGGCGTGTGCATGTAGCGCAGCGGCACGCCGACGATGCCAACGGCCATGCCGCCCTGGTTGAGTTGCATCGCGTTGCCATCCGTCCCCGTGCCGCCGGGCGCGACGTCCACTTGATAGGGGATGTCCTCGCGGGCGCAGGCCTCCCGGATCATCTGGAACACCTTGGGGTTGGCGTTCGCACCGCGCATCACCGAGGGACCCTTGCCGATGTCCAGTTGGCCGTAGCGGGTCTTTGGCACGGTCGGATAGTCGGTGGCGTGGTTGACGTCCACCGCCAAACCGCTCTGCGCGCCGATGGTGAACGCCGACGTCCGCGCGCCGCGCAGGCCGATCTCCTCCTGCACCGTGGCCACGGCATAGACCCCCACGCCGGGGTCGAGGCCGCCATCCTGCTTGAGCAAACGCAGCGCTTCGGCCACGATGAACGTGCCCATCTTGTTGTCGAACCCGCGCGCAGTGGCTCGGTCGCCCAATAGCATCTGGAATTCGACCTGATAGGTCACGGGGTCGCCCAGAGAGACGACGGCTTCAGCTTCGGCTCGGTTGGTCGCTCCGATGTCGATCCACAGTTCATGGATCTGCGGCTTCTTTTTGCGCTCTTCGTCGTCGAGCAGGTGGATGGCCTTGCGGCCGATGATGCCCGCGACGCGCTCTTTGCCGTGCACCCAGACGCGCTGGCCGATCGGGATGGCGCTGTCGTGCCCGCCCACACCGCTGAAGTACAGGAGACCTTCGTCGCTGATGTAGTGGATGACGAAGCCGATCTCGTCCATGTGGCCCGCGAGCATGATCTTCATCGCGGCGTCGGGATTCGCCACGGCCCACGCATTGCCGTGGACATCGGTGTGCTGGGCATCGGCGAACTCGGACGTGTAGGACCGGAAGATCTCGGCGGCACGCTCCTCGTAGCCGGATGGGCTGGGGACGTTGACGATGGCCTTGAAGAAGTCGAGCGATTCGGCGCGCATGGGCTTCAGTTTGGCCGATTTGGAGCCGGACGCTCCCGTTGGACGGGATGAAACGTCCGTGAATGTGGACCTTCCTTCTGTGCAACCCCACTCGAAACTCGCGATCTTCGTTGTCCTGATCTTCACGTTCGGGGCCGCCATGTTGGGCGAGCGGGTCGTATCCCGAGACGCCTCACCCGGACGAGTGACGGTGGTCTACTGGGAGAAGTGGACCGGCCAAGAAGGCGAGGAGATGCGCAAGGTGGTGGACGCGTTCAACCGCTCGCAGGACCGCATCTTCGTGAAGTACCTGAGCATTTCGGGCGTGGACCAGAAGACCATCCTTGCCAGCGGCGGCGGCAACCCGCCCGACGTGGCCGGAATCTGGCAGGAGCAGGTGTTCCAGTTTGCCGATCTGGGCGCCCTGACCGACCTTTCGGACATGGCGCGGCAAGCCGGGTTGACGCGGGAGACCTACATTCCCGCCTACTACGACGCGCTGTCCGAGGGCGACACGCTCTGGGCGTTGCCCAGCACGCCCGCCTCGATCGGCCTGCATGTCAGGCCGGACCTCGTTCCACCCGAGTTCGCCACTCCCGAGACGTTTCCCGAGACCATCGAGGAACTCGACGCGTTGAGCGAGCGCATCTCGAAGCAAAACCCTGACGGAAGCTTGGTGATGGCGGGCTTCCTGCCCTCGAACCCGGGGTGGTGGCATTGGGGCTGGGGGCCGTTGTTCGGGGCCGACCTGTTCGAAGGCGGCAAACCCACCCTGAACGGCCCCGAGACCGTCCGCGCATTCGAATGGATCGCCGGATACTCCAAGCAGTTTGGTCCTCAAGCTGTACAGAACTTCCAAAGTGGTTTTGGCAACTTCGCTTCGCCGCAGGACCCGTTCATGAACGGGAAGGTGGCGACGGAACTCAACGGAGTCTGGAAGGCCAACTACATCAGGGTCTACAAGCCCGACCTCGAGTGGTTCGCCGTGCCCATGCCGTATCCGAAGGATCGGCCCGACCTCAGGGGGCACAGCCTGCTGTCCCAGGACGTGCTGGTCATCCCGCGCGGAGCGAAGCGCGCCAAGGAAGCGTTCGAGTTCATCGCTTTTGTCCAGCGGCAGGACGTGATGGAGGGCCTTTGCTCGGCCCACGGCAAGAACTCGCCTCTGAACAACGTGAGCGAGGCGTTCTTCGAGAACCATCCCAACAAGGCCATCCGCCTGTTCGACCAGTTGGCTCGGTCCCCGAACGCCATCTACCCGTCGCGCAGCGGCTTCTTTCCCCGTGTCTCGGGAGAGTTGGCCAACGCGTTCCAGGAGGTCAACACAGGCATGAAGACGCCCAAGCAAGCCCTGGACGACGCTCAGGCTCGAATCGACGGGCTGTGGAAGACCTACCGAGAACAGGTGGCCAGGCCATGAACCGAAGGCATGAGGCGCGGATCGGCATCTTGTTCGCGTTGCCCTGGATCCTGGGTTTCACGCTGCTGTTGGCGTACCCGCTGGTGTTCTCGCTGATCACGAGCTTTACGAACTTTTCGGTGTTGCGCGAGCCCAAGTGGATCGGCCTGTCGAACTATCAGGAACTGATGCGCGACGGGGTGTTCCTGACCACGTTGCAGAACACGTTGCTCTACACGGTGGGCGCGGTGCCCTTGGGGACGGTGCTGGCGATCGCGCTGGCCATGCTGCTCAACGCCAAGGTCAAGGGCATGGCGGTGTATCGAACGTTGCTGTTCCTACCCACTCTCGTGCCCATGGTGGCGCAGGCGACGCTTTTCCTGTGGGTGTTCAACGGCGATTACGGCCTGCTCAACGCGGCCCTGCGCGGGATCGGCTTCAGCCCGCCGAACTGGTTGGGAGACCCGGCTTGGGCCAAGTGGACGTTGGTGCTGATCGCCGCGTGGGGGTGCGGTCAGGCCATGTTGATCTATCTGGCGGGACTGCAGGACGTGCCGGCCAACCTCTACGAGGCGGCAGACCTCGACGGCGCCAAGAGCTGGCTCAAAACCCGGCACATCACGCTGCCCATGATCTCCCCGGTGATCCTGTTCAACGTGATCATGGCGATCATCGGTTCGATCCAGGTGTTCGCCGTGCCGCAGGTGATGTTCCCGGGCGGTGCCCCGGCGCGCAGCACCTATATGTTCGCGATGTACCTGTACGACAACGCCTTCCTCTACCAGCGCATGGGATACGCCAGCGCCATGGGGTGGGTGATGTTCCTCATCATCTTGGCGCTCACTCTGGCGGCGCTGCGGCTCTCCGAGAGGCACGTTCACTATGAGACCCAATAGAGTCGTCCTCGTCCATATCGCTTTGGTGTTGCTCTCGGTGGTGTTCGTGTTGCCGTTTCTGTGGATGCTGACCACGGCGGTGAAGCCGATCGGCGAAACGCTCACGTCGCCCCCTCGGTGGATTCCGTCCCAGGTGCTGTGGAGCAACTTTCCGGACGCTGTGTTCTATGGCTCGAAAGAACTCGGTTATGTGCCGTTTCTCGTCTATGCGCGGAACACCGTGATCATCACGATCCTGTGCGTCGTGGGGTCTGTGGCTTCGAACACGATCGTCGCGTATTCGTTCGCGCGGCTGCGCTGGCCGGGGCGCGACTTGTTCTTCGCGGCCACCTTGGCGACCATGATGGTGCCCTTTCCGGTGACGATGGTGCCCACGTTCACCCTGTTCAAGTGGCTGGGTTGGGTGGGCTCGTTCAAGCCCCTTTGGGTTCCCGCGTATCTGGGTTCGGCGTTCGCCATCTTCTTGCTGAGGCAGTTCTTCCGGTCCATTCCCAACGACCTGAGCGAAGCGGCCCGCATCGACGGCGCCAGCGAGTTCCGCGTGTTCGCCGACATCGTGCTGCCGCTCGCGCGTCCGGCGGTAACCGTGATCGCCCTGTTCACGTTCATGGGCACGTGGAACGACTTCCTCGGCCCGCTCATCTTCCTGACCGACCAAAACACGTTCACACTCTCGCTGGGGTTGCAGGCGTACCAGACCCAGCATGGCGGAACGCCCTGGAACCTGCTGATGGCGGCGTCGCTGCTCGTGATCCTGCCCATCGTCGTGGTGTTTTTCTTCGCGCAGAAGACGTTTGTTCATGGCATCGCGACCAGCGGCTTCAAGTGATCTGGGCCCGGAGGGGTTCACGACGTGCGGGGACCCAGTAGAATAGGGATGTCCATGGCCGAACTCAAGCTTCTGTTCGAACACGCGGGCGACCCCGCTTACGCCAGCCTCGCCGGTTATCAGGCCAAAGGCGGGTATCAGGGCCTGAAGAAGGCCCTCGGGATGGAGCGTCAGGCCGTCATCGACCAAGTCAAGGCCTCAGGCCTTCGCGGTCGCGGCGGCGCCGGCTTCCCCACGTGGATCAAGTGGAACGGCATCGAGAAGGAGAAGACCAAGCCGCATTACATGATCTGCAACGCCGACGAAGGCGAACCGGGGACCTTCAAAGACAAGCAGTTGATGGAGCAGACGCCCTTTCTGCTCATCGAGGGGATGACCATCGGCGGCTATGCCACGAACGCGCAGTCGGGCTACATCTACATCCGCGGCGAGTTCATCGATGCCGCCCGATCCATGCGCAAAGCCATCGACGAAGCGTACGCAACCGGATTGCTCGGCAAGAACATCCTCGGCTCGGGATACGACTTCGACCTGTACATCCACCTCGGCGCGGGTTCCTACGAATGCGGCGAGGAGAGCGCGTTGATGAGTTCGCTCATGGGCGAGCGCGGCATGCCGCGCCTAAAGTTTCCGCACGCGCCGCTGCCCACGGTCGCCGGCCTGTGGGATTGCCCGACGATCATCAACAACGTGGAGACCTATTGTTGCGCGCCATTCATTTTGGATAACGGCGGCGAGTGGTACGCGTCGATGGGTGCCTCGACCAAGAATTCGCGCGGCACCAAGATCTTCTCCGTGAGCGGCCATGTGAACAAGCCCGGGAACTACGAGGTCGAGTTCGGTACGACCTTGATGGAACTGCTGGAACTCGCTGGCGGCATGAAAGGCGGCGCACTCAAGGCCTGTGTGCCGGGTGGCTCGTCGGTGCCCATGATCAACGCCGAGTCGTGCGCCAAGGCGGTCATCGGCTACGAGGAGATGGGCGAGGTCGGCTCGATGGTGGGCTCGGGAGGCTGCATGTTCCTCAACGAGCACACGTGCATCGTGCAGTTCATCTGGCGGACGTCGCAGTTCTACATGCGCGAGTCGTGCGGCAAGTGTACGCCGTGCCGCGAAGGGACGCGTTGGCTGCATCAAATCCTCGACCGCATTGTGAAGGGCGGCGGGCGACCGGGCGACTTCGAGTTGCTGAAGGATGTTTGTTCGCAAATCGACGGTCGTTCGTTCTGCGGTCTGGGCGATGCGGCGGCGTGGCCTGTGGCGGGCGCGCTCAAGGTGTTTCCCGAGGAGTTCCACCACTTCATCGAACACGGCCGCTCGCTGGTCGGACCCGTGCCTGCGAGGGCGTGATGCAGACGACCGCCATCGCCCCAGCCGTTTCCTCGCTATTTGTGGACGGTTTTCGGGGCCTTCGTGGGATTCGCCTCGAGGAGCTTCGGAACTTTGTGGTGGTGGTGGGCCCGAACGGAACGGGCAAGACCAGTCTGCTCGAAGCGGTCATCTTTGCAAGATCGTACGGATTTGCCCACGTCCTCACCTCGCTCCAGGCTCAGAGAGGTCTGAATCGGTTTCGTCCGACCAATGGCCCCGGACTTGATTACACCTTCGAACCTGGAGGAGCTGAGTTTGCGCTTGGGAGCCAAGGCCAACAAACTTGGTTGAAGGTCGGCTACCGCCCTTTGCCGGCACCGATCGACCCAGAAAATGCGTTGGGCGGTCAGCCCGACGACGTGGTCGGTTCGCTTGAGATCCGGGCGACGGTTGGAGACCGGTCGGCTGAGTGGACCGAAATCTGGGACCCAAGAGCTGGACGGTTCATCGTCCAGCGGCCCACTTGGTTGGAGCCTTTGCCATCGAATCTGGTGCATCCAGCGGGTCTTGCGCCTTCGGGCGTAGAAGTCCAACGGTTTGCCGACCTCGTCGCCAAGGGCATGAAGTCGCAGTTTGTGAGAGCGCTTCAGCTCGTCCACCCGGGAATCCGCGACGTCGACTATGTGGAGCACTATCGCATCCCGGGCTTCATGGTGACCATGGATGATGGAACGGTGTTGCCCCTGGGCATGCTCGGGGGTGGTCTCACACGCTGGGCGGTGATCTTGATGCAAACGCACACGTTTGCGGGCCAGTGGGTGGGTATGGACGAGCCGGAGAACGGTATTCACCCGTCGGTCATGCCCAAGGTGATCCGGCATTTGGTGGAGTGGAGCCTGGCGGACCAACCGACTCAGGTGATGGTGGCTACTCACAGCGACGAACTCTTGGACGCTCTTGTTGGGTGCGAGGATATGTTGGGCGACAACCTCTCGGTGATCCAGATGCGCAGACGTGGCGGGAAGATCGTTGCCCATCACGTGGCTGGCGTCAAAGCATTCTTGTTGCTGAGGTCCCCGTTTGACGCCCGCTAAGCCGGGTTCCCTCATCGTCGGCTCTGATCGGCGCAAACTCGGTGTACTGCGCGACTATGCGCACATTGTCGTCTGCGAGGGAGTGACGGACCTCGCCTTGATCGAAGCCCTCGCGCGTCGATTGACTCCCTCAGGACCCTTTGCGGTTGGCTACCCAGAAGGATCGCTCAAAGGCGCTTTGGCTACCCTGGAGAGCGACGAAGCCCTCAGGTACGTGACGAGTATTGCGATCATCTTGGACGATGACGGAGACCCCAAGAACCGAATCTATCGTTGTCATCAGGACCTGGCGGCAGCCCACTTGCCTCTACCGAACCAGGGCGAGTGGCTTCCCTATCACGAGGCCGTGCTGGGGGTCTTTCTGATTCCGGGGTGTCTTGAGAGGCTCTTGCTTCAACAACTCGACGACCGTGCGATCCAATGCGCGGAGCAGTCTCTGGCATGTCTCGGTAAGTCGCTCGGGACTGCCTCGCAGACTGACAAAGCAACCTTTTTGGCTGCAATGGCCATCTTGCATGGCGAAAGCACAACCGTTGGGGCTGCGATCAACAGGGGCATTGTCTCTGTTGACCACGAGTCTCTCGCACCGATTCGCCAGTTTCTGATGGCCGGTTGGTCGCGTGAACCGCAAGGGGCTAGCGGCGTGATGGTGTAGCTATCAGGGCTAGATCGCATAGCCAAACGCCTGCGCAACAAGGAACGCCAGCCCGTAGACCAAAAGCGCCCCCGACATCACCTGCAACAAGCCGCTGTTGTAAACCCGCACCAGCGGCGAGGCGGGGGCGTCGGAGTGAGTGCGGAGCCGGTCGAGCAATGCTTCGCCGCTGCGTATCCCCATCGCCAAGTGCTTGTCGCTCGCCCGACGGGTCGTGACCCAATACTGCATCAGGCCACCCAACCGCCTCCAGAGAAGCAACGTCGCCACCACCGCCAACAGCAGTTGAAGCCGTAGGTCGCTGATCAACGGCGCGGAGGCCAGGCCCAGAAACATCGTAAGGCCCACCGCGAAGTTGGTGCCGCAACGCGGATGGACCCGCGGCATCCGCCGCACGATCGAAGGCGTCAGCGCCTCGCCGCGCTCGATGGCGTGGACCACCTGATGCTCCGCAGCGTGGATTCCCGCCAGAGGGATGGAGCGCAACAGAGCCATGAAGAGCACGAAGGGCAACACTTCCACGGTCCAGAGCACCGCGTCGCTGGAAGCGTTCCAGTGGATCAGGAGCCGAGCGGCGCCATCGGTGGCCAGGCTTGCGGCGAGCAGCAGAAGGAACATCAACGCACCGGTGGACATCAGCGCCCAATCCGAAACGCCCGCGCGCAGGTTGCCCGTGGTCAGATAGACCCCGAACGGCGTCGCCATGCCGCCGATGGTGCGGGGACGGGGCGCATTCTCTTGTGTGGAGATCAGGTCCGAGGGCGCGACCACACCCATCACCCGGTCGAGTTCGTCCACAACGGCCAGCCAGGACAGGCCGCTGCTCTCGAACAGGCGCAATGCATCGGCGCCGGTCGCTCGAGGGGAGATGCGTCCCGATTGGAAGTCCGCTTCGGTAAGTAGAGAACCAAGGGGTGCTTCCAAGCCCTCGCCATGACCGATCCAAGCGCTGAGGCGGTGTTGATCGACGCGGCCCACATAGCGTTCTTCGGCATGAACGGGGAGACCGTCGAACCCCGACAGACTCAGGCGCGACGCCGCGCGCTCCACCGAATCGGTGGCGTCCAGGGGGACGACCGGGCGCATCAGCCAGCCGACCGGCGTGGTCAGGGGGTCTCGGGAACGCGACACTTGTTGAATGAACCAACCGGAACTGCAACCGAAACGCTCCCAGAGCGTCCCAGCAGTCAAGGAAGACCTCCAGTATGATAGCCAGACCGCGCGCCATGAAACGTTGGACCCTCGTTTGCTTCTTGCTCGCTTTCGCGATGACGACCGCCTGGGCCCGCGCCGAGGAGAGCTGGATCGGCGTCTACATGCGCGGCAGTAAGATCGGCCACGCCAAGTTCACCTCGCGCCCAGAGACCCAGAAGGGGGTCCAAGGCACGCTCAGCGAAGCCCAGACCGTCATGAGTCTCAAGATGTTGGGCGCGGATCTGGAGATCCGGTTGGACTCCCGAACGTTCAGCGACGCCAACGGCAGACCGCTGACCATGTGGGTCAAGCAGGAGTCGGCGGGCCGATCGCAGACCCTCGACGCCAGGTTCGAGGGCGACAAAGTCCGCCTCGATGTGGACAACAACGGCAACAAGTCGGACAAGACGATCGACATTCCCAAGGACGCCTGGATCGTGGACGACCCCTTGACAGCCCTTCTGGCGGGAAGCCCGAAGAGGACGTTCTACATTCTGGATTCCACCACGCTGACTCTGGTGAAGAACGAACTCAACCCGCTGGGCGAACGAGAAGTGGACGTGCAAGGGACCAAGGTCAAGGCGCTGGCCGTCGAGATCAAGGACCCGCGCATGACTTCGACCGCGTTCTTCACATCCAAGGGCGAACTGATCAAAATGACGGGACCGATGGGCATCGAGATGATTCCCGAGCCCAAGGAGAAGGCGCTGGCGCGCCCCGAGGGTGCCTATGTGCCCGCCGATCTGGCCACGGCATCCAGCATCGAAGTCAAGCCGAAGCTCGGGGATCCCGCCCAATACAAGGCGATCGAACTCCGGCTCTCCGGCCTTGATCTCTCCCACCTTCCTTCGGGCGACCACCAGACGGTGACCAAGCGCGGCGACGCCTGGATCGTCAAGGTGCATCCCCCGGTCTGGGACGAGGGAAGGGAGAGGAAGGACGGGTCGCCTGCAGACCCCATATGGACCCAAGCGTCTCCCTATGTCGCCAGCGACGACCCGGCGATTCGCGCAGTGGCGACCGATATCTCGAAAGGCGCATCCACGCGGTTGGACAGGGCGATGGCGATCAAGGACTGGGTGTATCAGCATATGCGCTCCAACGCAGGGATCGGCGTGCTGCGGGACGCGCGGGAGGTGCTTGCGACCAAAGAGGGCGTCTGCCGCGATTACGCGATTCTCGCCGCATCGCTGATGCGCGCCGTGGAGATTCCCACGCGCCTCGCGAGCGGCCTGACGCTGTGGAACGACCGCTTCTACTACCATGCGTGGGTCGAAGTTTGGGACGGGCGCAAGTGGATCGGGCTCGATCCCACCGAATCCCGTGAGCAAATCTCGCCGACTCACGTTAAACTGGGAGAAGGCAACGTCGAGGATGCGTTTTTCTTCACAATTCTTGACGGTGTCCGCATCGAGGTTCTAGGAACGACAAAGCGGTGATTCGACCGGTCCATAGATGGGGTACGAGGTTCTGGGTCACGGCGGTGTTCGCTGTCGCAGGCGGCATCGTCGCGGGCGTCTATGCGCCCCTGCTCATCCAGAGATTGTTTGATTTGCTCCCCGCAGGCACACAACCGGGAACCGAAAAGCTCAACGCGCAGAATCCGTTCACCATCACAGCCAGTTCGCTTTTCGGCGTGATCGCCGGGTCGGGCCTCGGCAATCTCCTGTTGCGGTCGACGCATCGCATCGTGTCTCGGTGGGACTCGATGAGTCCTGGCGACAAGCTGAACCTGTTCATCGGCGTGTTCGCCGGGTTGCTCATCTCGCTTCCGTTCACCACACTGCTGGCTGCGTCGCTCTCTGGCGTGTTCGTCTTGGTGGTGACGCTTTTTCTGACCATGGGGCTCGCGGCGTTGGCCGTCTACGCCCTGCAATCCATGGGCGACGTTCTTCCGTGGAATCGTGGCCGCGCGGGCAAGCGGTCGGGCATCAAGGTCCTCGACACGAACATCATCATCGATGGGCGCATCTACGAGATCGTCCGCACAGGGTTCATCGAGGGGCCCATGTATGTCCCCGGTTTCGTGCTCGAGGAACTCCAGTACATCGCGGATTCGGCCGACGCCAACCGGCGTCAGCGCGGGCGGCGAGGTCTTGACGTGCTGCGTCGGCTCCAAGAGGACTTCAATCTGGAGGTCCGTGTCCACGATCGCCTGATCGCGAACAACAAGGACGAGGTGGACTCCCGATTGGTGCGATTGGCCAAAGTTCTTGGCGCCGACATCGTCACCAACGACTGGAACCTCAACAACGTGGCCAAGCTTGAAGGCGTGAGTGTGTTGAATGTCAACGACCTCGCTGTGGCGATGCGTCCCAACATCCTGCCCCAGGAAAGCCTGACCATCACGGTCGCCCGCGAGGGGAATCAGCCAGGCCAGGGCGTGGGCTATCTCGAAGACGGCACGATGGTCGTGGTTGAGAACGGCCGTGCGCACTTGGGTGAAACACTCGAAGTGACCGTGACGCAACTGATCCAGACCGAGCGTGGTCGGATGGTCTTCGCCAAACTCGAGAACGGCGCCGTGCCGCGCGGCTAGAATCGTTTTCGTGATCACCGTCTTCGGCACTGTCTGCCTGGATCGCGTGCGGCGTGTGCGGCGCATACCACCTCTTGGCGGCTATGTGGGGGTCGAGTCGGAGCGCTGGCTATTGGGCGGCGAAGCGGCGAACACGGCCTCCGCGTTGCAGGCGTGGGGTGCGGACGTCCGGTTGGTTGGCAACCCATTGGGCCGTGGCGACCTTCGCGCGATGATCGAAGCCTCGCTGCGCGACAGGGGCATCGAGTTCTCCGCGCCCGACTTCGAACGTCAGACGCCGGTCTGCGATGTCTACATCACGCCCGATGGGGAACGGACCATGTTCGGCCTAGGCTTCGCAGAACTCGACGGGGTCCCCGCAGAGGCGTTCGACATCGGCCACTCGGGGTGGCTCGCCGCCGAGCCGAATATGGGCGAGACCGCTCGAGACGTGGTGCGCCGCGCGGTGGGTCAGGGACGCCCGGTCTTGCTGATGGACTTCTATCAGGATTCGGACCCCGCGGTTCCTGGAGGATGCTGGCAATGCAGCACCGATTGGATCGGGGCGCGCGGCGACCTGCAAGCCAATCGCGAGGTGGTCGTCGAGATGGCCCGACGGTTTCAGTGCCCCGCGGTGTTGACAGACGGCGCAAATGGAATCCACACGGCCGAGCAGGGCGGCCCAGCGCGAACCCTGCCGCCGTTTCCGATCGATCACGTGGTGGATTCGACCGGCGCCGGCGATGTGTTTCGCGCAGGTCTGCTGTACGGTCTGGATCAGGGCTGGCCTTGGATGCGTTGTTTGGCGTTCGCCTCGGCTGCTGGAGCGTTGAACTGCTTGCGCGAGGGGGCGTCGGAACATGTGCCCCCGTTGGCTGAAATCGAGGCGCACCTGAACGCCCATCCCGAGGTCCGCCGTTCATACTACGGGTAAGCGGTAGACCCGCCGTCTCGGCGGTGGCCTGCCCGAATGGCTGGCTCCCAGTCCGTAGCGGGTAACGTCTAGGGCATGTTCGCCGCTTGGGCCGCCCTCGTCTCGTTGCCCGCGCCCGTGGCGCTTCCGGAGCCGATGCGCGAGTTCCGCGCCGCTTGGGTCGCCACGGTCGCCAACATCGACTGGCCATCGAAGCCCGGATTGACCACGCCCCAGCTCAAAGCCGAACTGGTGGCCATCGCCGATTTGGCCCAGGAACTCAAGCTCAACGCGTTGATCTTCCAGGTGCGCCCGCACGCCGACGCGATGTACGCAAGCAAACTGGAACCGTGGTCGCCCTACATCACGGGCCAGACGGGCAAGGCGCCCAGTCCCCTGTTCGATCCGCTTGAAACGATGATCGAGCTGTGTCACGCGCGGGGCATCGAACTGCACGCCTGGTTCAACCCCTACCGGGCATGGCATCCCCGGTCGCCGGGCACCATTCCCGACAATCACGTGGCCAAGACCCACCCGAATGCGGTCAAGAAGTACGGCGAATACCTCTGGATGGATCCGGGCGACGCGTTCGTCCAGAAGCGGACCCACGACGTGATGATGGACGTGGCCACCCGCTACGACCTCGACGGCATCCACATCGACGACTACTTCTACCCGTACCCCGTGCGCGGGCAGGACTTCCCCGACGAGCCGAGTTGGCAAGCCAGTCTGAAGGAGAAACACGGGCTTTCCCGGTCCGATTGGCGACGCCGGAACGTGGACCGATTCATCGAGAAGTACTACAAAGAGCTCAAGAAGGCCAAACCGTGGGTCAAGTTCGGCATCAGTCCGTTCGGAATCTACCGTCCCGGCATCCCGAAGGGGATCACGGCGGGCGTGGATCAGTACGAAGGCCTGCACGCGGATGCGCTCAAGTGGTTCGAACTCGGATGGTGCGACTACTACACGCCGCAGCTCTATTGGCCGATCGAGCAAACAGCGCAGAGCTACCCGGTGCTGCTGGACTGGTGGGTCTCGGTGAACAAAGCGGGCCGCCACCTTTGGCCGGGCAACTTCACCAGCCGCTTGAATCCCGCGGATGGCGCGTGGAAGTTCGATCAGCTCAAACGCCAGATCGAACTCACCCGCGAAAAGGTCAAGCAGCCTGGCAACGTCCATTTCAGCTTCAAAGCGTTCTCCAACAACTGGGCGGGCGTGACGCCGTCATTGATCGAGGGGCTGTATGCCAAGCCCGCGCTGGTGCCCGCTTTTCCGTGGCTGGACTCCAAACCGCCCAAGGCCCCGCACGTGACGTACAAGGTCGAAGGCGACCAGTGGACCGTCACTTGGAAACCGGGCGACAGTGAGGACCACGGGGTGGCGCTGGTCAACTACGAGACGGCTCAGGGCTGGAGCGAGACCGAGATCGTGGGCCGCACCAAGGACAAGGCCTCGTTCTGGACCATGGCCACCGGCACGCCGACGCGCATCGCCGTGCGGTTGGCCGACCGAAACGGCAACGTCTCCGAGCCCACCGTGGTGCCCGCCGGGTGACGGATGGGGTATCACCCAAGGGCTCGACCATGCTGACCATCTCCGGAATCAACGTTTACTACGGCGCGATCCACGCGCTCAAGGATGTCGGCATCCGCGTCGAACAGGGCGAGGTCGTTTCGATCATCGGCTCCAACGGGGCGGGCAAGAGCACCCTGCTGCGCACGATCAGCGGCCTGCTGCGCACCCGAACGGGCACGATGACGTTCAAAGGGACCGATATCGCGCACGCCGCGCCCCACGAAATCCTGCTCATGGGGATCAGCCACTCGCCCGAAGGGCGGCGCATCTTCACCAACATGACGGTCTACGAGAATCTGCTGCTCGGAGCCTACACGCGCAAGGACGGCGAGATCGGCTCGGACATGGAGAAGGTGATGGTCCAGTTCCCGCGCCTCAAAGAGCGCCTCAAGCAGAACGCGGGCACGCTGAGCGGCGGCGAGCAGCAGATGCTGGCCATCGGCCGCGCCCTGATGTCGCGCCCGCAGATGCTCCTGCTGGACGAGCCCAGCCTCGGCCTCGCGCCGAACCTGGTGATGGACATCTTCCGCATCATTGACGAGATCAACAAGGCGGGAACGACCGTGTTGCTGGTCGAGCAAAACGCCCACCGCGCGTTGGAAGTGGCCAATCGCGCGTACGTGCTCGAAACCGGGACCATCGTCCTCGAAGACACGGGCAAGGCCCTGCTGTCGAATCCGAAGGTCAAAGAAGCGTATCTGGGCGGCTGAGCCGGCCGAATCGAGCCGGAACCGGCAGGGGCGCTCTGGATCACGCACGGTCGAGATCGCGGCGATTGCGACGCTGCGGCCGACGAGCGCCGAAGCCGAGCGCGAGATTTCTCTCAAAAGAAACAAATGTCCACTTGTCTCAGTTCGTCGCGTCGTATGTGTTGAATGTAGTTTAGCGACCATGCCGGAGTCAGCGGGAGTGTTGGCCCAAAGGAGGTGAACATGAATCGGAGCATCAACATTCTCTCAGCCGCGATTCTTTGCATTGGGGCAGTGGCATCTGTATGGCCCTCCACCCTACCTAACGTCTCGTCGGGGACCAACTGGAAAAGGGCAACAAGGTCACTGGTACCGGGGTTCCTGTTGAGTTCTACGCGGCGGTCCTGTCGCAAGATCCCAACGGATGGGTTGCCGGCGTCCTAAACGTGAGGGCGACGTTCGGAGGAATCGGCGAAGCTCAGATCTATCCCGTTGAAGGCGAATCGGAGGTGTTGGATGAGTTTGGCCGAAGCTTTCGCTTTGACTCGACCCATTTGCAGGGCTCCATTTCGGGAACATCCTTCGCCACGACTCTGACTGTGCGCTTCGTGTTCGCCCGAGCCATTCCGACGTTTCCCTACCTGGAGACGGTCTACGCTGACCGGGACCTCACGGTGACCCCGAAGGCGTTCAACGTGGCCGCAGTTACGGCAACAGAGGAGAACATCTATGGCACCGCTCCTGCGGGCTGGCAAAGCATGAATGAACTGCCCAGCCAATACACTTGGGCGTCGGTGTCGGCAGACATGGCGACAGCCGCGCGCACCAAGCTGGCCACCGCGAATCACGCCTTGCTGGACGGCGACTTCCACACCTATCAGGAGTTGGTGCTCTCTCAGGCAGAGGTCGCTCCGATTCTGGCCGACTCAGGGCTGACTCAGGCCCAGAAGGACGCCGCTATCCGGGAACTGCAGCTTGGCAAGTTGCTGGGCAAGTCCACGGTCCACTTCTGCTCCTCACACGGGGCAACCGGTGGGTTCTTCGCCGAGCCCAATCCCCTTGGCCCTGGAGAAGATCCACCGAAGGACCCGCTGGTGCCAGTCGATTGGGCAAGCGTGGCCCGAACGACTGGATCCCACATTTCTGCACCCTACCGGCCGCTCGCCAACAGGTTCGTGTTCATGTACTCTTGCCAGTGTGGATCAAGCGGGAGCGCTCTGCTTGGCGCGTACCACATCGGCTATCAGAACACGGCTGCGTTCGGCTTCCCTGGCGTCGTATTCAGCACTTTGGTCAGCGGCAACACTTCTTCGACTGTGCCCTACAACGACTCGAACGGCGATCTCATCATGACAGACAAATTGACCGAGCATGTGAACAAATTGTTAGGCGACTTAGCTCAGGGCTCCAAATCAGTAGATGCCATGGACCCAACGAACAATGCGCATCCTCCCCGAAAGTTTAGCCACGGCGCCAACGGCATCAACTACGCGGCGCGGATGGACATGTTGCGCTATGGGTGCCCGGACGCCCGCCTGCGCAAAGTCTTCCGCGCTTCGTCGGAGACCGACGCCGCCGTCAAGCAGTTTGGAGACTGGGGACTTTTGGTGAAGGAGTTGCTTGCCGTCCCAATGATGGAGGAAGAACAACCATGACCGTTTTGTTGCTGGCCGTTTCGTTGGCCCAGTTCCAGTGGGAGAAGCCCGACGAGCTCTCCACGTTTCGCATCCGTATGGAAGACGGGCGTACGGACTTCGGCAAAGTGGACGTCCTGCAGACGATCCAACTCGCGCATCGGCTGTTCCTCAAGGCCGATCTCGACTCCGACAAGAAGCCGCGTCACTACGAGAATCAGATTAGCGCAAGCGCTCAATCGGTCGCCTTGATCTACCGCGATCGTGTTGTCTTGTCAGTTGCGCGAGATTCTGGACGACTGTTCGCGTTCAACGTCCGTACGCCCGATGCCGAACAGGTGCCCAATTTGTCGCTGGACGACTGCGTCGCAAAGGCCGCCGAGTGGTACCGCGCGGTCGGCGGAACCCACGAAACGGTTCTGGAGCGTTCCGAGACAGACGTCTTGCCGCAGCGCGTGTACGTCAAACTCGCCTACGTCGCATCGGGAACGCCCCACAGGTTCCAAGCGGGGGTTGAAACCTATATAGACCGCACGCACGGGTTTCCCGCGATCATGTGGGTGGATCCGCTCCCCGCTTACGATCCGCCGCGCCGGATCGTGGCCAAAGAGCAGGCCGTCGCCAACGCCGTGGCGGCCGCCGCAGAGTTCACGGGCTGGAAACTCCTCGAGGCCGCTTCGCAGGACGCCGCCTACCACGTGCCCGCGTACTCGAAGTTGCCCAACCGGCTCTCGGAGCGACACCGGGCCAGGGCGTCCGCCGGGCGCGCCGGGTTGGTTTACGAGGTCTCGGTCAACGACGGGCGCTACGAATGGAAGCAGGGAGAACCGCGGCCCTTTGTGCAGGTCTACGTGGACGCCGAGACCGGGGAACCGATCGCGCTCCTCCCCGCCGTACTGATGCGGGGCGGCTCCGGGGCGGCGGAGCGGCCGTTCTCATGGGGCGGCACCTGGACGGTGGACGGGGTTTCAGGCGCGGTCGAGCCCACGGCGGGCGATCCGCCCGTCCGCGGCAAGCCGGTCTCGCTCTCTCGCGGCTCGATCCACGCCGCGGCGCGGTTCGATGCGAAGTCGGGCGTGGTGTGGCTGGAACGAGAAGGCGTCGTCCTCGCGGGCCTTCCGGACGCCGCGCTCCGAAGGGCTTTGTCCAGGGCCAAGCCGGTGCCACCGTTCGCCATGAAACCGCCTGCGGCCGACGCACGATGA
Source organism: Fimbriimonadaceae bacterium (assembly GCA_039811705.1). Taxonomy (GTDB): domain Bacteria; phylum Armatimonadota; class Fimbriimonadia; order Fimbriimonadales; family Fimbriimonadaceae; genus UBA2387. The sequence continues at coordinate 10,144 of JBDHZD010000016.1, read as the reverse complement.
GTCAGTTTGGCGTGGTCACCGGGCCGATCGAGCCGGAATCCGCCAAAGGCGCGTCGAACAGGATGTGCCGGATCAGGGGCTCGCGGGGGCCGGTGATGCGCTCGACGAGGAGTTCCATGGCTGCTTCGCCGATGTCCTCGAAACTCTGGGCGGCCGAACTGAGGCCCATCCCCGGAGCGAATCGGTACCAGCCGTCGAAACCCGCCACCGAGATGTCGTCTGGCACGCGAATGCCGCGCGCCTTGAGCTCGCGCATCGCCAGCGACCCCACCATGTCGTTGGTGCAGACAATGGCCGTCGGACGCGGCTCCGCCTGCAACAAGCGGTCGATGCAACGGCGGGTGCCCTCCTCCATGGTTTCAGGGGCCTCGATTTGGCAGACCAAGCTCTGATCGGGGGTCTCGCCGCTGCGGCGCATGGCGGTGTGGTAGCCCCAAAGCCGGTCTTCTACGCTCGACACGGGTTCTCCATTCGAGATGCATGCGATCCGCCGATGGCCAAGGTCTTGCAGGGCGCGGATCAATCGGCGCATCGCGCCCCGGTTGTCCGTGCCCACGTGGTCCGCCACGATGCCCGCCGGGGGGCGCCGGTCGATGAACACCAGAGGGACATCGGCGTTGCGGACGGCGACGAGGGCGTCCCGGTTTTGCTCGCCGCCCACATACCAGAGGATGACTCCCTTGGCCAGGGGGTCCTGCGCGATCGCCTGCAACTGCTTGCGCTCGAAGTCGATCGCCGACACCCAAGGGCCCGCTCCCGAACTGATCACCACGGTCTTGCCGAAACCAGGCAGACGAACGCGCTGGACGCCACGCAACATGGGGGCGGACGCCAAGTCAGCCACGTGGGTGAACAGAAGCACGAACACGTGATACTCGCGCTCGGCGTGAACAGGGTGAGCGGCACCGACTCCGGCCACCCTGGGACGACAATTCTCGGCACAGATCAGATAGCCGCGTTGAGAAAGAAGCTTGATGGCTCGGCGAAGAGTGGGGCGGCTGACCCCCATTTGGTTCGCGAGATCGCGCTCTGCGGGAATGCGGCTACCCGCGCGCCATTCGCCAGATTCGATGGCGCGGATCAGTCGATGGGCCACCGATTCGAACAGGCGCGAGTCACTCATCAGGTCACCTCGACCATTTCTATTGTGGGTATTTTCTATCCTGAATTGTGCTGGCTTTCCTTGCCGTCTTTGTAGCAACGGGTTCTCCGATGCCGCAGCTCGACCCTTCTCCGAGGAGCTTGCCAAACATCGTTTTGGTGTTGGCGGACGATTTGGGCTTTGGAGAAGTCGGCGCCTTTGGGCAGTCGAAAATCCTTACTCCGCACGTTGACCGATTGGCGAGCGAGGGTGTCGCTTTCGATCGATTCTATGCCGCCAGTCCGGTCTGTGCGCCCACCCGAGCCAGCCTGATGACGGGCAAGCACACGGGGCGATTGCCCATCCGCGGCAACAAGGAGGTGGGCGGGTGGGGCATTCGCCAAGGCGAGGGGCAGATGCCTTTGCCCGCCAACGAGCGCACGATCGCGGAGATTCTCCGATCCAAAGGCTACGCGACAGGCGCGTTCGGCAAGTGGGGTCTGGGTGGGCCGGGTTCGGAAGGCCATCCCTTAGCGCAAGGATTCGACCAGTTCTTCGGCTACCTGTGTCAGCGGCAAGCCCACGGCCACACCCCGCCGTATCTTTGGCAGAACCACGACGTCTTCTTGTTGCCCGAGAATGGCGCGATCCACCCCCACCAGCGTCTCGAACAAGCACCCTCTGATTTCGACAAGTACTTGGGGCCGATGTACGCGCCGCAACTGATCCTCGACGAGGCGCTGAAGTTCGTCGAGGCCAACAAGGGACGTCCATTCTTCCTCTACTTCCCGTCGGCGCTGCCCCATGCCGCCTTGCAGGCACCGAAGGAGTGGGTGGATCGGTACCCGCGCGAATGGGACCCTTCGCCCTATCTAGGCGACAAGAGCTACCTGCCCACCGAGCGGCCGCGAGCCACCTATGCCGCGATGATCTCGTTCCTTGATCACAGTCTCGGTGCGCTGGTCGAGAAGGTGGACGGACTCGGTCTCGGGCGCGACACGCTCATCGTGTTCACCAGCGACAACGGGGCCACGTTCAACGGCGGCGTGGATCTGGCGTTCTTCCGCTCGAACGGGACGTTTCGCGGGCACAAGACGCAACTCTACGAAGGGGGCATCCGCGTGCCGTTCGTGGCGCGTTGGAAAGGCAAGATTCCGTCCGGCGAGCGCAGAAAGGCCCGAGGCGCGATGTTCGACCTCTTCGCGACTTTCGCGGAACTCGCCGGGGATCGCGCTCGAGAAGACGGGCGCTCGCTACTTCCCCTGCTTCTCCGAGACGGGGCAGGGCACGACTCCCTCTACTTCGAGTTCCCCGAAGGCAACCAGAGCCAAGCGCTGATCTGGGGGCGGTACAAGGGCGTACGTCCGAACCTGAAGCAAAGGGGACTCGAAATGGAGGTCTACGACCTCGAGACCGATCCCGGCGAAACGCGCAACCTTGCCCCGGATCGCCCGGATCTGGTCAAGGAGCTTGCGGCGCGCATGGCCAGAGCCCATCGCCCGAACCAGGACTTCCCGCTGGCCGCCGTGGACCCTCCTCAGGGCTCGAAGGATTCGGCCATCGCGCGCACAGGCTCGTAGCGAAAGCACGATGTCACGTGGTCGTTGATGAGGCCCGAGGCCTGCATCGCGGCGTAGACGATCGTGCTGCCCACGAACTTGAACCCCCGTCGCTTGAGGTCCTTGCTCAACGCGTCGGACTCTTTGGACGTGGCAGGCAACTGGCTCATGTCGGTCCACGCGTTCTGGATCGGCTTCCCGCCGACGAACGACCAAAGATAGAGCGAGAATCGACCAAACTCGGCCTGCACGTCGAGAAAGCGCTTGGCGTTCTCGATGCTCGACACCACCTTGAGACGATTGCGTATGATGCCGGGGTCTTCGAGCAATTCGGCGATCTTCGCCTCGCCGTATCGGCTGACGGTTGCGACGTCGAAGTTGTCGTAGACCTCGCGGTAGCGGTCCCGCTTGCGCAGCACGGTGTCCCAACTCAGTCCGGCTTGCGCGCCGTCCAGGACGAGGTGCTCGAACAGCAGCCGGTCATCGTTGACGGGCACACCCCACTCATGGTCGTGGTATCGCGCCAGCCGGTCGTTGGAGGCCCATCCGCAGCGGATGACGTCGTTCATCGGCAGGAAGTTTAGCCCTTACCCCGTACAATGGGCATCATGCGAGCGATGCTCCGTGCCGCCGTGGTCGCGATGGGTCTGCTCGGCGGCCTCGCGCGCGCCGAAGAGCCGATCACGATCCGCATGATGGGCGGAGTTGGCTACGGCATTCCAGCCAAGGAAGCCACCGACTCGCGCTCGCTCGCCCGCCGCGCCGTTTTCGAGGAGTTCCAGAGGCAGAACCCCGACGTGCGCGTGGTGAATGCGGGCGGCTTGGAGTTCACGGCGGGCCAATTCATCGAGAGCATGTTCCTGATGTCCATGGCGGGCTCGACCGCTCCGGACGTCTTCTACGTGAACTTCCGGCAGTACTACAACTATATCGATCAAGGCTTCTGCCGCCCACTGAACGACCTCATCGCCGCAGACCCGTCGTCGGTCGATCGCGTCTCGCCCGTGATCATGAACGTCCTGAAGAGCTACGACGGGAACGTGTACGCCGTGCCGTGGTTCCAGGTGGCGCAAGGGCTCTACTACCGCAAGGACCACTTCATCGAAGCGGGCCTAGACCCTTCCAAGCCGCCCAAAGACTGGGACGAGTTCTACCGCTACGCGCAACGGCTCACCGAGAGCGAGCCGGGCCGCGTGGGCTTCGCGTTCTCGTATGGGCCGGGCTACCATTGGTCGAATTTCGTGTGGCAGGCGGGCGGCGAAATCGTCGAACCCGGCGAAGGTGGGCTTTGGAAGGCGTCCATCGCCACGCCGCAAGTGGCCTCTGCGCTCGACTTCTACCGCAAGCTGACCATCGACACGTGGCAGAAAGACGGGAAGACCTACGGTCCAGCCGCCAACGCCTCGCCGACGTGGGCGGACGACGTGCGCCTGGGCAAAGTCTCCATGTGGTTCAGCTACACGAACGACGTGGTGCTCAACACGTCCGACCTGAATCCGGCTTTGTTGCAAGTGGCGAGGATGCCCGCGGGTCCTGCGGGGCACGCCAACGAGATCAATGCGGGGATGTGGGCGATCAACGCCTCGATCAAAGATCCCAAGAAGATCGACGCGTGCTGGAGGTTCATCAAGTTCTTTGCCGGGCAGGAAGCGGCCCGCATCAACACCGAGCGTTTCGTCGAGTTCGGGCTTGGCAACTTGGTCAACCCTTCGATGTTGCGTCAGTTCGGCTACGAGGACCTCGTGCGCCAAGTGGACCCCGCCTACGTCGAAGCCAACGAAGACCTGTTCCGAACCGGGCACCCCGAACCCTACGGCCGAAACTGCCAGCAGGTCTACACGGTGTTGGACAATGCTCTGGAGCGGGCACGCCTCGACCCGAACCGGCCCGCCCTCGACATCTTGAAGGAAGCCGCAGCCGAGATGGACGAGAAACTCCTGGGCTACACCCCCCCCGAGATCATGGCGCAGCGGCGCGGATGGGCGGTGGGAATCGCCATCTGTCTGTCGCTTTTTGTGGGCGGGTTGCTCGTTTACACCATCCGCAAAGCTCGGCTCAACCGCGTCGAAGTGGTGGAGCGGTTGCCCGCAGGCACCAATCGGCGTGCGATGTGGCGCTTCTTGGCCGTGTGCCTGGCGCCTGCCGCGCTCACCATCGCAGTATGGCACTACTATCCCTTGGCCAAAGGATTGCAGATCGCGTTTCAGGACTACCGCATCACGCAAGGCACGCGTTGGGTGGGGCTAGACAACTTCATCGCCGTGTTCACGCAGCCCGTGTTCTACAAGTCGTTGCTCAACAGCTTCGCCTATGTGGCCTTGACCATCGTCATCGGCTTCTTGGCGCCGATCTTTCTGGCCCTGACCCTCAACGAGATTCCACGCTTCAAGGTCTTCTTCCGCACGTTGTTCTACCTTCCGGCTATGACTTCGGGCGTGGTCATCGCGTTCTTGTGGAGGCAGTTCTACGACAAGGCCGAGACGGGACTGTTGAACAGCCTGTTGTTGCCCATCACCCAGGCGTTAAACCCTCTGATGACGTCGCTCGGTTTCTCGGAAATCCCGAGAGCGCACAACTGGCTGGGCGATCCCACGTTAGCGATGTTCGCCGTGGTGCTCCCGGGTATCTGGGCGGGCGCGGGCCCCGGCTCGATTCTGTATCTGGCCGCGCTCAAGAACATTCCCGAGGAGCGCTACGAAGCCGCCGACATGGACGGGGCGAGTTGGATCAGCAAGATCCGCCACATCGTCTTTCCCGGACTCAAACCGCTCATCCTCATCAACCTGCTGGGCGTGTTCATCGCCGGGTTCAAGGCGATGGAAAGCGTGTTCATTCTCACCGGAGGCGGGCCGGTGTATGCAACGCACACCATCGGCTTGGAGGTGTGGACCAATGCGTTCATGCTGCTCAAGTTCGGCTATGCCACGGCGGTGGCCTGGGTGATGGGAACCATCCTGATCGGGTTCACGTTGATTCAAATTAGAAGCCTGTTGCGCATGCGGTTTTCCACAGTAAGGACCTAAGCGCTACGGGTTCAGGGACGCAGCCGCGCCATGATGTCAGGGAGTCTGGGTTTCGATTCCGTTCCGCTCGCCAAGCCGAGACCCGAACCCTTGCGCGAAGTAGGAGACTTGAGATGTTCGTTTTGATGCTGCTCGCCGTAGCCGTGGCCAACGAGGATGTCGAAGCGCAGAAGGCTGTCGGCGCAAAACACTTCAAGCGCCTCGGCGTCGAGGCATCCGCCGACCGCCATCGCTGGCAGGTCCGCTTCGACGATGGCGAGGGTTCGGTGCGCTCGGATGCCGGGAGCGTCGCCACCAATCTGGCCGACGGTCGCTTGATTCGGTTCTCTGGCGTCAAACCGTTGGTTGCCGAACCTCGGCGCGACGTCGTTTGGAGCAGCCACGAAGCGGCGATGGAAGGTCTGCGGGCCCATGCCCGACGGGTCAACGTTCCCTCCGATTGGATAGTCACCAAAGAGATCTACTCGCTGGACGTCGTGGGTGCCGAGAACGAGCTCAAACCCGGGCGTGCCTGTGTGTGGTTGCGGCAGATGGTCAACGGCTTGCCAACGCTGAATGGGGGCAACCGCGCGTTTCTAGAGGCCGACCCGCATACGGGCAAGCTCCTGTCCTTTTCGATGACCTATCTGGTCTCGCACGAGGGCGACAAGCCGGTCTTGAGCGTCGAGCAGGGCAAGCAACGCGCAATCGAGGCTTTGGGCAAAGAACTGGACGAGGCGCGGTTGGAGGCTCTGCCGAAGGTGGAGTCGGTTCGGCTTTGTTACTCGCTGCCGCAGCGGGATCTGGCGGTGGACGAGCCGCTTTCCCTCAGCGTGACGCCGCGTGTGGCGCGCCTCGCCTACGAGGTGGTGTTCGCCGGGACCCCCGACCCCCGTCGCCCCGAGAGGATTCGGCATGTGACCCTGGTCGTGGACGCCCAGAACGGCGACACTCTTTCAACCTCTCACCACGTGGAGTGGCCCGTTAGACCTAGGAAAGCCTCCAGAAGCAGCCGAGGATAACCTGACGTGCAAAAAAGCGGAAAAAAGGTCAGGCAAGGGTTGACATCCCTCGGGGGGGGGGTAACGTCGCGACATGAAGGCATGGACTAGCCTTCTCAGGCACATAAGGGTTCTCAATGTTGCACTCATCGCAGCATCCTCCACCGTTGCATTCGCCCAAAGCGGATACGACATCTCTTTTGGTTCGGTGCCCGCGTTCTTCACAGGAACCGGCAACACGTTGAACCTTCACGTGCACACGTATTCGCCCAATCGAATCAACCGCATCGAGGTTTCGATCGGCGGCGTCGAAGTGTTCGACGAACAGTGGAGCTGGAACGACAACAAGGTGCATCGGCCCGTGGACGTGGACTGGAGTTCGGAGTATTTCTCGCACGGCACCAACGTCGCGTTTACGGCTGTTGTGACGCTGTGGACGAGTTCCACGACCACTCAGGTCCTCAACTTCTCGACGACAGCGAAGCCGGTGTACAACAAATATGCGATGGTCGCCGACACGTCGCTTCCGTTATCGGCATCGGCTGCCCCAACGATCGCATCGTTCCTTTCGAACCTTGACTACGCTGAAGAAGGCTATCTGGTTGACAATGATTGGGATGCCGACGACTTTCTGGGCACTGGGGACGGTATCGGGAATGCAACGGTCATTCATGTGACTTGTCACGGCAACACCCTAAGCGGCGCTGGGTTTCTAGGTCCACCTGCGGGATCGGCCGACATTTGGGCGCAAGACATTGAAGACTCGGTTCTTGTGGGTCAACCCAACAGTCGTCCACCGCTGAACTTCGCATTCATTGGATCATGTTGCACGATGCTGGACGCTGGTTTCGGCGAGTCGTTCTTCGCGGGTGCCAATGGCACGCGAAACAGAGCGACGATCGGGTTCAAGCAAACCGTCTACGATGACAATCTCGAAGATTTCTCTGTTGCCCTCTTTGGTAAACTAAAGAACGGCAAGGCATTGGCAATCGCCGCCGAGGAGGCGTACGATCTTGTGTCCTGGTTTGGAGGTGTAAAGCAAGACGCCATGCTGGTCATGTATGGAGACGATGGGTTCAAACTGCGAGGCGCATATCGAGGACTTGGAGGGGGCGACGAATACAATGAATGGGTCTATGTTTACCCGGAGGACAACTGATGAAGATTCAGAGCAAGGTGAGTCTCTCTTTCGTAGCGACCATCATCGTCTTGATGGCCTGTGCGCCAGCGTCGGAACCTGAGGACATGGCGGCGAACTTTCTCAGCAGCATTGGGGTTGAGCCAGCTCCAATGGCCCAGAGATCCGTCACGCAGGAAGAGGGGCTGGTTGTCCTTAAGCAACCAGGGCATATCGTCAAAGTAGATCCTGTGGACGGTCGCGTTTGTTGGTACAGGAATATGGAACTCATCGGTGAGAGGCGCGGACTGGCCGAGTATGCTCGCAACGTTGCTGATTGGGACGAGGCAAGCGCTTATTCGCATTTGCGAGCAATAGCACGACTAAGCGGAGCCTTGGATGGCTGGGAGGTTGCAGAGACGGAGTTCCACCTAGACGTGCCTGACGAGCATGGTCGGTTTCTGCGGGGTGTTGCAAGCATGACACTATCCGAGTCAATGGGTGGATTGCATGTTAAAAATGGTGGGAACGGGATGCATCTCGAAGCGGACCCCCACACTGGTTCGTTGATTCGTCTGAGTGCGCGCTATGGGACCAAGTACGAAGGATCTGCATCCCTTTCCGAATCAGAGGTCAAGGATAGAGCGCTGGCCGCCCTCATGCAAGACATGTCGGGTGCCAGGATTGACACGGTTCCTGCGGTAGTGTCAATTGGGAAGTGCTATTCGCCGCGCTACGCGGAACGACCTCAGTTCAGCGACGAACTGAATGTTGCCATCAAGCCTCAGGTGGCAAGGCTGGCCTACGAGGTCGTCTTCGAGGCCGTCCCGGATCCGACCCATCGGGAGATCATGCGCAACATCAAGTTGTATGTGGACGCGCAGAACGGAGAGATTCTGTGGCGCAGGTACAACATTTTGGCCAAGAGCCACGAATGACTCGGAGGAACTGATGACACGTTCATGCCGGAACTGGATGCTCGGGCTGTGCTTACCGACCGTGGTCGGTTGCTGGATGACGCCCGAAGGGACGCGCGGGATTGCGGAGACCTTCCTGCGGCGCATCGGCTCGCCCGTCGAGCGACCCGAGAAGTGGACCGTCGCGGCGGATGCCGGCGAGTTGTTCGTCACGACCAACAACGGCGTGGTCGGTATCAACCCGCTCGATGGGCAGGTGTTCTGGTACTCGGCGAACAAACGCTCGGAGAAGCTGGAAGCACCGAGGACCAGCATCAAGTGGAAGACCCCAGCCGAGGCGCGGGCGGCGCTGGAGTCGCTGGCGAGGACCTTCGGGGCGAGCCAAGGCTGGGTTCCAACCTACGAGGTGTTCCGTCTGGATTCGTTCGAATCGGGCAAGGTTCGGCGCGGTTTGGCCGTGCTCAAACTGGAACAGAAGGTCAACGGCCTGGACACGGTGAACGGCGGGAACCTCATCCGGATCGACGCCGATCCGCACACGGGAGCCCTGCTGGCTCTCAAGCGCAACTACCTGACGCGCCACGAGGGCACGACGCCTTCCCTGACCGCGACGGCGGCCCGCGAGAAGGCGCGCGCGGCGCTCCAATCGGAGTTGCGCCAAGCCAGACTGGGTTCGGTGCCGTCCATCGCTTCGTCGCGTCTGTGCTACTCGGTGGAGCAGTCCGTCTTGAACCGGCCCGCGAGCGAGGGTACGACGGCGACCCTTCCGATGACGGCGAGGCTAGCCTACGAGGTCGTGTTCGCCGGGACGCCCGAGCCACGACATCCCGACAAAACCCGCAACGTCAAGCTCTACGTGGACGCGCAGGACGGGAACATCCTCTACCGCGCCTACGATGCGCTGAAGTAGCCCCCTTGGTTCGGGGCGTGGTTCTGGTTTCGGGGTGCCACGGTCTGCGCGGGTCGGGGTTTGTGGTCCGGTCGTCCGTTGTGGTCCCCGCCAGACCGTGCCCCTTGAACGGAAACGAACACGGCCTGCCGGGCAGAGGCGTCGTCAGCGGGCCGAAGTGGGTGAGCCCGGTCAGGCCGTGGCACCCCTGGGCGGGATGTGGTTCTGGTTTCGGGGTGCCACGGTCTGTGCGGGTCGGGGTTTGTGGCCTGTCGTCCGTTGTGGTCCCCGCCAGACCGTGTTCGTCTCTTTGGGACTAGCACGGCCTGCCGGGCAGAGATGTTCGCGAGTGGGCCGAAGTGGGTGAGTCCGGTCAGGCCGTGGCACCCCTGGGCGGGATGTGGTTCTGGTTTCGGGGTGCCACGGTCTGTGCGGGTCGGGGTTTGTGGCCTGTCGTCCGTTGTGGTCCCCGCCAGACCGTGTTCGTCTCTTTGGGACTAGCACGGCCTGCCGGGCAGAGATGTTCGCGAGTGGGCCGAAGTGGGTGAGTCCGGTCAGGCCGTGGCACCCCTGGGCGG
>JBDHZD010000015.1:0-47497 GCA_039811705.1 Fimbriimonadaceae bacterium | reverse complement strand
TACCTTGCGTCGCAACCGCGACATGCTGGCCGACTTGGCCGGCGCGGCCGGCGGTGCCGTCGGTGGCGAACAAGCCTTGCCAAGGGCTTGGGTTGGCTGAGCTTGATCCTGATCACGGGGCTTGGCGGAACCATGCTGTCTATCGCCGACACCGCCGTTTCGGCAAGCCAGAGCGGTTTCCTGGACGACGTGGAGCAACGCACCTACGAAGGCGACGCGGAAGCCAACCTGAAGGCCATCCACACCGCCCTGATGCTGGTGCACGACAGCGACGGTCAATTCCCTGCCGCCGACGGCTGGATGGACGCCATCGCCAACCGCCTGAAAACGAGCGACCTTTCGGAAGAGGAAGCCGCGAAGAAGTTGGTCAACCCCGACCGCGCCAAACGCGACGGCGAGTATGGGTTCGCCCTGAACGCCGCTGCCGCCGGCAAGTTTGTCGACGACCTCGCAGGGCCCGAGACGATCTTGGTGTTCGAAAGCGCATCGCTGGAACGCAACGCTTCCGGCGACCCCGGAAAAGATGCCCCCAAACCCGGGCGCAACGGAGGGAACCTCGGTATCACCGTAGGTGGCGAGGTTGTGCGTTTATAGGGCTGGTGGCGCGTCGCTTACTCGCCCTTGGGCGTGGGCACAAACTCCAACACTTCGGAATTGATGCAGAACCGCAAACCGCCCTTGTCGCGCGGACCATCGGGAAACACGTGGCCCAGGTGCCCGTCGCAACGGCTGGCCAGAACTTCGAGACGCGTCATGCCATGGCTGAAATCGGGCTTGAGCCAGATCGCGTCCCGGTCGTACGGCTCGAAGAACGACGGCCAACCCGTACCCGAATCGAACTTCGCCGACGACTTGAAAACAGGCTGACCGCTGCCGATCACGCGGTAGAACCCGTCCGCCTTGTGGTCGTGGAACCGACCGCAGAACGCCGGCTCGGTGCCCTTGTTGCGCAGAATCCTATACTGCTCCGGCTTCAAAATCCGCTGCCATTCGCGGTCGGAAAGCACGAACTTGTCCTCGCGAGGCGGACTCACGCCCACCCAGTAGCCCCTGAAAGGACCTTCCACAAAACGGTGGTCGACCACGGCCCATCCGAGAATCCTGTCTTGGCTCATGCGCTGTTGTTCCACAGACGGGGGGGCGGGCTCCGTCGCTTGGAGGGACCAGCCGGTCCAGCCGAGGACCGACAAACCGAGTATCGCGAGCATCGCTTTCATCGCCGTCTCTTCTAAGGATAACGGAAGTTCGCCGCGAGAGTTCCAGCGTGCTGCCCTTCGCAAACCCGCGACACCGTCGCGTACACTCGTCGTGTGTACCGCACCGTCGCCGCCTCGGTTTCTGGCCTCTTCGACTACGCGGGCCTGTATCCTCCTGCCGCGTTGAGCATGGCCGAGGCCGCCGAGGAATACCGCAAGTGGTGGGGCGAGCCGCTCACCGCCGCCTTCGTTTGTCCCTGCGATCGCTTGGTCGAACTCTCTGCGTGCTTCGAGCCCGAGGAAACGGTGCCCGTCGCCGTACTCGTCGCGGACCCCACGCAGCCGTTCGAGATTCCCGTCGGTCTTCGCGTCGTGTCACTCGAAACCAAAGGCGCCTCGCCTGCCGGACTTCGAAACTTGGCGAGACTTGCAGAGCGGCTTGCAGATTCAGGACACGATCCAGCCCCATTTGTCGAAGTGCCGTTGGGCGGCAACCTTTCCGACGCATTGGAGGCGCTGGCGGACGCAGGACTCGGGGCGAAGGCACGACTGGGTGGCATGACGCCTTCGGCGTTTCCCCAAACCGACGACGTGGCGGCCTTCATCGTCGAAGCCGCAGACCTGCGGCTCGAGACGAAGCTTACGGCGGGGCTCCATCACCCCGTCACAGGCGAGCATCCGATTTCGGCCAAGGATCCAAGCCTTGGAACGGCCCATATGTTTGGGTTCCTCAATTGCGTGCTTGCGTTCGCGGCAGCCGAGGCGCTGAGTGCGCCCCGTTCCGTGGTGATGCGCATCCTCGAGGCCCCCGCCGAAGCGATGCGTTGGTCGGCGAGCGACGTCGACATCTGCGGCGAGACGATCTCGGAAGAAGCCTTGATCGAGGCGCGGGAGGCTCTGGCCTCCATCGGCAGTTGCTCGATCCACGAACCCGTGTCCGACCTGACCAAAATGGGGCTGTGGCCATGAAGTCGTTTCTCGTCTCCGGAGATTGGCGCAGTTGGGTACCCGTTGCGCCCGAATCGCACTTCCCGATCCAAAACCTGCCGTACGGCATCTTCTCGACCCGCGACGGTCGGCCCGCTCGCGTGGGCGTGGCGATTGGCGAGTTCGTTCTGGACACTGGTCTGTTGCACGATGCGGGATTGCTCGACGGCCCGGACGTGTTCCACGCCGATACGCTGAACCCCCTGATGAGCCTGGGCCGGGGCGCCTGGACCGCATTGCGCCAGCGGCTGGCCGAGTTGCTTCGCGACACCGAGCCCGTGCTTCGCGACGACGAGCGGTTGAAGGCTCGGGTTTTGGTGCCCATTGCCGACGCCACGTTGCACATGCCGGTCCACATCGGCGCCTTCGTCGATTTCTACAGCAGCGAGCAGCATGCCTCGAACGTCGGACGCATGTTTCGCGATCCCTCGAACCCGTTGTTGCCGAACTGGAAGCACTTGCCCGTGGGCTACAACGGGCGGGCGTCGAGCGTCGTGGGATCGGGCACCGAAGTCCGGCGTCCGTGCGGACAAACGGTGACCTCCAACGAGGGTCCACCAACGTACGGGCCGAGCAAGCAACTGGACTTCGAATTGGAGGTGGGCTTCTTCACGGGTGCCGACAACCCGCTGGGCGACACGATCGACGAGGCGCAGGTGGATGACTTCGTGTTCGGAATGGTGCTCGTCAACGACTGGTCGGCTCGCGACATCCAGCGCTGGGAATACGCACCGCTCGGGCCATTCCTCGCCAAATCGTTCGCGACCTCGATCAGCCCTTGGATCGTGCCCATCGACGCCCTCCTGCCCTTTCGCGTTCCGGGTACCGAGCAAGAACCGAAACCGCTTCCACACCTTTGGACCATCGATCCCTGGCACTTCGATGTCCAACTCGAGGTCGCCATCCAAACCGAGCGTTCGACGAAGCCTCAACGCGTTTGCCGGACCAACTTCCGGCACATGTACTGGAGCTTGGCCCAGCAACTGATGCATCAGGCAAGCAACGGCACGAACGTCCAAGTGGGCGACCTGTATGCCAGCGGCACGATCAGTGGCCCCGATCCCGACGCATTCGGCTCGATGCTGGAACTCGCGTGGCGCGGCGAAAGGCCGATCGCGATCGAGGAAACCGGCGAATCGCGCGTCTTCATCCAAGATGGCGACCGCGTTTTCATGAGCGGTTGGGCCCAGGGAGCAGGGTTTCGTGTGGGATTTGGGGAACTCTGCAATAGGGTGGCTCCTGCACGCGTGCGCTGAGTCGCCCGCAAGAGGTCGCCATGAGAATCCTTCTCGCCACCGACGGTTCGAAACACAGCTTGCTCGCCGAGGCGTTGCTCGCCAAACTGCCTCAAGCGCAAGGCGCACAGGTGGACTGCGCCCACGCGGTCCCATCTCCCCTCGCGTTTGTGGCGACCGTGCCACCGATGGGCGGTTTGGGGCTTGCCGACCAATCCGCCGCGATATGGGAAGCCGCGCTCGCAGAAGGCCGAAAGGTAGCCGAAGCCGGTGCTGCGCGTATGCGCGCACGCGGATTCGACGCCTCGGCTCTCGTCCTGGAGGGGGACCCCGGCAACGCGTTGCTCGACCAAGCCGACGGCCAGTACGACCTCATCGCCTTGGGCTCCAAGGGTGAAGGAGCGATCAAGAGCTTTTTGCTCGGCAGCGTCGCCCGCAAGTTGCTCAGCCACAGCCCGGTGAGTCTTCTCATCGCGCGGTGCGGGCACGACCAAACGCCCGAACAGGCCCTCGAGCGCTTGGAGTCCAAGGCCAAGCTCGACGTGCTTGTGGCCGTGGATGGCTCCGCGGGCTCGATCAACGCGGTGCAAACCATCAGCGGTGCGCCAGACAAGGCGTTTGGCAAGGTCGTCCCCGTATGCGTCCATCCCTTGATCGTGACGCCAACCGGCATCGAGCCCTCGATGTTCCGCGATACCTACGACGAAGACGAAATGCGAGCCAAGAACCTGGTGAGCGGCGCCGAAGACACCCTGCGCCGAGTCGCCGACGAGGTCGTGGGAAGAGCCGTGCTGGCACGTCCCGCGCACGGGTTGGTCGGAGTCGCCGACAAAGAAGCCGCAGACCTGCTGGTCATTGGAGCCACACGCCACGGTGCCCTGGAGAGATTCTTCATCGGCAGCGTCAGCTACGAGGTGGCCACCGAGGCGCCGTGTTCGGTGTTGGTCGTCCGCCGCAAGGGGTAAGCCCGAGCATGACCACGCACGACGACATCCGGGCCATCTGCTCCCGTCTGCCAGGTTCGCTCGAAGGCGTCGGTCGCTTCGGGTTCTCGGTGATGGTCAAAGGCAAGGCGAAGGGGTTCGCTTGGACATGGGCCGAGCGGGTCCACCCCAAGAGACCGAAGGTCATCAACGACCGCGTACTGGCCATCAGCGTGCCCAATCTCGAGGCCAAGGAGTTGCTGCTCGCTTCCGAACCGGGCTTCCTGTTCACCGAGCCGCACTACGACGGCTTCCCGGCAGTGTTGGCCCGGCTCGACGACGCCACACCGGAGCAGATCGAGGAGTTGCTCGTCGAGGCGTGGCGCTGCAAAGCACCCGCTGAGTTGCGCGAGGCGTTCGACCGAGGACGCTAGGCATCGGTGAGACTTGTAGTGTCGAGGATGCGTCCCAAGGCGGTCTGCACCCGGGCCTGACTCGCGATAGGCCGCCCAATCGCATATCGCGATTCGCGTTATTGGGACCGGAGCAGGAGCGAACGGGCGCGTGTGGAACCGAATCGCCGATGAACTCACTCCGCGTCGGTGTCGCCGGTCTCATCCACGGCCACGTTTGGGGCCTGATCGACTCGTGGGCCAAGGTCGAGGGGGCGGAACTGACCGCTGTCGCCGACGACACTCCCCTGCTCGAACGGGCCAAGGACCGATTCGCGCGCACCTACACCGACTGGCACGAGATGCTGGATCGCGAATCGCTCGACGCCCTCGTGGTGACCAGCGACAACCGCGAGTCTGCCGAGATCGCCGTCGCCGCGCTCGGCAAGGGCATCCCGTGCCTCGTGGAAAAGGCCATGGCGGCGAACGTGGCCGACGCCGAGCGGATGCTCGAAGCCCAGCGCTCTTCGGGCAAGCTTCTCATGATCAACTGGCCGTTCTGTTGGTCGCCTTGGGTTCACGAACTGAAGCGACAACTCGACTCGGGAGTCATTGGCCCGGTCTTTCACTTCCGCTTCCGCAACGGGCACCATGGGCCCAAAGAAATCGGGTGCGACGAGTGGTTCGTGGGTTGGCTCTACGACGAAGAACGCAACGGCGGCGGCGCGCTGGCCGACTTCTGCGGGTACGGCGCGGTGCTTAGCCGATGGCTCTTCGGCATGCCAGCGACCGTGTTCGGCGTGCGCGACAACTTCACCAAGGCGTACGACGTGCCCGACGACCACGCGATCCTTCTGGCACGCTACCCCAAGATGACGGCCGAGCTCGAAGGCACGTGGGCCACCTACGGGTTCGACGAGAGCGCCAACCCCGTGGTCCACGGTCGCGACGGCACCATCGGCGTCTACGGCAACACGTTGCGCATCTACCGGGCCGGGCGCGAGGTCGAAGTCGTTGAAGCGCCCGACCTTGAAGTCCGGTCGCCGGCCCAAACCTTTGCGCGGCTGCTCGCGACGGGAGGCGAGCCGGAAGGCATGCTGCACCCAGAGATCTCTGCGGATGCCGTGCGCATCGTGGAGGCTGGTCGCAGGAGCGCCACTACGGGCTGCGCCGAGCGCTTGTAACTCAGCGGCGCGTCGAAAGCATCTGCCGAATCGCCACGGCCCATCCGAGGTCGGCGATGTTGGTGAACCCGTGCGGGGCACCGGGACGTGCCGGCCGACGCTCCCAGTTCTCCATCGACCAAACCGCCATGTGGGAATCTTTGCCCCGGACGAGGGTGTAGTAGCCGATGGTCAACTGGGGATGGTCCTCGTCGTCGATGGTGTACCACTCGGGCTGGGCGTTCATCACATAGGCCCAGGCGCGCTCGGCACGCGCGGAGGCAACATCGGGCTCAAGTCCCTCGACTTGCATCAGGTCGGGGAACACCTGGCCCATGAGGTCGGGATACCACGCCTCGCCCGGCAAGTCCGGCGCGTAGTCGGCCCAACGGTACGCGCCAACCTCTTCGAGATACAGCGCGTGGATGCCCGCCGCGATCTCGAGAGACACCTCGCGGAAGAACGGGCCATGAGCGTCGCCGATGCGGTCCAGCACTTCGGCAAAGTCCCTCAGTCCGGCATACGCCTCGCAGTTGTCCATCAGGTACCCGGTGTCGGGCAGCGCTTCACCCGTGTTCAGGTGCTTTGATCCTTTCTGAAACACACGGACCAACCCTGGGATCGGACTCTCCTTGCCTTTGATCTGCTCGGTGATGTTGGCCCGCGCGACGGCCTTCAGCATCTCGCGCTGGTAGCGAAGCCACTCGTAATCCCCAGTCCGACGGACATACGCCGCCGCCAGCGAAAGGAGCGTCCCCGCATAGGCGTCGTGGCTGTCGGGTTGCCGGGGTCGTTCGAACTGGGCGTCCTCGAAGTCGGGCACCGAGTAGGCCGCGCCGTCGCGCAATCCGACGTTGCGGAGGTAGGCGTCGATATGGGCCTTGGCCTTCTCCGGAAAGTCGTTCACCAACAACAACAACGCCTGGTTGGCGAAGTACCAATTGATGCCTCCGCGCGGCGTATGACGTATGGCTCCCGCATAGGGACCGTCTGCCACCTCGAATTCGGCAAGTGTGCCCCGCAGGTCCTTGAACGGGTCCAGCGGCTTCATGGCGACCGGAGGCTCGGAAGCTCTGGGAAGTTCTACGGCCCTGGACGGGGCCGCCACAACCACGGCGAGCATCAAGGCGGCGAACGTCGGGATCATGGCTGGTCGAGCAGACCCTTCAATGCTGCTGGCAGGTCCTCAATGTTCATCTCGGATTTGTGGACGATCTGCTCTACCCTTCCGCGCAGATTCCTGACATCTTTGTCGCTCAAGTCCTTCGCCGTGACGATCACCACGGGGATATCGCGCCACTCCGGGTTCTTCTTGAGTTCCCCGACCACCTGAAAGCCGTCCATCACCGGCATCATCAGGTCAAGCAGGATCAGACTGGGGTTGTAGACCCTGAGCTTTGCGAGGGCCTGTCTTCCATTCTCGGCCTCGACCACCTTCCAGTTCTCCTTTTCCAGAGTCCTGCGCATGATGTCGCGCGTGGCAAGGTCGTCCTCGACCAGCAACACCAGACACGTCGCCGGGTCCTTGCGGTACTTCTTCACGATCGCGGCCAGTTTGTCGCGGTCGACGGGCTTGGTCAGGTACTCCTCGGCCCCCATCCCGAACGCGATCTGCCTCTCGTTGATCATCGAGACCATGACGACGGGAATGCCGGCCAACGCGTCGTCGGCCTTGAGTTTGGCGAGCACCGCCCAACCGTCCATCCTCGGCATCATGACGTCGAGCGTGATCAGTGACGGCTTGATCTGCTTGGCAAGCCGTATGCCTTCCTCGCCGTCGGCGGCGGTGAACACGGTGAATCCCTCCTTCGAGAGGTGGCGCTTCAGCAGTTCGCGCGCGGATGGGTCGTCGTCAACAACCAGAACGCGGTTCGGTCCGCCCGATGATTGCGGTACCCGCGGGGCGACCATGGGGGCTTCGGCCCGCGGCGGCTCGTCTTCCACAAGACTCGGAGAGTCGCCGAGGCGCGCCGGAAGACGCATCGTGAACGTCGAGCCCTCGTTGACCACCGAGTCCACGGTGATCGTCCCGCCCATCATCTCCACGAACCGCTTGGTGATCGTCAGGCCCAGGCCCGTCCCGCCGAACTTTCTCGTCGTCGAAGAATCCGCCTGTGTAAACGGCTGGAACAGTTTCTCCAGTTGCTCGGGCGTCATGCCGATGCCGCTGTCGATCACCTTGAACACCACGGTGCCTTGCCCCTCACGGGTGACTTTGAGTTTGACGACGCCCTCGTGGGTGAACTTCGACGCGTTGCTGAGCAGATTGAACAGGCACTGCCGCACGCGGGTCACATCGGTGTGCATGAGGGGCAAGTCGGCATCGAGCGAGACGTCCAACCGGTTGCCGTTCTTGTCCACCAAGGGCTTGATGGTGCTGGCGATCTCGTCCACCAGCGCCTTGACCTGAAACTCCTCGGCGAAGAACTCGATCTTGCCGGCTTCGATCTTGGACAGGTCGAGGATGTCGTTGATCAGCGAGAGCAGGTGTTTGCCCGCACCTTTGATTTTCTCAAGGTCGGGGGCGAACTCGGGTTGGCCGAGGTCCTCGCACTCTTCCAAGAGCATCTCCGAGTACCCGATGATCGCGTTCAGCGGCGTGCGCAGCTCGTGGCTCATGTTGGCCAAGAACTGGCTCTTGGTGGCATTGGCGTCCTCGGCCTCGGCCTTGGCTTGCTCGGCTTCGGCCACAGCCGATGCCAGGTCGGCGGTGCGCTCCTTGACCGTCTGCTCCAACGACGAATTGATCTCTTCGAGCTTGGCCTCGCGTTGACGCACTTCTTGGGCCATCGCCTTGAAGGACCGTGCCAGCTTGCCGATCTCGTCTTGTCTGGCCGCCTCGAACGTGAAGCGGCCGGGTTCGAATGTCCCCCGCTCGATCTGGCTCGCCGCTTCGGTCAAATGGACGATCGGAGACGATGCCTTGCGGGCGATCCACGCCACGATCACCGCCATGATGGGGATGGCAATGATCGCAAGGATGATGAACGCAATGGCCAATCCCCAACCCGCGGCCGCCGTTTCCGACTGCGGCACCTCCATCACGAGTTTCCAGCCCGTCAGGCCGGCGGTGGTCCAATACACCTGCGTCAATGTCAGCGGGCTGATTCCGCCGCTCGAGCCCTTTTCAGACTCTCCGATCGCCTTGCCGAACCGCGTGTCCGCGAGGAAGTTGGCCTTGCCGTCGGCGTCGGTGTCCGCCGAACTCTTCGGCCACACGATGCGCCGTCCTTTGGGCGAGAAGATGAACGTTCGCTCTCCCTCGTAGTCCACGCCCTCCCGCAGCTTCATGTCGGCGACGAACTTGGACAGTGCCTCGACCGAGATGTCCACTCCCGCCACGCCGATGAACCCCCGCCCGCCTTGGGCCACGATGGGGTAAGCCACGGTGATCACGCGATGGTCGGCGTGCGTCCACGGCTCGGAAATCACGGTGAGGGCACGGTCGTCGAGATCGGCTCCTTCTTGAGCTTTCGCGCCTCGGAATTTGGCTTCGACATACCAGTCGGAGCGCTTGTAGGCGTCGCCTTCTTCCCGATGGACACGCCCATCGTGTTCCTTTTCGACTCGGATCAAGCTGTTGCCCTGCTCCGAGGCGACAAACGCTCCGTGGACGTACTCGGGCGAGCGGTTCACCAACACGCGCAAGAACGCGCCCGGCTCGGCACCCGAAGCAATGCGGCGGGCCGCGATGGCCTCACCCACAGACCCTGCGCGGAGGGCGAGATCGTCGAGCCGCAAGGCTGCCGACTCGAGTTCCTTGATCGTCGATTCTGACGTCTGCTCCTCGATGATCGAGTGCGATAGACGGTAGCTCAGGAAGAACGCGCCCAACAGCATGACCACCATGATCAAGGTGACCGACATGCTGAGTTTTTGGGCGAAGGATCTAGGCCTCATGCGGCACAGCCATTGTGACGCCCGCGGGGGCGTGCATGTTGCGTTGAACCTGATTCTGGTGCGGGGACCAAGTCCTTGTTTAGGGTGACTCGGCCTCCCGAGGTGCCGATTCGCCAACCACACCGTAGGGCATCAGGTTCGCCTGCGGTTCGTCCAGCGCTTTCAGGTGCTCTTCGAGAACGGCTCGGAATTGGCGTCGGAAGCGCATCCGGTCGAGTTCGATCTGCTCCAGCTGCCAATGCAGTTCTTTGAGCTTCTCCTCGGCGGCTCGCGTTTCGTCGGCCATCCGCTGGCGCGCTTCCTGCAACATGACCTCGCCTTCTCGGTGGGCCAGCGCGCGGGTTTCGTCGGCCGTCCTTTGGGCCAGCAGGATGGACTCCTTGAGCACGTGCTCTTGGGCTCGGAAGCGTTCCAACTCGCGTTCCTGTTGGGTCGCGTGGTCTTGGACGATGCGGAGCTCGTTGAGGAGGGTCTCGATCTCCTTGGCGGCACGTTGCAGGAGGTCGTCCACCACTCGGCGCTTGTATCCGCCGATGCCGCGCGGGAGGACGACGCGCTCCAAATCGATGGGTTTCAGGCGTTCCATGCGTCACCTCGGCCCACGATCCATGTGGACCTACCTATATAGACGTGCGACCGAGCCCGAAGAGAACAGCTCGCTGGGCCTAGGGCACTGGCTACGAGATCGCGGGCTCGCCACGTTCGCCGTTGCGGATACGGATGGCGTCGGCAACGGGAACCAGAAAGATCTTGCCGTCCCCCACCTCGCCCGTGCCCGCCGCCTCCTGGATCGCGCGAACGGCGTCCTCGACCATCTCGTCGTTGACCACGAGTTCGACTTTGACCTTGTGGCTGAGCGGCGTGGTGTATTGCGAACCCCGGTACGTGTAGGTGATGCCGCGCTGGCGACCCATCCCACGCACTTCGGTCACCGTCATGCCCGTGAGCTGCAGTTCGTGAACGGCCTCGAGAACGGCCTCCAGTTTCTGGGGGCGGATCATGGCTTCAATCTTCATCATGGTTCGTGACTCCTAGGCTCAATACAGGTTGTATCCGGCTTCTCCGTGCATCGTCTCGTCCAGCCCCGCGTCTTCCTGCTCCGCGCTGGCCCGAATTCCGCCCATCGCCTTCAAGGCAACCAAGATGCCCATGGTGACCACGAACGAATAGACTCCCACGGCGCCGACGGCGACGAGTTGTTTGACCACCAGTTCCATTCGCCCTCCCGCAAGGGCGTCTTTGACGGCTGGATTGGCGGCTTCGCTCGCAAAGACGCCGGTCAACACCGCGCCGAGCAGACCTCCCGCGCCGTGAACACCGACCACGTCGAGGCTGTCGTCGAATCCGAGCTTGTTCTTGAGCCCGATGGCCAGATAGCACGCTGCGCCCGTGAGCAGCCCCACGGCCACCGCGCCCACCGGGGCCACGAAGCCCGCCCCAGGAGTGATGCCGACCAACCCCCCGACCAGACCCGAGGCAGCGCCCAGAGCAGTGGCCTTCCCCGTCTTGACGCGCTCGACGATGAGCCAGCCGATCATGCCCGCCGCCGCCGCCATGTGCGTGCTGATAAACGCGTTGATCGCCACGCCGTTCATCGCCAGAGCAGACCCAGCGTTGAACCCGATCCAGCCGAACCATAGAAGTCCCGCGCCGACCAGCGTCATGGTCAGGTTGTTGGGCGGAATGGGTTCGCGGTGGATGAGCGCGCGCCGCTTGCCGAGCGCGAGGGCCGCAGCGAGAGCAGCCACACCAGACGCCAAGTGCACCACCGTGCCGCCTGCAAAGTCCAGCGCGCCGTGCTTGAACAGCCACCCGTCCGGGTTCCACACCCAGCACGCCACAGGCGAATACACGACGAGCGACCACAAGACGATGAATGCCACGTAACTGCCGAACTTCATGCGCTCGGCGATCGCGCCCGAGATCAGGGCCGGCGTGATGATGGCGAACATCATCTGGAACAGCATGAAGAGCGCGCTGCTCCCGCCCGCCGCAGCCGGCTCGCTGGTTGAGATGCCGTTGCCCATCGTGCGCGAGAAGTCGCCGACCCAACCCGAACCCGCCCCACCAAACGCCAGCGAGTAGCCCAGTGCCAACCACACGACGCTGATCACGCCCATGGCGATGAAGCTGTGCATCATGGTCGAGAGAACGTTGATGCGCCGCACCATGCCGCCATAGAACATGGCGAGGGCAGGAGTCATCAACAGGACGAGGACCGCACTGAGAGCGACCCAAACCAGGTCGGCGGGTGGCGGGGTATCGGCACCCTGAGCTCGGGCCATTGGCCCAAGAAGAAGGAACGCGCCTGCGAGCGCCCATCGAACTCGTTTCATCGAAACCTCCGATCGCGGGCCGCTCCGTTGCGGGTTGGTCGCAGTATATCGGGAGGTTAGGGATTTGTCAAGGTTTGGAGCGATCCATCAAGCCCACCGGTTTCGCTTTGAACCCGGGAAACACCTTCGACACGTCATTGACTCCCAAATGAGCCGAGGCGACTTCGGAAAGAACGGCACGATAGTCCGTGGTGATCGCCAAGTCGGCCCGTTGGTCCAGTTGCTCGGTGGCCAGGCCGGGCCAATCACCCAGAATGCGCCCGCCCGCGACTCCGCCGCCCATCACCATCATCGCGTTTCCGTGGCCGTGGTCGGTGCCCTGGCTCTGGTTCGCGCGGACCCGCCGTCCGAACTCGCTCATCACCACGACGCACAACCGATCCTGATAGGCGTGGAGGTCGTTTGCGAACGCGGCCAGCGAACGCGACAGGTGCTCGACCCGAGGTGCGAAGGTGTACGTCTGCCCCTCGTGCGTGTCCCAGCCGCCGTAGTCCACCGCAGCCAAGCGCAAGCCCAGGTCGGCGCGGATCAGGCGCGCCACGGTGCGCAAGCTCTGGCCCAACTCGCCGTCGGGATACGCCGCACCCCGTTCGGGAAAGTAGGGCTTCCACGCACCTTCAGGGGTCTTGAGTTCCTTGTGGATGGCTTCGATCGCGTCCAGCGTGCGGGTTCCTGCGCGGTGGACTTCGCTCGATCCTCGATAGACCGATCGGAGGTACTTGGCCACCTGCGGGCCGACGGGCACCGAGAACGCCTCAGGATTTGCCATCGCCATCGCGTTCGCTGCGCCGAGCATCGAATCGGGAGCGCGGTCGGAGGCGCTGACCAGCCCCATCGAGCCGATCCCCGGCACGGTCTCGGCGAGTCGCGTCATCCAGCCGCTTGCGGCGGTGCGCCCTGTGCCGCCCACCACCCCCCGCTCCACGTAGTCCATCGCTTCGAAATGGCTTCGGGTGCCGTGAACCAAACCCGCGGCATGCACAAACGCCAATTGCCTGGCGTCGAACAACTCCCTGATCGGGGCGGCGGCCTTGTGCAACCGGAAGTCGCGCCCGGCATAGCCGTTGCCGATCGGCAGACCCGCAAACTCGCCGGACTCGCCGACGCGCAGCGTTGCCGGGCGCGCCGCCACATAGTCCGGATCGTCCACTGGGCCGAGCAGGTGCAGCCCGTCCATGCCGCCGCGAAGAAACACCACGACGAGAATGGGGGTAGCGGTCGAGTCGGTGTTCCACGAAAGGTGGAGCAATCGGCTCCCGGAAAGCGCGGCGATGGCCGCGCTGCAGCCAGAGATGAACTCGCGTCGAGAAAGGTCGAGCATGGCTATTTCAGGTTGAACTCGGGGGCGAGGGCGACGAGTGCGGCGACGCCGGCGATGGCGTCTGCACCCTGAGAGCGGTCGAGGGGTGTCTCGGGCGGCGCCCACTGGCTGATCGCTTCGCGCAACGACGCCAAGAGACTGTCCTTCTCGGTGCCTGGAAGCAACACGTTGCACCAATGTTCTGCGGCGGCGCCGATCGTCGTCGCGGCTTCGGGCGTCGCGGCGACCCAATTGTGGCGGGCCGCGGGATGGTCTTTGCTGGCGAGCCAGAACGCCCCGTTCCAACGACCGAGCATGGCGTTGGTGCCGAGCCACGCCGCGCCCCGGTCGGGCGGCCCGTCCGGCGTCGGCCAGCCGAACATCCGTTCGCCCATCACGAAGGTCAACCAAATCATGCCGGGGTCGGGCTTGACTTCGGCACCCGTGGCCCGGAGAAACGACACAAAGTACTCGAAGGGACGCTTCGTCTTCTTGCCCCAGGTCTCTGCGAACTCTTTGCTCTCCGCGATCACGCGCACCACGCGGGCGATCTGGTCGGGGGCCCTGCGGTGTTTGGCCCACGCTTCGGCGGCACGGTTGACCAAGCCGGGGGGCGGATCGTCGGCCACCAGCTTGCGAACCAGCTTGGTCGCAAGGTGCTTCGCTGTCGCAGGATGGTCGGCGACCAGATCCAACACGCGCACGCCGTCGGCCATCGGCGGCGCATTGGCTTCGAACTCTCGACCCAGCACTCGCTTCTGATACGGGTCGTGCCAGGCCGCATGGTAGAGGAACTCGCCCGTACTCGGCAGCGGACCCTCGCCCGACCACGAACCATCCGCCAACGTCCATCCCGTGAACGCTCGCGCGGCTTCGTACACGTCCTGATCGATGTAGCCCACGGGTTCGCCCTTGGCCGCGCCGGGCACGTCGCGCCAACGGTTGTAGAGGTCGTTGAGATAGGCGTCCTTTCCCAGAGTGTGGAGTTCGAACAACTCGCGCGCGTAGTTCTCATTGGCGGGGCTGGCCTTGCTCGATCGGTTGTTGAGATACACGAGCATGGCGGGCGACTTGGCGACCTCCTCCAAGAAGGCGCGGAAGTTGCCCAGAGCGTGCTTGCGCATGATCCGATCGTAGTGCGGCCAGGCGACGGCGATCGCCACGTCGTCGTGCAGGGCGTTCACATGGAAGTGGTCGTGCCAGAAGCCGACCATGACCTCGCGGAGCTGATACTTGCTGTACAGGGCGCGGATCCACGTCGCCGCGTTCACTTCGTCGCGGGGACGGACGCGCTCCTGATAGGGCATCGGCTTCTGCCAGTCGCGCAGGTGCCATACGCTCTTCAAGTCGGCGTCGAGCGTCGCGAGTGGGCGCTCCTCGTCGACTTTCGGCCACTTGCCCGCCTCTTCGGGGTATTCGATCTTGAATGTCGCCTCGGCGAGGCGGCGGGCTGTTTCAGGATCGTCGCCCGAGGGTGGCGCGAGTTGTTCGTCCAGCCAGCGCTTGAGGCCCGCCCGGCCCAGCCGTTCGAGATCGGCGGCGTTGTGCCCGTAGGCAAGTCGGCCCAGAATGATCGCTTCCTTGGTAGGCTTCATGGCGGATACTGATAGCATTGTACGACGCCTTGGTCGATTTCCAGAGGCCCACGCTCAGAGAGAATCGCTGATGGACACGAGCTACCCAACCAAGGTCGATCTCTGGCTTCTTCTGCTGGTTGGGGCGGGCATGCTGGTCGGCACCTTCGGCGTGATCGCCGCTGGCCTCCAGGCGGGTGATTGGATCGCCGCGGGCGTGTTCCTGCTCGTATGGATTGCGGTGGGAGCTCTGGCGTGGCCCGTCGAGTACATCCTGACCGACGAAGAGTTGATCGTGCGTTCCGGGGTCATCCGTTGGCGTGTGCCACTGGTCGAGTTTGTGTCGATCCAGGCGACTCGCGACCCGTCGTCGGCTCCGGCATGGTCGTTGGACAGGCTCAAGATCACCTATGGCAAGAAGACCATTTTGATTTCCCCGACAAGGCGGGAGGAGTTCCTAGACGACCTCGAAGAACGGGTGAGACTCGCGCGGCGACTCGCAGGCAGATAGCGCTCACGGCAATGTGTTCACCGCCACGACTTTGACCCCGCCGCCTGGAGGGGCACCCGGGCCGCATGCCGTCGGGCTCATCGCGGCGGTGGCCGCTTGATCTGCGGGCACCTTGCCTGGCGCGTCCGCGGGCGGCTCGGCGGGAGCGCCGTGCGGCAAATCCGAACCCGATCCGTCGCGTACCGGCTCGCCAGAGTAGGGCTCCTGCAGGTGTTGGACCGCCTGATAGGCCACAAAAGCACCTGTCACCAGCACTGCGGTGACCAAAACGGTCCACTTCGCGGCGCGCACCGCTGGAATCCATGGATGGACGGTCAACCGCGGACGGCCCCGCACACCCAGGCTCAGGCGATGCGACAACTCGCCGAACTCCTTGAGTCGCTGCTCGATCCTCGGGTTGAACGCCGCGCGCACAGCGATCAGCCAAGCCTTGGGGCCTCGGAGCTCGCCCAGCGCAAAGAGCGCGAGGTCCTCGTCGTTGCTGCCTCTGGGGAGGGTCGGCGGTTCCAGAATCATCGCCCTGCCTCCTTGTCTTGCTGGCGAAGCATACGTTCCATATTGGCCAACCCACGATAGAACTGGTACTTCACCGTGTTCAAGTTGCGGTCGAGGACCTCGGAGACCTCGCGCAGGTTCATCTCACCCGCATAATACAGGTCCAGAACCTCCCGTTGCTCTTCGCTGAGTTGGGCAAGCAGCGAGCGGACGTTGTCGCTGGATTCGAAAGCCGACGCATGGTCGCCCGTAGACGCGCTCTGAAGGCCCTCGTCGAGATGCACCGTTTGGGGTCTGCGCTTCTGCGACCGGCAGTAGTCGCGGTACTTGTTGAAGCAGATGGCGAACAACCATGTCTTGAACTGGCTGCCCTGACGAAACCGCGGCATCGCCGTCCAGGCTGCGATCCACACGTCTTGCAGGATGTCCTCGACCTGCGTGTCGCCGACGCGGCTGCCCAGAAACGTTCGAATCCCCGGAGAATGGATTTCTCGGAGACGGTCGAACGCGGGTCGGGATCCTTGAGCCGCCTCGCGGACCAACTTGGCTTCCATCGCGGGCGTCTCGTGAACCTCCGCCCGCAAGTTGGAGGCCTGCAGGTAGCTCACGCGCGGTATGAATTGGGTCTCACGAGTTTGGATGCAGCATTGGTCGCTGGAGTTCCCGTGTTTGTTGGAAGCGCGCTGGGACCTTGAATCCTCGGCGCATCGCGGCGTCTCTCTATGGTCATACTCCCTTTGCGGAGCGACTCACAGCCATGAATCCTCACATCACCGTTGAAGAACTCAAGTCTCGCCTCGAACACGGAGAGCACCTCCAGTTGGTGGACGTGCGCGGCGCCGACGAATACGCCGTAGGACACATTCCCGGCGCGGTCAACATGCCGCTTGCCGAGGCCGAAAGCCGTGTCGACGATCTGGCCAAGCGCTCTCCCGTCGTTCTGGTCTGCCAATCCGGCCGACGCGCCGGCATGGCATGCGAATTGCTCAAAGAACACCACGATGGCCTCCTGGTTTTGGAGGGTGGCACGCAAGCGTGGATGGCGGCCAACAACCCCGTGGTTTCCAGCCTTCCCACACGCTGGGCTCTGGAGCGGCAAGTGCGGCTGGGCGCGGGCCTGATGGTCCTGGTCGGCGTCATCCTCGGCTTTCTGGTCCATCCGGGCTGGTTCGGCCTCGCGGGATTCGTCGGAGCCGGCCTCACGTTCGCTGGCCTCACCAACGTGTGCGGCATGGCGATGGTTTTGGCCAAGTGCCCCTGGAACCAGCCGTCCAAGACCTCGGCCAAGCCTCAGGAGGTGCTGCGATGATTCTCAAGCGCTTCTATGAAAACCGCCTGGCCCAAGCAAGTTACCTGGTAGGATGCGCGGCGACTGGGGAGGCCGTCGTCATCGACCCCAACCGCGACTTCGATCAGTATCTCGACGCCGCGTCAGCCGAAGGACTCCGCATCACAGCGGTCACCGAAACGCACATCCACGCCGACTTTCTTTCTGGCAGCCGCGAACTCGCCCAACTGACCGGCGCCAAGCTTTACCTGAGCGACGAAGGCGACGCCGAATGGAAGTACGCGTTCGGCGACAACGTCCAGCTGGTCAAAGACGGCGACGAGTTCTGGATCGGCAACCTCAAAATCCAGGTGATGCACACACCGGGACACACGCCCGAACACATCACGTTCTTGGTCACCGACACCCCCGCGGGTTCGACGGTTCAGAGCGCGTTCACGGGCGACTTTCTCTTCGTGGGCGACGTGGGACGGCCCGACCTCCTCGAGAAGGCCGCGGGCTACGAGGGCACGATGGAGGCGGGCGCGAGGCGCCTGTTCCACACCATCCAGCGATTCAAAGCCCAGCCCGACCACCTGCTCATCTGGCCGGCCCACGGGGCGGGTTCCGCCTGCGGCAAGTCGCTCGGGGGTGTGCCCGTGAGCACGTTGGGCTACGAGAAGGCCACCAATTGGGCGTTCAAGATCGCCACTGAGGAGGAGTTCGTCCAGGAGGTCCTGTCGGGCCAGCCCGAACCACCCGTGTACTTCGCCCAGATGAAGGTGCGCAACAAGATCGGCCCCGCGATCCTGGGCGGCGAACGCGTCCCGCCACATCTCGGCGATGCACGCATCGTGGATCTCGTGAAATCGGGTGCCCCTGTGATCGATCTCCGCCCCTCGACCGAATTCGGAGCAGGATTCATTCCTGGAACGCTCAACATCCCGATGGGCAAGAGCCTGACGAACTGGGCGGGCTGGTTGCTCCCTTACGACACGCCGTTCTACTTCATCGCCTCGACGCACGACGAGGCAGCCGAGGCCGCCGAGGCCCTGCGCATGATCGGCTTGGACGACGCCGCCGGATGGTTTCTTCCCTCGGTGCTCGAAGCGTGGGTGTCTGCGGGCGAGTCGCTTGGCGAGATCGAGCAGATCGATGCCGACGAATGCGCTCGGCGAGGAGGGACGTGCCGCGTCATCGACGTGCGCGGCCTCACCGAGTGGGAAGAGGGTCGTATGCCCTTCAGCGAACGGCGCTATCTGGGCACGCTTCACAAGAACCTTGACGGCATGGATACGGCTGAACCCATCGTTGTGCACTGCGCCGGAGGAGGGCGTTCCGCCATCGCGGCAAGCGTCCTGGCCGCCAAGGGATTCGGCAAGATCGCGAATGTCGTGGGCGGCTTTGGCGAGTACGCCCGCAGAGGACACCCCACGGTCGCTGGCTGAACGTCGCGGATACGCAAGCCGACGGGCCCGGTCGGGTTAGCCGACCGAGCCCGTCGCGTTTTGGTTCGCGTCAAGCGCCCGTCTGACCGAAGTTCTTGCGGATGATCAGAAAGTCGTTCGCGTTGACGGTATTGTCCTTGTTGAGGTCGGCGTTGGCGTTCCAGTTGCCGCTTCCGGGGGACGAGCCGAACGCGGCACGCAGGGCCAAGAAGTCCGGAATTCCCACGGAGTTGTCTCCGTTCACGTCGCCGTTCTTCAGCGTGAAGTTTTGACCGGTGGCACCTCCCGACGTGATGTTCACGTTCGTGCGCTTGCCCTTCAACCACGTCTGTCCGGTGCACGTGATGTCGTAGGTCCCCGTGACGGTCGAGGTGAACGAGAAGACGCCATTCGCCGCGGGTACGGGATTGAACGTCGCCACCACCGTGCTCGTGCCCGGGTTGAGCAATTGAACGGTCAACACCTGATCGGTCAAGGAACCGCTCAGGTCTTCCAGCACAACCGTGCCCGTGACCACCGGACTCGACTGAACTTCGATGCTGATGTCGTACATCTGGACGTCGTTCGTGCCCGAGCCGAAGACACGGATGAAGAACGGACCGGAGCCGTTCAACTGGAAGTTGCTGAGCGTCTCGCCAACACCCGCGCCGTTGTTGTTCACCGTTGTCAGGACCGTGGTGCCGTTGGTGTCGCGCACCTCGAACCCAAGGTTCTGGCGATTGAGAGCGTTGTAAGAGGCCGTCGATCCCGTGCAGCCGCTGGTCTGGTTGCCCACCGTGTACGTCGATCCCGTCGGAGTCAACGTGACATTGATCTTGGCGTTGTTGGGGACCTGGAACTTGAAGAAGTCCACGTCGGCCGTCTTGTCCAAGCTGATGTGGTTCATCGGATGCACGCCGACGCCGAGCGATCCAAGGTCGGTGGCCGTCCCGGACGTGTCGTTGTTCTCCAAGCGGTCGCCGTAGAACCAGTTGCCGGCCAGGATGTCGTCCAGCTGCACCAAGTCGAAGTTGGTGTTCAGAAACGGCTCCATCAGCTTGGTGCCATCGCAAGGCACGGAGTGGCCGAAGCCGAGGCCGTGACCATGTTCGTGGCCCAGCGTGTTTCGGAGGAAACGGTAGTCGTTGGTGGGCGACTGCCAGTTCTCATCGGTGTCGATGACCATATCGCCGCTTTGCGGATAGTAGTTGTACGCGAGAACCCCTGACTGGCCGTCCAGCGACTTGCCAGCGATGCGGCAGTCGCCGCGCACACCCGTGGAGCCCGCGGAACCGCTCGCGTTGATCTGCACGCCGTCGTCGTTGTTCTCTTGCGTGTAGGTCAGTCCCGCAACCTGACCCCACCGTTCCATCGCCGCGGTCAACTTGGTCCTCCACAGTTGGCCGCCGAACTTGGTGTTCATCTTGTCGTTCAGGTTGCTCGGCCCACCTCCAAATCCCGCATCGGGGATCTGCGTGCCGTCCGGAACATAGGAGTAGGTCAGCCGGACGGGATCGCCATTGCTCCCCGTGCTGGTCTGCTGGGCCGTTCCCGACCATCGGGTGCCGGCGTTGTACCAAGGCTCCTGATTGCCCGCCACCGAGTTCGAGAAGTTCCACATCACGCGGCCGATGTACTTGGGATCGGTGCCGGCGGCGAACAACACGGAAACCTTGACACCGTCGGCCGTGGTGCCGATGACACACATGGGACGGTCATCGACGGGAGTCTGAAGTTGTGCCAGCGTTGAAGGCTGGGCTGAAGAGGGCGTGGCATCGACGCCGAACAGAGCGCACTCGGCCCCCGCGGCAGATGAACCCGAGACGAGCCAAGTCGCCGTACCGGCGACCGACACTGCTGAAACGACCCCAAGGGCCAGCAAGAGTTTGGTTTTCACGGTCCTGAACATTCCTCCGACAGATCGCCCCGAACAAGCGGCGCAACCAATCATGGGACGATGACGGCAACGCAATCGTTCGCTTTGGGAAACGTCTTGATGTCCATTTTAGCGGAATTCCCGCCAAGCCTCGGCAAAGCAACCGGCAAAGCGTTCATGGGACCAGTTGCGGACCTGGTGTCGGTGCGGGCAGGGAAACACCGTCGCCGGATCCACGAGCGGTTCGCGACACGGCATGCTCGCCTGAAGAAGCACGACCCCCTCGCCAAGCGACAGCGCGCAACCGCACAGCTTGGCGCCGGTCTGCGCATCGACGATGTCGTTCGGCGAGACATGGGCGAAGCAATCACCCGTGCGACCACCGCCGCGAACAAAGGGGGTGTCTTCCGCAAGCGAGGCGCCGAGCCCGCATGCACGCAAGGCCATGACGAGGGGCTCAGCCAAGGCCCGATAGGCCCTTTTGACGGCCCGATCGCGAATGCCGGCGGGGACTTCGGGCAAAAGGGCCTCCAGGCGAGCTGCGAGGCCCAGCGTGATGTCGTGCCCGTGCAACACCGCTTTGCCCCCTGTCGGTCGGCGCACCGTGGGCACGGTGCAACCGCCCACAAGTTCGCGCTCCTCGCGTTGGAACGCACCCAGGCTGACCCACGGCCCCGTCCAGCCGTAGACCCTCGCCGATGCCTCGCAAGCGGACAGGCATGCGACGAGCGCCCGGTCTCGGGCCATATTGACCGGTCCATCTTGCAGACCGTCCTCGATCAGCTCAAGCGTCAATGATCGAGCCTCTGCTGAATCGAGTCGTTCAATTCGCGTTCCGCCTTCTTGAGCGCACCGATCTCGCTCAGCGTGAGGTCGATCGCCGAGGCCGAAGACTGCCGGGCAGCGGTCATAGGGCGAGCGCTGGGCGCGGGCGCCTTCTCCATTTCGTCTGCAAGGGTCCTCAGCTTGGTGCCGATCTGGTGGAGAGGGCGAAGCAATGCGGGCTGATAACCGTAGACGTCCTCCTCTGAAGAACCGTGCCGGACGCCGAACTTCTTGAGCAAGTCGTCGACGTCCACGTCGAAGAAATCCTCCGCCCACTCCAGAAACTCTGGCGACCCAGACATCCGCTTTTCCGACAAACCGGCACGAGCCAGATAGATCGCTTCCAGCATGGCCTCGTCCGATGCGCGCAGGGCTTGGTCTCGAACGGCGAACCAGTGTCCTTCCAACACGTCTGGATTCCACGCGGGCGAATCCAGCGCGGAACGGATGCGGCTCCAGTGGAAGGCGCACGCTTCGAGCACCTCGGCCGTCGCAACGTCCATGAAGCGATGGAGTCTGCGTCCGCGAACATGTTCGAGCATCTTCTTGGCGGCCTTGTGAGCGTCGACCAGGGCTTTCTTGGCCTCGTCGCGCGGGTGGAAGTTGTTGCGGTACATGACCACCCAACCCGTCCAGACGACGCCGAGCGCGGCCAGTCCGCCCAACATCATCGCAGGGGTGTTGGTGATCGCCGTGGCCAATCCCGACGCCACCAACGCCGTAATGCTGCCGCCGACTCCAAGGCCGATCAACCAACCTTCGGCCCGCTCGAGCGGAGAGTTCTTGTGCACGTGCTCCAGGTATTCCCGGAGTTTGGGAAAGTGGCGACGCTTCTTGGACACGGAACGGCCTATTGTGCGTGATTCCGAGGTCGGCTCTGGGTCCTGACCCGGCTTACTCACCTCGGAGAGGCTGATGTTCTCCAAGTCTGGGAGCCCTCAACCCTGCAAATCTGGCTTAGCATCCCAGATTTGCAGGGTTGAGGGCCCGTTACCTTGATCGGACTTTGGATGTTTCCGCTCGCAGCAAGGACGACTTAGCGACCTCTGTCTGCGATCAGACGATGCATTGCCCTCTGCCACGCGCTGGTATAATCTGCGCGGCCCGGCGATCCTCTCGCGCCCGCTTGCGGGTGCGGCAGTTCCAACATCGTCGCCGGCGGAGGAATCAGCAACAACATGCCAGGAGTTGGCACGGTCATTCAAGTCATGGGTCCGGTCGTGGACTGCCGCTTTGCGGACGGATTGCCCAGTATCTACAACGCGGTCGAGATCAAGGACGAAACGCGGGGCGTGGACCTCGTGTGCGAAGTCGCACAGCACTTGGGCGACGATATCGTCCGCACGGTCGCGCTTGCCAGTACCGACGGTCTGGTCCGAGGCATGGCCGCCACCGATACGGGCGGTCCCATTTCGGTGCCAGTGGGCGAAGCCACGCTGGGACGCGTTTTCAACCTTCTGGGCCAGCCTATCGACGTCATCGAATCGGGCGAACACGCCGATACGCCCGAAGTCCGCGCCCAGAAGGCCGCCGCCATCGCCGAAGCGCCACGACTGCCGATTCACCGCCAGCCACCAAGTTTCGAACAGCAGTCCACCAAAGTCGAACTCCTACAGACGGGCTTGAAGGTCGTCGACCTGCTGATCCCGTTCAACAAGGGCGGCAAGATCGGTCTCTTCGGTGGTGCCGGTCTGGGCAAGACGGTTCTCATCCAAGAGCTGATCCGCAACATCGCCGTCGAAGCCTCGGGCGTCTCGATGTTCGCCGGCGTCGGCGAGCGCACCCGCGAAGGCAACGACCTGTGGCTCGAAATGAAGGAAGCCACGTTCACCGACAAGGACGGCTCCACCAAGCGCGTCATCGACAAGACCGCCATGGTCTTCGGCCAGATGAACGAGCCGCCCGGAGCCCGACTCCGCGTCGCGCTCACAGCCCTGACGATGGCCGAGTACTTCCGCGACGAAATCGGCTCGGACGTGCTAATCTTCGTCGACAACATCTTCCGCTTCGTCCAAGCGGGTTCCGAAGTCTCCGCGCTTCTCGGTCGTATGCCCAGCGCCGTCGGCTACCAACCCACGCTGGCGACGGAAATGGGTCTGCTCCAAGAGCGCATCACATCGACGACCAAGGGTTCGGTCACGTCGGTGCAGGCGGTCTACGTCCCTGCGGACGACCCCTCCGACCCCGCGCCGGCCACGACGTTCTCGCACTTGGATGCCTACGTCTATCTGGAGCGCTCGATCGCGTCCAAGGGCCTGTACCCCGCCGTGGACCCGCTGGCCTCGACGTCGAAGAACCTCGACCCGCAGATCGTCGGCCAAGAGCACTACGACATCGCCCGCCGCGTCCAGCAGACGCTGCAGCGGTACCGCGAACTGCAGGACATCATCGCCATTCTGGGCATCGACGAACTCTCCGACGACGACAAGATGCTGGTCGCCCGCGCCCGAAAGATCGAGCGCTTCCTCAGCCAGCCGAACTTCGTCGCCGAGCAGTTCACGGGCAACCCGGGCCGCTACGTCACCATCGATGAGACGGTCGCCTCGTTCAAGGAAATCGTCGACGGCAACTGCGACGACATGCCCGAACAGGCGTTCCTCTATTGCGGTTCGCTCGAAGACGCTCGGGAAAAGGCCCGCAAACTCGCGGCGGTCTAAGGCATGGCGACGTTCAAGCTCTCGGTGGTGGCTCCGGATCGCTCGGTCGTCGAGACCGAAGCCACCTCCGTCATCGCCCCTGGCGCCGAAGGCTACTTCGGCGTCATGGCCAACCACGTGCCCGTTGTCTCGGTGTTGCGCGCCGGGCTCTTGGAGTACCAAGACGCCAATCTCCAGCGCAACTTCGTGGCCATCGGCGGCGGCTTCGCCGAGTTCTCCGGCAACAAGATGACCATCTTGGCAGACTCCGCCGACCTCGCCGAGGAGATCGACGTGGCGCGCGAGACGGCCGCGCTTGAGCGTGCGCGCAAGGCGCTCCGCGGCGAGGATTCCACCATGAACGCGGAACAAGCGACCATGGAGTTGGAGCGCGCCATGAATCGCCTGCGAGCGGCCAAAGCGAAGAACTAAGCCCTCACTCGCCAAGGGTCCGCCCGCCCGATCAGGGCAGGCGGGCCATGTACTTGTCCCGAAGCATCGTGTGCTTGGTCGCCATCGCTCTGGGCTGACCCTCGATGAACGCATAGCGCACGGAGCCCGTGAACTCGAAGGGGTCGCCGTCGGTGACGATCAGGTTCGCCATCTTGCCCGGCTCAAGCGAACCGACTCTGTCGCCCACCCCCAGAATCTGGGCCGCGTCCAAAGTCAACGCCCGCAGGAGAGCCTCCCGCGACAGACCATAGGCGCAACTCTGAGCCGCCTTGGCGGGCAGGTTCATCGTCTCCGAACTGGAACCCGCTTGGAAGCAGAACTTCACGCCGGCCTTCGCCAACAGGGCTGGGCGGACGTAGGGTGTGTCATAGGGATCCCAGGCGTTGTCGGTCGTATTGGCCCCCAGCGTGCTGGCGCCTGCAGCGTTGATGATGACCGGAATGTTCTCCTTGGCCAGCAGAGCGGCTTCCTTCCACGCTTCCGAAGCGTCCACAAGAACAACCTTCAAACCGTGCTTCTTGGCGAACGCGACGGCGTTGCGGATGCTGGCCGCATTGCGCGCTCGCAGGAACACGGTTTTCTCGCCACGCAGGTAGGGCGCCATGGCGTCTTTCCGCAAGTCGCGCGGAGTCGTCGGGTCCTTTTCGCGCTCGGCCATATAGGTGCGGACCTCTTCGAAGTACCGCTCTAGATCGTCCTCCGATCCCGCCGACTGTTGTCCGCCTCCGAACTGCGGAGCGGCCATCCAGCCGCCGCCCATCAGTTCGTAGAACTGCCGCAGTTGCTCGGTGGTGAGTTCGGGTTCTTCGCTCGCGGCCCCGTGGTTGTGACCGCCTTCGGCGCCGCCCAGGCCGAGCAACGCCGACATGTCGATGGTGTCGCAACAAACGTCGAACTGCGCCAAGCGCGCCGAGCTCGACGAGGACGGATACGACACATACATGCCCGCGCGGCGCAGCAGGCCGAAGCCCTCGCTGGTGTAGCCGTCGGTATGGATTACCGCGCCTTGCCCGGAAATGAGACCCGACGTGTTGCGCGTGAACACGTTCAGGACGCCGTTGTAGCGCGCCGGCCCGTAGTGTGCCGACTCGACGAAGAGCGCCGTCAGCACGTCGAGGTCGGGCTGGATGCTCCCCAGCTCCGAGTTGTCCAGACTGACCGGTATGGGCGAAATCTCGGCAATGCCCATCTGCGAACCTCCATCGATGAAGCCCGGATAAACATGCATGCCTCGCCCCTCGATGCGCGTCGCGCCCGTCGGAATCGGTACGCGCTCGCCCACCGCTTCGATCTTGCCGTCACGGATGATAATGGTGCCGCCCTCGATCGTCGGCCCGCTCACGGGGTGAAGGGTCGCTCCCACGATCGCATAGGCGTTCGACCTCGCGGGAAGTGGAGCCTCGGCCTTTGCGCCCTGCGGATCGAGGTGAGTCTTGATGATCGCGTTGCGGTCCACTCCGAAGGCGTCGCGCCGCTCGAAGTACACCTCGCCTTCGATGAGCGTCATGGCGCACTTGCTGTAGACGCTGAGCGGGTGGCCGTCCCAAATCACGAGGTCGGCGTCCTTGCCCAGTTCGATGCTGCCCGTGCGGTGGTCGATGCCGAGCTGCTTGGCCGGGTTGATCGTCAGCGTCTGCAGCGCCTGCTCTTCGGTCAAGCCGCCGAACCGCATCGTCTTGGCGGCGTCGATGTTCAGGGCGGTGGTGCCGCTCAGGCCGTCGGTGTTGATCGAGACGTTGACGCCCGCTTTGGTGCAGATCGCCGCGTTGAAGGGAATCGCATCGTAGCCTTCCAGCTTGAACGACCAGTTGTCGACGAACATGGAGACGCCCACGCCTGCCGCCGCCAGTTCGGGGGCGATCTTGTAAGCCTCAAGAGCATGTTGCAGGGCTCCGATCTTGAAGCCGAACTCCTGCGACAGGCGCACCATCATCAGCATCTCGTCGGCCCGGTAGCTGTGGCATTGCACCCAGACCTTTCCCTCCAGGATGTCCGCCAGCGTCTGGAGACGCAGATCCCTGCGCGGCGGGATCGCCTTGGGGTCGCTCGCCTTCTTGGCTTCGTACGCCTTCCACGCATCCAAGTACTCGCGGGCTTCGGTGAACGCGCGGCGGTAGAGGGCCTCGACGCCCATACGGCTGCGCGGGAAACGGCCCGGGCCGGTCGCTGTGGAGCCTTTCCGAGTCACGTTTTCGCCGAGGGCGAAC
This sequence comes from Fimbriimonadaceae bacterium, assembly GCA_039811705.1. Lineage (GTDB taxonomy): Bacteria > Armatimonadota > Fimbriimonadia > Fimbriimonadales > Fimbriimonadaceae > UBA2387. The sequence goes on along the minus strand of JBDHZD010000015.1, from coordinate 20,794 downwards.
TTGATCATGCGCGGTGCATCGGGGATAACGGCCTCGTGGGGCGCCTTCTTGTACTTGTACTTGATGACCTTGCTCTCGCCGCCCACGCTGTTCGCGCTCCCGTGCAGGATGAGGGCCGACGTGTGGCCGCTGGCCAGAGCCTGCCACACGTTGATGCCGCTCAGGTTCAGGACGTCCTCGATGCGGACTTCGGCCGTGATGCTGTCCGAACCCTCGTTGGTGCCGTCGGAGGCGCGGTGCGAGTGGCCGTCGATGATGCCGGGCGAGACCACCTTGCCGCGCGCATCGATGACCGCGAAGCCGCGTGGGACCGCCAGATTCGGGCCGATCGCCTCGATCTTGCCGCCTCGGACGAGGATGTCGCCATTTTCGATGATGCCCTTGGTGGCGGTGAGGATGCGCCCGCCCTTGACGACGGCGTTGCCACCGGTCTGGATCGAGGGTTTGCGATGGGCCTCCAGCTCGAATGGGAACTGCTGCGCACATACCAACGCACCCAGCGCGAGAGCGATTCCAGTGGCGAGGGTCTTCGTCATCGTCCTTCCTCCTTGAACTCGTACACCTTGTTGCCTGCGATCCAAACCATCTCGACCTTCGTCTTCGCGTCGGCAAAATCGCCATCCATCAACGTGAAGTTGGCCAGCTTGCCCACCTCGATCGAGCCGAGGCGGTCGGACACGCGCAGGATGTTGGCCGGATTGACGGTGAGCGCCTTGAGCGCCTCGGTTCGCGGCACGCCGGATTGGATCACGCGGCGCACGTTGTTCAGGAACCCGCTCATCGTGTCACCGTCGGAACTGAACGCCACGGTCACACCGCCCTCGAACAGTTTCTTGGCGTTTTGGATTTGCTCGCTCCAGTTGGCGTGTCGCTCCTTGCGGTATTCGACCGGGATCGCATCGCCCGGCGGCACATCGTCTTTGTCGGGTTGCGTGTTGGGTTCGCTGGGAATGCCGAGACCAAGCAACACAGGGACGTTGCGCCGCTTGATCTCGTCGAGATGCAGGTAGGCGTCGCGTCCGCCGCTCAGGATAAGCCGGAGTTTGAATTCATCGGCCAAGCGGAACGCGCGGTAAATCTCGCGGTCGAGGTCAGCGGCAAAGACCACGGGAGTGAGCCCGTTGACGACGGGACGCAACGCCCGGGCCCCGAGCAACCACTTGGGCGTTTGCGCTTCGACGGGTTCGGCCTCGGGATAGAGCGCGTAATACTGCGCGTCGGAGAGCTTCTGGCGCATCAGGGCGATGATGCCGAGGATGTTGCCCGGATAACCGCCACCTCCTCCTCCGCCACCGGGTCCGCCTCCCCCTGCGCCTCGGAATGACATGCCCATGGCAACGCGAGGCTCGACCACGCGCTCGCCGGCATCTTTCGGCAACAAGTTCACGACGGCTCCAAGCCCCCGAATCGAGCCTCGGCCGGGGACCAGAAGCGCTGCGGCAATGCCCGCTTTGTGCGCCGACTCGTCCGTATCGAAGCTGAGCACCTCGGACGCATCGACCTCGGGGGACACGCCCTTTCGGTTGCCCTGCCACATGGTCGCCGGAGCACGCGTCACGGTGTCCGGCGCACCGACGGACAGGTCGCCGTCCGCCGGCAACGCTAGATTGCGCGTGGAGTACGCATCGATAAAGCCGGGATAGAGGGTCTTGCCCGCGGCAGACACGACGTCCATCCCTGCAGGCGTCTTGTTCGAAGTGGTGACTTCGGCGATCTTGCCGCCCCGAACCACCACGGTGCCATTCTCGATCACTCGGCCATCGCCGATCTCGATCCGAGCGCCCACGATCGCAAAGTCCGCGAGAGGCTTCGCCTCCTGCGCAGCGACCGATCCGGCGATGCTGAGGGCCAACCCCAGGAGGCAGAGACGTTTGGCGTGCTTCATGCGTGTTCGCACTGGATACGACATCGAAGAAGGAATTCCTTCTCTTTCGGTCCGGATTGCGAAGAGCGTCGTTCACGGCCGCGGGCCCGCCAGCCAAAGTGGCGCAGCCATTGTGCCCAAACATTTCAATCATCGTTGAAGTGTGTGGGCATACTTTCCGTGTGGAAGCCGAATCGTTCGCTGCCCTCTGCAAAGCCCTCAGCGACCCCACGCGCGTTCGCATCCTGGGCTACCTCCTCGCATGCGGTGGCACGGTCGGTGTGAGCGAGGATGGCCAGGTCACGCGAGGAGGAGCATCGGCGGGAGAGGTGTGTTGCCAAATCACGGGCAAAGGGGGCATCGATTCGCGCATCTCGTTCCATCTCCACAAGTTGCGCAGGGCCGGATTGTTGACCATCGAGCGGAACGGCAGACGCATGGTCTGCACCCCCAACCGCGAGGTCCTGGACCGCTTCTCCACCCACTTCCAGCAACTCCCGTCCGACGATTCCAACTGTTCATGACGCCACGCAAGTCGCTCGCCCTGCTCGACCGCTACCTGACGCTCTGGATCTTCCTCGCGATGGCCGCTGGCGTCGCGCTTGGACGCTTCGCGCCGAGAGTCGAGGGTGCCATCCAACGCATGCAGGTCGGCACCACGAACCTGCCTCTTGCGGTGGGTTTGATCCTGATGATGTATCCGCCGCTGGCCAAGGTCCGCTACGAGCGGTTGCCCGACGTGTTCGCGAACCGACGGCTCCTTGGGATCTCCTTGCTGCAAAACTGGGTCGTCGGTCCGATCCTGATGTTCGCCTTGGCCGTGACGCTCTTGCGAGACAAGCCCGAGTACATGACGGGACTCATTCTGGTGGGATTGGCACGATGCATCGCCATGGTCCTGGTATGGAACGACCTCGCGGAGGGAGACACCGACTATGCGGCGGGGCTCGTCGCCTTCAACAGCATCTTTCAGGTGCTGTTCTTCGGCGTGTACGCCTGGTTCTTCATCACGGTGCTACCGCCCCTGATCGGTCTGCAAGGCGCCATCGTCCCGGTTGCCATCGGTGAAATCTTCGGCTCCGTCATGATCTACCTCGGCATCCCGTTCTTTGCGGGCATGGCGACGCGGTTTCTCGCGCTGAGATGGAAGGGCGAGTCGTGGTATCGCGAGCGGTTTCTGCCTCGCGTGAGTCCGGTCACGCTCGTGGCGCTCCTCGGGACGATCGTGTTGATGTTTTCGCTGAAGGGCGATCTGATCGTTCGGCTGCCCCTCGATGTCTTGCGCATCGCCGCGCCGCTGGCCATCTACTTCGTCGCGATGTTCTTGGTCAGCCTTTGGCTGGCCCGGGGGTCGGGCGCAGACTATCCCAAGGCCGCCACGCTCGCGTTCACCGCCTCCGGAAACAACTTCGAACTGGCCATCGCGGTTGCGGTGTCGGTGTTCGGCATCGGCTCGGGCCAGGCGCTCGCCGCCGTGGTGGGGCCTCTGGTCGAGGTGCCCGCGTTGATCGGTCTGGTGACCGTCTCGCTGGCGTTGCGAGGACGCTGGTTCGTTGCGATGGGCTCCCAGCGACCCGCGTGATCCAGCCCTAGGCGAGCCGATTCGATGGGTCCGAGCGGGGGTCGGCGCATCGTTCGGTCGGCTACAATCGTAATCCCGAACTGAGACCCGACCGCATGCCTCAACCCGCCGCGACGACCGACAGCGATCCGGTCAACGACCCGTCGACATCCTGCCCCATGCCCCGCAAAGGGTTGCGCAAGACGCTTCGAGATCTGGCGAACCCCGTCTACCACCTGCGCAAGATCGGAGAAGACTTTTCAGCCGCGTATCACGCCCTGCGGAACTGGAACTTCACCGATATCCGATCGCGGCGCGACGCCTTGGCCAAGGCGTTCCGAGGCAAGTTCTTCGCCGCCTTCTTCTTCTCCGGGGGCTTTGGCTTGGTCGCGGCCGGTCTGGCGACCTCGGTCCAGTACCAGACGCGCAACCCCTATTTGGCGGTTGCGTTGACGCTCGTCTTCAGTCTCGTCCTGACCACGCTGGCGTTCCAGACGTTTTGGGCCGTTGCCAACGTGGACTTCTACCGAACCACGTCGCCCAACCTGTGGAGCCGTTTCAAGCAACTGCAGCGCGACCTGTGGCCTATCCACGCCACGGCCCTCCGGGTTGCGCCTGTGTTCGCGTCCATCGCCTTTCCCGTCAACGGCCTGATCGCGTGGCTTTTTTCGCTCCTGCCCAACGAAATCGGCGCCCACATTCCGATGCCGCCCATTGTGTTGGTGGTCAACTGGCTGATCATCGACGGAACGTTCATCCGCATCATGTGCGACCGGTTCGATACCCAATCGCAAACCATGGCGGATCGGTACGCCGTGGTCGGCCGCTCCAGCTAGTCGATCCGGGCCCCGATCCTTCGCCAACGTCGGGGTGGGGGGTATCCTCTCGGGCGACTCCAATGCCCCGAACCACCATCTACACCTCGGAAAGCGTCAGCGAAGGGCACCCCGACAAGCTCGCAGACCAGATTTCCGACGCGCTCCTCGACGAATTCCTCGCTCAAGACCCCAACGCTCGCGTCGCCGTTGAAACGTTGCTCACCCGTGGGCTTGCCGTCATCGCGGGTGAGGTTACGGTCAACGGCTATGTCGATATCGCGCAAACCGTCCGCAACGTCGCCAAAGAGGTCGGCTACACCGATACCGACCTTGGCTTCGACGGCAACACGTGCGGCGTGCTGGTCGCCATCCAAGAGCAATCCGCCCATATCGCCCAGGGTGTGGACACGGGTGGGGCGGGAGACCAAGGCATGATGTTCGGCATGGCGACCAGCGAGACGGTCGAGCTCATGCCGCTGCCCATCGCCATCGCCCACCGCATGACCGCCGTGGCCGCCGATGTGCGCAAGAAGCATCCCAGCCTTGGGTTCCGCCCCGACGCCAAGAGCCAAGTCTCGGTCCGCTACGAAGACGGTCGCGCCAAGCGCATCGAGACGGTCGTCCTTTCGCAACAGCACGGCCCGACCAACGATCAGGACGAGGTGCGCGAGAAGGTCAAAACGCACATCATCGACCCCGTGCTCAAAGAATTCGCCGAGTACGTGGACGGCACCCCGGAAATGCACATCAACCCCACGGGCGCGTTCGAGATCGGTGGGCCGCAAGGCGACACCGGCCTGACCGGGCGCAAAATCATCGTGGACACCTACGGCGGCCTCTGCCCGCACGGAGGTGGCGCGTTCAGCGGCAAAGACCCGACCAAGGTGGACCGCTCCGCCGCCTACATGGCTCGTCACGTGGCCAAGTGCATCGTCGCAGCCGGGCTTGCCGACAAGGCGCAGATCACGCTCGCGTACGCCATCGGCGTCGCCCAACCCGTCGCGATTGCCGTGGATACCTTTGGCACCGAACACGAGGACCCCGAGAAGATCGAAAAGAAGGTCCGCGACGCGTTCGACCTTTCGCCCAAGGGCATCATCGAGCACCTGTCGCTTCGCAACCCCGAGAAGGTGAAATACCTTCCGACCGCCCGCAACGGCCACTTCGGCCACCGTGGGTTTACCTGGGAACGCACGTCCGACGCCGAAAGATTGAAATGACCACCATCGCCGTAGCCGCTCTTCTGGCCTCCTCGGGAGGATTCAACATCACCGTCCAAGCCTGGACCTTCAACCGGTTTTCCACGTTCGAGGCCATTGAGAAGACCGCTCAAGCGGGCGCCTCGTTCATCGAGCTGTATCCCGGACAAACAATGGTCAAGGGCGAAGACGTCAAGGTCGGCCCGGAGATGGGCGACGCAGCGACGAAGCGATTGGCCGAACACTTGGAGAAGCACAAGGTGCGCGCCATCGCGTTCGGCGTGACGGGCATCAGCCAAGACGCCGGCGAGGCGCGGAAGTTGTTCGCCTGGGCCAAGTCGCTGGGCATTCAGATCATCAACACAGAATCCACCGAAGCGATCGCCACGGCGGAAGCGATGGTCAAGGAGTTCGACCTCAAGGTCGGCTACCACAATCACCCGCGCCGCCCGAACGACGAAAACTACAAGGTTTGGGACCCGGCCTATGTGTACAACCTGGTCAAGGACCGGGACGTTCGCATCGGAGCGTGCGCCGACACGGGGCACTGGGTGCGCTCGGGCATCAAGCCGGTGGACGCGTTGAAGACGCTGAAGGGTAGGGTGGTCAGCAGCCATCTCAAGGACCTGCACGAGTTTGCACGGGGCGGGCACGATGTGCCCTACGGCACAGGCGTCTCCGAAATCGCCGCCGTGCTCGCCGAGTTGCAGGCCATCGGCTTTTCGGGTAGCCTGAGCGTCGAGTACGAGCACAACTGGGATGCGTCGCTTCCCGAGGTCGCCCAGTGCATTGGCTTCGTGCGCGGTTTCCTCGCGGGCAAGTCCTAACTCAAAGGAAAGCGTCCAAAGCCGGCTCGGGCTCGGCTTGCGGCTGAAAAGCCTGCCGGATGTGGTCCTGCTTGGCCGTCGCGATCCTCGCCAAACGCGCCATCTTCTCGGCGTCGGCCACGGCCTGGCGGTCGTCGGGCGATGGGTTGGGATAGGCGAGCGCGGCGATCTTCACCTCTCGCGCGACTTCCTGACTGCGGACGGGGTCCGACGCATACGCGTCGAGCGCCACCGGGGCACGACCGGGAACGGTCAGCCGTCGCGCAATCGGATCGTAGCGCGCTTCGGGAGGTTCGGCCTGTCGGGGCGTCGCCGTAGATGGGTCGGCAGCGCGAGACTTGGACACCGCCTCGAACAAGCGGGCGCCTCGGGCCGAGCATGCGGGACACACGCCGCAGTTGCACCCGATGGCCAGATTGGTCACTGTGGGGGCTCGCGGCGGGTATTCCACCTGAGTTCTTGTGACGGTTGCGATCATGATGTCCACCTCCGTTCGGGGAAGGCTCAGTCCATTCATCGCACAGATGGGGCCGTGCGCATTCGGTAGGATCGCGAGGTCCCACGGAATCCCGTCGAACCACCGGCTGGCACATCGAACATGGCAAATCTCGGGTATCCCCTGCGGCGTGCTGCCCAAAGTGCCTCTGATCTGTGCCCCGACCCCCGTCCACCCGTTGAGCCGTATGGGCAAGGAGCTCGGACTCGACCTTTGGGTGAAGCGGGACGACCTCACCGGCTTCGCAGGGGGTGGCAACAAAGGCCGCAAGATCGAGTACCTGGTGGCCGATGTCCTGCGGCAAGGGGCCGACACGGTGATCACGTGCGGTTCGTCGCAGAGCAACTTCGTGCGCCAACTCGCAGCGGCGTGCTCGATGCATGGCCTCCGTCTTCGGGCCGTGACCATGGACGTGCCCTACGACGGTCCCGTCGGCAAGCCCACGGGGACCCGGTTGGTCTCAAGAGGGGGCAATCTGATGCTGGACCACCTCCTCGGAGCGCAGGTGGACATCCTGCCCGATGGGACTTGGGACGAACTGTACGAGGCCGTGGAGACTGCCGCCGAGGAAGAGCGGTCTGCGGGTCGAAAGGTCGCGATCATCCCCATCGGCGGCTCTTCGCCGGTTGGTGCGTTTGGTTTCGTCCAAGCGGCGGCAGAACTCGAAGACCCGTTCGACACGATCGTGGTGGCGACGAGCAGCGGCAGCACGCATACGGGACTGGCCTATGCGTTCCACCAAACGCCCACGCGCGTGATCGGCGTCTCGTGCGACCCGGAACCCGGCTTGGTCGCAGAGACGCTGGTGCCTCTGGCCGAAGGGCTGGACAAGATCACGGGGCAGAACAAGCGGCTTCGCGAGAGCGACTTTGAGTATTGGCTGGACTGGGTCGGCCCAGGCTACGCGGTGTTCAGCAACGACGGGATGTCCGCTATCGAGCGTCTGGCCCGAACCGAGGGCATCTTCCTCGACCCGGTCTACAGCGCCAAGTCGTTCGCGGGGTTGATCGGTTTGGCAGAACGGGGCGAGCTGTCGGGCCGCGTGCTGTTCTGGCACACGGGCGGATTCCCAAGCCTGTTCGCGATGCCGGAGACCGATGGCTTGTCTCGGACGGCCTGAACCCGTCATGATGCATCCCTGATGCGCCGAATCCCCATGCGAGGCACGTTGCTGAACGCGGCATGCGTCGCCGTGGGTGCCGTGGTTGGTCTGCTCCTGCGAAACAGCGCGCCCGAGTCGTTGATGTCCGTCGCCCTCCAGGGGCTGGGATTGGTGACCATGGGCATCGGCGTCAAGATGTTCCTGGAGGGCCAGAACGTGCTCATCGTCGCGTTCTCGGTGGCGATCGGCGGGGTGGTCGGCCACCTGCTGGGTATCCAAGAAGGACTTGGACAACTGGCCGACTGGGCCAAGACTTCCGTCGGCGGTCTGGGCGAAGGCCGGTTCCAGGAGGCTCTGGTCACGACGACCGTGCTGTTTTGCGTCGGCCCGATGACTCTTTTGGGCTGCCTGGAGGACGCACTGGAAAACAAGATCGACCTGCTCGCGCTCAAGAGCGTGATGGATGGCATCTCGAGCGTGTTCTTCGCCGCGTTGCTCGGGCCCGGGGTCTTGGTCACGGCGGTCGTCGTGCTGGTGTTCCAGGGGACGCTCACGCTCTTGGCGCGGTACCTGAAGCCCGTGGCCGATAACCCCTCCCTGCTGAGCGAGGTCGTTGCGACGGGTGGCGCGTTGATGTTGGCCATCGGCTTGGGCTTGGCGGGAATCGCCAAGATCCCGGCTGCCACCTACTTGCCCGCCTTGGTGCTGGCAGGAACCCTCGCGGCCGCCGTCCAACGCATGTCCAAGGCCCCTGCGGTATCCTGATTCCAAGGCGACCCTGCATGGACCCCTTTGATGACGAAAACCGGGAAGAACTGCTCGCGTCGCTTCTGACGCTGGAGTTCGGGCCGGGCGGCCGCATCCAGCAGATGTGGGTCACCGACCCCGAGTTGCCCGAAGAAGCCGAGGAATTCCAGTTCGTCCTGCCCCCGATGCCGTTCGGCGAGGAGTACGCCGAAGACTTTTACCCGGGGACCGTCCTGATCGGCGCACGCAACAGCCCCGACGAGCCGTGGGTGTTCGACCGCAACAAGACCGCCTTTCCGATCGATTACGACCCAAGCGAGAACAAGGTCGGTTACAACTACGACTTCGCACTGCTGCCTGAGATTTCGGCGGAAGGCGTGTTCTTCGAACAGCCCGGTGCGATTCCCGTGGTGATCTGGAGTCTGACCCTCCGCAACAACAGCTCGCGGACCATCGAGATCGGCGAGTTGGCCCTGCCCTTCGCGTTCCACAACCTGCTCGACGGGGGAGGCAGCCCGGACGCAGCACGCAAAGTGTTCCGGAACCGCCTCCACATCCACAAGTCGATCGGCGGGGTGGCGAGTTATCTCCACGTGCAGCGCATCAACGGCGAGCCCCCAGGTCTCTTGGTCTTTCCGGGTGAAGAGACGGGCTGGGAGATGGCGGCCTCTGTGCCCGCTTCGATCGCCGCTCCCCACTGCTGGGAAGGCATCCCAATCGTCTACCTTTACAGCACGGCGGTCATCGAACGCGAAGATCGGTCCCGCTGGTTCAACGGCCACTCGTCGCTGATCCTGGAACCGGGAGAAAGGCGGGCGTTCCAAACGCGGTTCGTGCCCGTGGACCAGACGGCTTCGCAGGACCTGCCCGAGTATCTGGAGTTCCTCAACCGCCCCTCGGTGAAAATGATCCCGTCGGCGGTCGCGCCGATCCACGCCGGCATCGGCGTCGAGGTCTCCGGCACCAGCGTAAAGAGCTTCGAGGTCGAGCCGCCTTGCGAGTTCGAGGCCGATGCCGACGAGAACGGGGGTATCTGCCTGCTGCGCCCGACCGCTCCGGGGAACTACCGCATCAGCTTTTTCGACGACCGTGGACGTTCCGGTTCGGCCCATGCCTTGGTCACGCGCCCCATCGAAGAACTGATTCAGGCGCGGGCGACGTGGCTGCTCGAGCATCAGCGCCTGCACAAGCCGGGACATGCCCTGCACGGTGCGTTCGTGCCATCGCAAAACGGTCTGCGAGACGTGCTCGCCGACGCGGAGTGGTTCCTCTCCGACTACGCCATCTACTGCGGGCTGGGCGAAGCGTTGTTCCTGGCCGAGAAGAACGTGGTCAGCGCCCATCGGGAAGAGATCGAGGCGTTGGAGGACTACGTCGAGACGTTCCTGCGAAGTTCGCTCCAGAACCCGAGCTCCTTTGCCGTGGGCTGCGAGTTTCAGAGCTCGGTTGCCGTCGCCACCGACTATGGCGACCCGGAGATGTACGTCCGCGTCGCGCTGTTCTACGACGCCATGGCGCGCATCGCGGAGACGACGACCCAGCTGTCCAGGAGTTCAAAGGAATGGTCGGTCATGGCGGCCAAGACGCTGGCGGCGATGTTCCAATTCGCCGACACCAACCGTATCGAGCGAAGCGGCCTGCTGTTGTTCCCGTTGCTCACCGAGATGGACCTTGACGCCGTGGCCGAGGCCGAGCCTGACCTCTATCGCGTCGTCCTCACACGCCTGGCCGAGCGCTGGGAAAGGCTCGTCGAACTCGACTACGATTTCCGTGACGGGCGCGATTGGAGCAGCGAACCGTTCGACGACGTCTATCTCGCCGCCAGCGTGGAGCGCGACCGTCAGATGCAGGACCGGATGCTGCGCTGCGCGATCGCGGCCAAGGGCCTTGCGCCCAGTTGGTGGTGGCACGGCGTCGACAAATCGCTCTTCGAAGGGGTCAACCCCATGCCTCGGCTGATCGACAACGCCGAACTCTGCATCACGCCTCCCACGCCCGCCAACTCGGCGATGTTGTTGCGGCACCTGACGCGCGACCTGCGCTTCGTCCCAAAACACGTGTTGCGCGCCGCCTACGGCGGATTGCTCGCGCCCTGGGCGTTGGTCGGCCCTGAAGGCCAAACGGCTGCGGCCTTCTGCCCAGACCCCACCAGCCAGATCCATGGGATGCTTCCGTTTACCGGCGACACCGGGGCCAGCCTCTACATGTATCTTCGCACCGCAGCATCCTATCTGGTTCGAGGCGTTTCGGGCGAAGCGGTTGCGCTAGGCTGCGACTACGACGCCGACGACCAAGGCCTCTCGGTCGTGCCTTGGGACGGAATCGGCAAGACCATCCATCTGGGCCTCGTCGGTGTGCGGGTCAGCACCAGTTTCGGCTCGATCGAGCGCGTCCGCATCGACCGGCGCAAGAGATGGGCACAGGTGGCCGTCACCAACCGCTCCACGTTCGCAGGCAAGGGTTCGATCCTCCTCGATGGACTCTGGGGCGAACGCTTCACCGTCAATGGCAATCCCTTCGAGTCGGTATCTGGTCGGCTGACGTTCGGGTTCGATCTCGCGCCTGGAGTCACGTTGGACCTGCAAGTCAGGGTAGCTTAGCCGTATGGAAATACCGTCCATCTGGCTTTGGGTTTCCGGCATTGCGTTTTTCCTGCAGTCGGTGTTCTTGGTGGTCCTGACCGTAGGGGTCGTCAAGGCCATGCGTATGGTCCGCGACCTTCGCGAGGATGTCAAGCCCGCATTGAGGAAAATCGAGGCGATGGCCGACCGGGTCGAGACCATCGCCGGCAAGGTGGATGGCATCGCCTCAAAGGTCGATGGTCTGGTCTCCATGACTCAAGGCGCGGTTGAGTCCGTCGGCACGCGCGCGGGCAGCATCGTGCGTTCGTTGGACGCCGGGATCAGTCAGGCCGTCGGCAACAGCAAGCTCATCGCGCCCTTGATGACGGTCCTGAAAGTCGTCCAGGTGGCGGGCGCGATCAAGGCGGCATGGGGCGGACTCGGTTTCGACAAGTCGAAAGTGCGCCGATCCAAGCCCGTCGAGCGCGCCTTGCCGCAAGACGCATCCGGTGGTCAGACCAAGCCATGAGCGACGGGTCGCTGATTCGGCCCAACGTGGGCCGCATGGTGCCTTACTCCCCAGGCAAGCCGATCGACGAGGTGCGCCGCGAGCTCGGTCTGGAGAAGATCGTCAAGCTGGCCAGCAACGAGAACCCGTTGGGGCCGTCGCCCAAAGCCGTCGAAGCCATTCGCGAGGCGGCAGCCCATCTGCACTTGTATCCCGACGCCAGCGGACACGATCTCGTTCGCGCGATTGCCGCGAAGCACACGGTCGCGCCTAGTCAAGTGGTCCTGGGGAACGGCAGCGACGAGCTCATCCATCTGGTGGGATTGATTACGCTGGCGGGCCCGGGCGACCGACTGGTGATGGGTCATCCATCGTTCGTGCGCTACGAAGCCGCAGCCCAGATCGCGGATGCCGAACTCGTCCACGTTCCCGTGGACTCTGACTTCCGTTTGGATCTGAACGCCATGGCCAAGGCGTGCGACGAGCGGACCAAACTCGTGTTTGTCGCCAACCCGAACAACCCCACGGGCACCATCGTCCGCGATCGCGAACTTCGGGCCTTCCTCGCCGATCTTCCCGAGACCACGCTGGCCGTCCTCGACGAGGCGTACTACGAATTCGCCGCCAACGAGCAGGAGTTCCCCGACGGGCTCGACTTGTTGCGCGAAGGGCACCGCGTCTTCGTGATGCGCACGTTCAGCAAGGCCTATGGGCTTGCGGGCATCCGTATCGGCTACGGCTTCGGTTCAGAGGTCGTCGTGGACGCGATCCACCGCGCCCGAGAGCCGTTCAACGTGAACTCCTTGGCCCAAGCGGCGGCCATCGCCGCCCTTGCCGACGAGGAACACCTGCAGCGGACGCTGGATGTCAACCGTGATGGCATGGCGCGCATCGAAGCTATGTTGCGGAGTTTGGGCGGACGGTGTTCGCAGAGCTTCGCCAACTTCGTTTACGCCGACATGGGCCGTCCGGTCGAAGGGCTGTTCCAGGGCCTGTTGCGCCGAGGGGTGATCATCCGCGCAGGGCGTCCGATGGGCGGGCCGAACGCGTTGCGCATCACGGTAGGCACTCCGGAAGAGGTCTCGATTCTGGAAGAGGCCTTGGCCAGAGTGGAGTGGTGATGTGGTGCCCGGGGTGGGAGTCGAACCCACACGCCCTCGCGGGCTGCGGATTTTAAGTCCGCTGTGTCTACCGTTTCACCACCCGGGCGATGAGGGTTAGTATAGCGGCAAGGCGGTTCGCCGGCGGGTAGCCGTGCGTGTCGCGTTGCCGACCGCCGGGACGGCGGGACTACGGTCCACCACCACCGGGACCGAGGGACGACCCGAATCCCTACTTGGGCAGGACGGCCACGTTCGGGTCGAACCGGCCCGTGTGCAAGTACGACTCCACGCGCTTCCGAGTGACCTCCAGATACGGCCCGCCGATCTGGACCGCTTCCGCCGTCCATTCGCTCAGCATCTCGCTGGCCAAAAACACCCCGCGCGATGCAATGAGCGCCTCCATCTCGTCGTAGGTCACGCCGAGGTCGTCCAACGAAGCGGCGAGCCCATCCCAGTATGCGGCCTCGCATACGTCAGGCTCGGGGAAGCGCCGCAGATAGAACAGCGTGATGGCCACGTCCCAAGCCGGCCAACCCATGCGGCAGTCGTCGAAGTCGAACACCGACATCGTGCCCTTGTGCCACTTGATGTTCCACATGTGCAGGTCGAAGTGGATGGGGATCAGGGGTTGCTCGCGACGCAGTCGCTCGATGACCCCATCGCCCCGGGCCAGCACTTCCCGAAACTCAGGCAGGTCGGCCTTGGGGTTCAGGGGGCAGTCGATCATGACGTCTCCGGGCTCGGTGAACTCCGCGTCGGCAGGCACGGTCCACGACTTCGCATGCTCGTGAAGAGCCCGCGTCGCCTGACCGAGTGCGCGGGCGGGTTCAGGTCCCCACGAGTGACCCGCCGTGCGGCCCGGCAGCCAATCGTAGAGCACGGCGTGGAGGTGTGCGGCCTTCGGGTCGCGGGCGCCCAGAGCGGAGAATGGATGGACGGCGAGAAACCCGCCGCCGTCCGCCAGCGGCATGGGTCGGGCGACCTGTACGACACCGGCATCCAGCAACGCGTGGACCCACGACAATTCGCCCATGATCTGCCCTCGCGTGCGGATCGAGTTCACGTTGATGCGCAAAGCCGCGCGCTCATCCCCTCTTCGCAGGCCAAAAGTAGTGTTGTAGCCGTGGTTGAGCAGACGCAAGTCGCACCCACCCCAGCCGAACTGGGCGGCGAGATCGTGGGCGATAGGCCTGAGCCGGGCGAGTTGGCCGCGTTGGGAGAGTTGCTGGTATGGGAGCATGGAGATGCGACTTAGTGTTCAGGGTTCGGTTTCAGTTTTCAGAGAGGTCGGCCTGAACACTGAACACTGAAACCTGAACACTGAACACTGAACACTGAACACTGAACACTGAAACCTGAACACTCTACTCCCCATCTCTCTTGGACTGTTCCCGCTTCCTTCCACCTTCGTCCCTGGCCAAGCCGAAGACAATGGCGCGACGCTTGCGCGTGAGGAATCCCTCCCGCTCCAAAGAGGTCAACTCGCGGCACACGGTCTCTCGGCTGGCTTGGATGGCGGCGCCCATGTCTTCGCGCCGCACGCCGCGCACGACCTGCGTGCCATCCGGACCCTCGACGGCCAAACTGCGCAGGTGGGCGAGCAAACGGGCCCGCACCGGCGACCGGTCGAGACGCGCGGCATCCGCTTGCCGCAACCGCTCGCTCAGGTTGCCCAACATGTCCAGCGCCAGGTCCGGGTTGCGGCGGATCAAGAACACGAGAGACTCGCGGCTCAGGGTCAAGGCCTCGACCTTGCCTTTGGCCCGCACGGTCGCCGACCGCGCCCCGCCGTCGAACAGCGCCATCTCGCCGATCACGTCGCCCTTGCCTCGGGTGGCGAGATGGACTTCGTTGTGATTCTCGTCGAATCGAACGACGTCGGCTTTGCCCTTGAGAAGGATCAGCAAGTGTGTGCCGGGGGCGCCTTCGGCCACGATCACTTCCCCGGCATCGAAACGCCTCCGCACACAGGCGGAGGCGATTTCGCGGAGGGCCCGGTCGCTGAGCGACCGGAGGAGATGCAATTGTCGCAAGGCGAAGAGATCGTCCATCATCTATCGGCGCACACCCACCAGATTGCGCTTCCAGTATCCCGCCAAGTCGCTGATCTGAACGCCGCCCCGGGTCGAGTGCATGAACTTACCGCCTCCGATGTACAACCCCGTGTGACCCACGGCCTTGCCCATCGCTTGGAAGTACAGACGGTCGCCGGGTCGCATCGCTTCCAGTTGGGTGACGGCGTAGCCCACGGTGGATTGCTGCGCAGCGGTCCGGGGCAGGTTCACGCCGTACTTCTTGAACAGGCTCAGGACATATCCGGAGCAATCCACGCCCTTCTCCAGGTTCGTGCCGCCCCACTTGTAGGGCACGCCCAGGAAGCGCTTGCCGTAAGCGATCAGTTCGTCGGCGAAGTCGCCCATCACAGGTTGCCCGGAGTTGAACGTTCGACCCACGGAACCGCTCATCGTCGAAGGCTTGGGTGCAGGCACAGGGTTGGTCGGACGCGTCGTGTTGGTGGGCGAGGGCTTGGGAGCCGGAGGCGCCACGCTTCCCGGCACCTGCACGGTCACGTAGTCGGTGTACGCCTCAAAGCCGGCTTCGTCGCGCACACCCAGCCGCACTCGGTAGTTCACCGTCTGCCAACCGGGGTTGGCGGGAAAGTCCACCGAACCGGCCACTTCGCTCGAACCCATGCTGGTCAGAGCCGCCGCATAGCGCATGCGACCATCGGGACCCGACCACTCGGCCCACGCATCGGCCAGCGGGTACTTGCCCGAGACCGTGGTCGAGAAGGGCAGGCTCTGACCCGAAGCACGGGCTTCGCTTTCCATGTCCAGGGCAGCCAGCCGCAGGCTGCTTGAGGGCTTGGAACCCGCCGCGCCCGAGAAGTTCTGCAGTGGCACCAAGGACGTGGGGGTCGAGGGGCTCGACCACGTCAAGCGCACGCCACCCGTGTGGGACGCCGAGTAGTGCTCCAGCCGGAACGCATACCGGCGACCAGCCTGCAACATCACCTTGCCATAACGCTGAGGCTGAGGGCTGGACCGTCGCTGGGACACCACGGTCCGGCCGTCCAACGTCAGGGTGTACTCGCCCATGCTGGCCACCTGCAGCGTGTATTCCTCGCTGAACTCGGGCGTCAGCCACCCCTCCCACACCACGCCGTAGCCGCCGGAAGAACCGAACGGATGGCCCGCCAAGTCCACGGTGGGCTCTGAGCGGAACGTAGTCATCGAGCGGAAGCGGTCGTCCGAGTAGTACGTCGCCCGCAGGCCGTTGCCGTTGGGGGTCGCGCCGCGGCCCATCACGACCACGGATCGCTCGCCTGCCACGCGGACCTGCCCATCCGCCAACGAGAACTCGACGCGCACTTGCTGGACGCGGTCGGCGGGGCTGGTGTTCGCCGGGAAACGCAACGCCTGCACCCAGTCGCGGTCGCTGCCGTCGACCTCGTTGTCGGCGTCGCCGCGGGTCAAGCCGACTTTCTCCTCCGATCCGTCGTGCCGCGTCACCACGGCCCACACGTCGGAAGGCTCCATGCCTTGGGGGAAGCGGGCTTCGACCAAGACGTTGCCGCCTCGATGAGTCAATCGATCGGTCGAGACCGACGCGGTTTGGGAGTGGGCCAAGGCGGCTGCCGCTGTCAGGGCCATGACTGCTCGGGTTCGGTTGTTGCGCATCTCTATTCCTCCGGCCCTCCGCACGGGCCAGGGACATTGTTGAGTCTAGGGCGCATCCATATTGTGATGCTTATCACATAACGTGGGACCCTCGGGACCTGCGGGCGATTCGCCGGGACCAAGTACAATCAGCCCGAAAACATGAAGGTGCTCGTTGCGGACAAGTTCGAGAAAAGCGGCCTGGAAGGCCTGAAGCAGATCGGCGCGGAAGTCGTCTACGAACCGGACCTCAACGGCGATGACCTAGCCCGCCGCCTGAAGGAAACGGGCGCGAAGGTGCTGATCGTCCGTTCGACCAAGGTGACGGCCGCGATGCTCGAAGGCGTGCCACTCGGGCTGATCATCCGCGCCGGGGCGGGCTACAACACTATCGACGTGGCGGCGGCCAGCGCACTCGGCATCTTGGTCTCGAACTGTCCGGGCAAGAACGGGAAGGCCGTGGCCGAACTCGCTTTCGGATTGATGCTTGCCGCCGACCGACGCATCCCCGACAATGTCAACGAACTCCGCGAGGGTCGTTGGAACAAGAAGGCGTTCAGCGCTGGCCGCGGGATGCACGGGCGAATGCTCGGCCTGATCGGCATGGGCAACATCGGCCAGGAGATGATCCCGCGCGCCAAGGCGTTTGGCATGTACGTCAACTGCTACAGCCGCTGGATGCTGCCGGAAGTCGCTGCCGCTTTGGGCATCGGCCGCTCGGATACCTTGCTTGAAGTGGCCAAGCAGTCCGACTTCGTTTCCGTCCATGTCGCCCTGACTCCCGAAACAAAAGGGTTGATCGGGCGCGAGTTCTTCGCCGCCATGAAGGACGGGGCCGTGTTCGTCAACACCAGCCGCGCCGAAGTGGTGGACCAGGACGCGTTGCTGGAGGCCACCGAATCAGGCCGCATTTTTGCGTGTCTGGACGTGTTCGAAGGCGAACCGGCGGGTGGCACGGGCGAGTACGACGGGCCGATGCGCAAAGCCAAAGGCGTCTATTGCACCCACCACATCGGCGCAAGCACGGAGCAGGCTCAGGAAGCCGTGGCCCAAGAGACGGTGCGCATCGTCAAGGAATACAAACTCACGGGCGTGGCGCCGAACGTGGTCAACGTGCGCACGTCCGACCAAGCGACCCACCTGATCGTCGTGCGGCACGCCGACCGCGTCGGGGTCTTGGCGCACGTGATGGGCGTCCTGAAGGACGAAGGGATCAACATCCAGGAGATGGAGAACGTGGTTCTGGGTGGTTCCCAGGCGGCCATCGCTCAGATGTCCACGAACGGGGCACCGAGTGCCGAGGGCGTCGAGCGGATGCGGCTGAACTCGAGCATCTTCGACGTCCACATCATCCCGATCGAGCGATAACGTGACGTTTGACCATCTGTCCGTTGGGGCATCGCTACAATTGAGCCTATGAAGAACGACCGGCTGGCGGATCTGGGACTGCTCTTCGCGCGTCTGGCGCTGGCGGCCGTCATGCTCATTCACGGCACGCCCAAGATGATTCCCGGCGGGCCGAACGGCGACTGGCCGGGCTTCTCGGCCCAGATCGAGCTGTTCGAGCAGAACCTCGGCGTGCCGCCCCTGTTCGCCGTGCTGGCCATCTTCGCCGAGTTTCTGGGCGGCATCGGCATCCTTCTGGGCTTGCTCACGCGCCTTGCGGCGTTCGGCATCGCGTGCAACATGGGCTTCGCCCTCTACACGCACATCGCGGCCAAGGACCCGCTGTCGCGGATGGAACTGCCGGGTGCGATGCTCCTGATCGCCCTATGCCTGTTGTGCACGGGTGCCGGCGGCAAGTCGCTCGACAGCGCCTGGTTCGGTCGGAAAGGCAACAAGTAGCTGCTACTGGTGCCGCGCCGACGGGACGAGTCAGTCCTTGTAGGAGGCCTTTGCGGTCAGCTCGAACGCGAGCGGCGTTCCCTCTCCATGGGGCAAGCGGGCACCGGCACCCTGCCAACGCATCTCCGTCCAACGCCCGTGCTCGTCGAACTCGAGCCAGCCAGTCGCGGTCATCCCTCGCTCACTGGACTCCTTGAACGTCGCGCGGACCCGCCCTGCTTCTTGGGCCATCGCATAGCTGGCCTGAGGCACCTCGGTCTTGGGCACTGCCGGAAGGACCACCGACCAACTCCGCGCATCGCCTGGACGGACTGGTGGGAACAACAGACGGGTCATGCGCACCAATTCGTGGGGTTCGACGTCGGATGGAGCCTGCACCCACGTTCCGTCTGGAGCGATGCGTCCGACGAACCGCGTGCCAGCGGTTCCTGCGGGCACCGGAAGCACCACTTGACCCAAGATCGTTTTCTCAAGGTTCCGCACGACGACCACGTCTGATTCTTCGCCCGGGGCAAAGACCAGACGCTCGACCACACGCTCGTCGATGCCCGCTTCCCGGTCATGGAACCACGTTTCGACCACCACGGATCGAGGCAGGGCGGCCATGGTCAGCAGGAGGGCTGGCAGGGTCATCGCGGGTCGACAGGCGTCCTTTTGGGTTCGACGAACGTCTCTCCCGGCAACAACATGCCTTGCTTTCGGGCTTGTTCCTCTCGACCAGCCGGGCTTTGGGCGTAGGCCTCTTGCCGGGCTAGATCGCGGAGTCTGGCTTCCGCTTCCTTGGTCCGCTGGACCTGTGCATCGGCTTCCACGGAAGCGGCCGCGTTGAAGCGCCACGGTTTCTGGCTGAGCACCAGGCCGACGGCGACGGCAATCAGAATCACGACGGTTTGGACAAGCGACTTACCCTTCATGGCTGGAGGTCACGGGTCGAATCAGGATCAAGTTGGTGTTGCCGGGTTCTCCGGCGGGCACTCCGGCGCTGAGCACCACGGAGTCCCCGATCTTCAGACGTTTCGCAGCGAGAAAAGCGTGCATCGCGTGGTCCACGATTTCATCGGTCGTGGTGGGCAGGGCCACATCGACGGCCTCGACTCCCCAGACAAGAGCCATCTGGAGCCGCGTCTTGGGTCGCCAACTGGCGCAGAAGATCGGTGTCGCAGGGCGAAACTTGCTCACGAGACGAGGCGTCTGGCCGGAGGATGTGGTCGTAACGATGGCCTTTGGGCGAAGCGTCCGCGCGATTTCGGCGACGGCGTGGGCCACAGCTTCGGTCGGCGACGTTTGCCCCTTGCGCGCTCGGCCCGAGTACTCGCGCAGGAGCGGCGCGCTGTCCACAGCTTGGTCGGTTCGGGCACAGATGCGCGCCATCGCGGCACACGCCTCGATCGGATAGGCCCCGGCGGCCGTTTCACCCGAGAGCATCACGGCGTCGGTCCCGTCGAGGATGGCGTTCGCCACGTCGCTGGCTTCGGCTCGCGTCGGTCGGGGTGCGGCGATCATGCTCTCGAGCATCTGGGTCGCCGTGATGACCGGCTTGCCTCGCCGCTGGCAGACGCGGATAATCTCCTTTTGGGCCATCGGCACCTCTTCCAGATCCATTTGCAGGCCCAGGTCGCCGCGCGCCACCATGATGGCGTCGGCTCGCGCGACGATGTCTTCCAGATGCTTGAGCGCCTGGCGCATCTCGACCTTGGCGACCAAATGCACCGATGGATCGTGCGCGTCGACCAACCGACGCAACTCGGCGATGTCCTCTCCCGACTTCACATAGCTCAGGGCAATGAAGTCCGCACCCGCTCGGCACGCTTCGACGAGGTCCACGCGATCCTTGTCGGAGATGGCGGGAACGTCGAATGTCTTGCCCACCACCGTGACGCCCTGACGGCTGGTGACCACGCCTCCCGTGATGGCTCGCGCCCGGATGCGGTCGCCGTTCCGGTCGAGGACGCGCAGCGAGACGTTGCCGTCGCCCAACAGGAGTCGCGAGTTCATCGTGAGGCTGGCGAGCACTTCCGGCTGCGACAGAGGAATGTCCGCGCCGCTGGGTCCCAGCATGAGTTCGAATCCTGGCTTGACGTCGAGGATGCCTTCGATGGCGCCGATACGGAACTTGGGCCCCTGCAGGTCCACCAAGACGGCAACACCACCGACGGCGGGTGAGAGTTCCCGCACCCAGCCGATCCACTTGCGTCGGGTCTCCCAATCGCCATGGCTGCAATTGATCCGCGCAACATTCATGCCCGCCCGAATCAGGGCAGCGACTTTGTCGCGCGAGTCCACGGCGGGACCCAGCGTGCAGACGATCTTGGTGCGGCGCGGGCTAGCGATCGCCGAACACCCCGAGCTGGCTTTCTTCTGGCGAGGTGCGCCGGTCCACCCAGTTCACCGTCGTGTGTGCGTTCTTGGCCCACGTCGCGAACTCGGGGTACTCGTCGTCTCCGCCCAAGTCGAGGAACAGGCCGAAGCACAGGGCCCGGCTCCGAAGGCTCCCGTTGACTGCC
>JBDHZD010000014.1:0-49052 GCA_039811705.1 Fimbriimonadaceae bacterium | reverse complement strand
GAGGCTTCCTCAAGGTTCAGGGCCATGCCCATGATGCCGTTGGGGAACTCGAGAAGCTCGCCCATTTGGCAATCGGGCAGACCGTAGACGCGGGCAATGCCGTCGCCCACCTGCAGGACGGTGCCGACATGTTCGACGGTGGCTCCGGTGTTGAAGCCGGAGATCTCTCGCTCGAGGATCGCGGTGATTTCTTCAGGTCGAATGGCCATGGTTGAAAACCTAGGGTTCTAAGCGGATTGCAGTTCGGACTTGAGCTTGTCGCGCAGTCGCGCCAATCGTCCGCGGACCGTCCCATCCAGGACGTAATTGTCGTAGGCGACGCGGATGCCGCCGATCATGGTCGGGTCGAGTGCGTACTCGGCTTCGATACGCTTCCCGGTTTGGGCGGCGAGTTTGTCGATCAGCCGGCTTCGGATATCGCCCGGAACTTCGGAGCGGGAAGTCACCACAACGTGGAGCACGTTCTCATGGTTGCGCCGGAGTTCTTGGTATTGCGCGAACATGGGGCGAATCTCCGCCTCGCGACGCCTGTCGATCATCAGCCGAAGCGTCTGCACCACCATGGGCGAAACCGAGGCGCCGAAGACCTCGCCGAGCAACTCCGACTTCTTCCGACGATCCGAAACGGGACTCATCAGAAAGGCCTGGAATCCCTGGTGGGCGTCGATGGATGCGAGAACTTCGCGCAGGTCTTCCTCGACCTTGGCGATCGCTCCCGCCTTCTCCGCCGCGTTGAACAGGGCTTGGGCGTACCGTCCGGCGACGCGCTGATCCATGGTTTAGCGCGGGGCCTCCACAGTCTCCAAGAAGTCCGCCACCAGCTTCCGGTTGCGCTCGTCGTCGACGTTGGCTTCGACGAGTTTCTCCGTGGCCTGCAACGCGAGTTCGACGACGTAGTGGCGCAATTCGGCGATGGCTTGTTGCTTTTGCGTTTCGATCTCGCGGGCCGTGCTGGCTTTGAGTTCCTCGGCCTTGGCTGCCGCATCCGCCATCATTTGCTGGCGGAGGCTTTGCGCCTCTTTGATCTGGTTTTGGATCTGCTCCCGCGCGTCGGCCTCGGTCTGAACCAGCCGCCGCTCGTAGTCCTGCTTCATCTGCGTCATTTCGGCGCGCAGATTCTCGGCTTCGCCGAAGGTTCGTTCCAGTTCCGTGGTGCGGTTCTGGATGGCCTCGGCGAGGGGCGCGATGAAGAAGAACTTGATGACGGGGAACAGGATCAGCAGAACACCAATGATGGAGATCGTCTTGCCTGGATCGAGGGGGATGCCCTGCTTTTCCAGTGCAGAGATGAACTCCAGCTTGACGTTCTTCGAGAACCAGAAGCCTCCGAACATCAGAACGGCGCCGACGACGATGCCGACGATGGCTGGAGGTCCTGACGATTGCTTCGCGTTGCTCATGGTGATTGGCGCGCTTCCGGCGGCGAATGCTGCCGGAAGCGCGGGCTCCAAAGGGGGAACTAGATCTTCAGCGAGCCGGGCACGATGAAGACGGTCAGCAGAAAGACCAATTCGACAAACGCCAGAGCGATGAGCATCGCGACCTGGATCTTGCCAATGGCTTCGGGCTGCCGAGACATACCCTGCATCGCGGCGTAGCCGATCATGCCGAGACCGATGCCGACGCCCAGCGCGGCGAGTCCGATTCCGAGTCCGAAAATATGACCAGTCATTGTCTTTGCTTGTTTCCTCCTGATCGGGTCGGGACCGAGCCCAGACGCCGCCAGTAAATCATTGTCAGTGGGCTGGAGCGACCTCCGCGTGGCCCGTTTCCGCTCCGTGGCCGTGGTCCTCGTCGTGGTGGGTCACCAACGACAGATACACAGCAGTCAGGAGGCAGAAAATCATGGCTTGCACCACCACCGTGAGCAGTTTGATGGGCAAGAGAAACGCGCCGAACGGGACGTAGATGCCCGCTCCAAGCGAGTTCATGGCTTCAGCGGCGCGATGGCCGCCGTCGATGTTGCCGTAAAGCCGCAACGAAAGCGACACGTTCTTCATCAGCTCACTGATGATCTCGATGACGAAGATGATCGGCGAGATCAACAGAGCGAGGAATCCACCGAGCTTCGGGCCTGCGAAGTGGCCCAGGTGGCCGAACAAACCGTTCGCACGGATGCCCTCGTACTGGACGTATGCGATCGAGACAAGGGCCAAGCCAAGGTTGAAACTGAGGTCTGCCGTCGGGGACGTCGGGAAAAAGAGCGCCAGAAGGTTGCCGCTGAACACCAACATCCACATCGTCATGATCATCGGGACGTATCGGCGGCCGTGCGCCCCGATCGTGCCGACGCACATGTTCTCGATGAACAGGTAGACCTGCTCGAACAGCTGGGTGATCTTGTTGGTGAAGAACCGGTTGTTCAGCCCTTTCTTGGCCTGAGCCATCAAGACGAAAAGCGTCCCAACGACGATCCCGACATAGACCAACAACCCCTCCCAACTCACCCAGGCGTGTCCATCGCCGTGCTCGCCGCCGTGGCTTTCGGCCCCGTGAGGCTCCTCCACAGACGCGATGAGTTGGCTTGATTGTGTGATCCAGTCGCCCATAGACGCAGAAAAAGCGGGGGACTAGCTTTGCGCCAGCACCCACCCGACCAGCGCAGAGTATACCAGCGCAAGGCCCATCAAAAAGCAAGACGGGGCCATGCCGCCGATA
Organism: Fimbriimonadaceae bacterium; assembly: GCA_039811705.1. Taxonomy (GTDB): domain Bacteria; phylum Armatimonadota; class Fimbriimonadia; order Fimbriimonadales; family Fimbriimonadaceae; genus UBA2387. The sequence goes on along the minus strand of JBDHZD010000014.1, from coordinate 46,394 downwards.
CGACCCGCCACAAGCCAGGCCACCCACAACAGCGGAATCTTCAGCAGGAACGCCACGAACAGCACCAACTGCATCCCTGGCGAGGGTGGGCGGTCCCGACACCAGTCGCCAAGCAACCGGACCACGCCCCACAACGCCAGAATGCTGAACGTCGCCCCGAACAGGCCCAGCGCCATGCCATAGGCCCCGCGCTCGCCCGAAACCCACCCCGAAGCCACACACGCCGAGACCGCCGACGCCACCCACGTCCGCCAATCCAACAGCGCCGCCCGCCACCCGCGCCGTTCAGCGCTGGTTGACATACTTCACCGACTTCCAGGCAGCCAACGCAATCGCCACAACGCACGCCACAAGTGTGAGGATAGGTGTCCAACCCCGGACGCCCCAGTTCTCCAAGAGCCAGCCCAGACCGTAACCCGCCAGCGGAAGACCCAAGATGGTGTACGCAAGGCTGAGGCCGATGCCTGCTCCACGAGCCGACTCCGCCGCAGATTCCCGCTCTGCGCGCGCCGCGGCCCTTTCGGTTTCATGCACTTCCCTCCTCGCGCGCGCCTTCGCCTCGAACGCGGCTAGCCGAGCCTCGAGTTCGGGGTCCCAGTCCGGCATTTCGGGCTGCGGGGTCTTCGGAGCGTCGCCGTCCGTCATACTTCCTATAGGGTACACGAACCGACGCATGTCTACGTCTCCGGCCAAGCAAAACCCAAAATCATTAGACGATCCCGTCCAATTCGTCAAGGGAGTCGGCCCCAACAAGGCGATGAAGCTTCGCAAGCTGGGGTTGCACACGGTGCGCGACGTGCTCTTTCACATCCCCTGGCGCTACGAAGACCGGCGAAGGCTGCCAGCGATCGGCGACTTGCGCGTCGGGCAAGAAGTCACGGTGCGTGGCCACTTGCTGTCCGTGGACGGTCGTCCCACGCGCGGTGGGATGCAGATCGTCAAGGCCACGCTCACCGACGGCACGGGCACGGTCACTCTGGTGTGGTTCAACAAACGTTGGATTCACCAAGCGCTCCAACGCCACGACGAGATTCTGGCTTACGGCATGGTCAAGGCGGCCAACTGGGGCGTCGAAATCCACTCTCCAGAATGGGAACCTGTAGACGAAGACGAGGACGCCGAGGCCTTCGCGCGCCTGCACCCCGTTTACAAACTGACCGAAGGCGTCGACCAACGGCTGGTTCGATCCGCCGCGCAGCGGGTCCTGGAATCGCACTTGGACCTGGTTCAAGACGCTCTTCCCAAGGCCATGCGCGACCATTACGGCATGCCGGGACTCAAGACGGCCCTGCGCCAGGTCCACCGGCCCGATAGCGAACAGGAAGCCAAAGCCGGCCGCGACCGCTTGGTGTTCGAGGAGTTCCTCGTCTCGCAACTCGCACTCGCTATGCGCCGTGCCGAGATTCAGGCCGAAATCGGCATCGCTTTCCCCATCTCCCAATTGACGGGGCAGGAGCGCACGTCGGGCACGCTGTTCGAAGAACGACACGCTGACGAGCCGAGCGAAGAAGGCCCCCTCTGGGCCGAAGTCCACAAGATGCTCCCCTTCGAGTTGACCAACGCCCAGCGGCGCGTGATCGGGGAAATCTGGGGCGACATGGAGCAACCGCACCCCATGAACCGGTTGCTGCAGGGCGACGTCGGCTCGGGCAAGACGGCCGTCGCCGCCGCCGCGATCCTGGCCGCCGTACGCTGCGGTTACCAGGCGGCCATCATGGCTCCGACCGAGATCCTCGCCGAACAGCACATCGCCAGTTTTCGGCAGTACTTCAACCCCGTGGGAATCGAAGTCGCCCTGCTGGTGGGCAAACAGACCGCCGCCCAAAAGCGCAAGCAACGCGACCGGGTGGCCTCGGGCGAGGCCCGAGTGGCCGTCGGCACCCACGCACTGATCCAAGAGAGCGTCCGATTCCAGAAGCTCGGCCTGATCGTGGTCGACGAGCAACATCGATTCGGCGTACTCCAACGCGCCACGCTGCACGAGAAAGGCTACGGCAACCCCGACGTGCTCGTCATGACGGCCACGCCCATCCCGCGCACGCTGTCGATGACGCTTTACGGCGACATGGACACATCCGTCCTCGACGAGAAGCCCAAGGGACGGCGCGAGATCAAGACGCACTGGAAGCAGCCCGGCGAACGGGACACGGTGTACCAGTTGGTCCGCAGCTTCCTCGAGGCCGGCAGACAGGCCTACTTCGTATGCCCCCTGGTCGGCGAATCCGAAAAGCTGACCGTCCAAGCGGCCGAAGACCTTTACTATCGACTTGCGAATGTCACCTACCCGGACCTAAAGGTCGGGCTGTTGCACGGCCAGATGAAGAATGCCGAGAAGGAGGAGACGATGGAACGGTTCCGGCGCGCCGAGATCGACATTCTGGTCAGCACGACAGTCATCGAAGTCGGCGTGGACGTCCCAAACGCAACGGTGATGGTCATCGAAGACGCCAACCGCTTCGGCCTGGCGCAGTTGCACCAGTTGCGCGGGCGTGTGGGCCGCGGCGCCCACCAGTCGTATTGCATCCTGATCGCCGAAGCCACAACCGAGGAAGCCCGCGAACGGCTGAACGTGATGGTCTCGACGAACGACGGTTTCGAGATCGCGCGGAAGGACATGGACATCCGTGGCCCGGGTGAAATCGCGGGAACCAAACAGAGCGGAAACCTGGGCTTCGAAATCGCCGATCTGCGGCGCGACGCCGATCTGCTTACAGTGGCCCGAGAGGCCGCGCTGAGCGTCATCGAGTCGGACCCCCGGCTGGAGCGCTTCGAGCACTCGCGCCTATTGCCCCGCGTGCTGGAGCGCCGCACCCGCACGGCCCTAGTTCCCCAGGCGTAATCGGGAGAGAATAGGGGTGCCACGGCCTGACCGGGCCCCCACCAACCTGCGAAACAACGAGAACCTGTCTGCCCGGCAGGCCGTGCCCTTCAGTCCGCCAAGAGTCTTTGAGGTGGCGGGTGGAACACGGTCTGGCGGCAAGATTGACCTTGACGGACCAAGCTCCTCGACCGCACAGACCGTGGCACCCCGAAAAGCCATGGGCCAGGCTCGCGACGGACAAACGGGGTGCCACGGCCTGACCGGGCTTCCGCCATCCTGCGAAACAACGAGAACCTGTCTGCCCGGCAGGCCGTGCCCTTCCGCCAAGATCTTCGAGGTGGCGGGCAAAGCACGGTCTGGCGGCACGATTGACCTTGACGGACCAAGCACCTCGACCGCACAGACCGTGGCACCCCGAAACACCCCTGCACACCGCCGAGCCCCCACCGAGTCGCGGAGGGAGAATGGGGTGCCACGGCCTGACCGGGCCCCCAGCCCTACCGAACGACGAGAACCCTCTGCCCGGCAGGCCGTGCACGGTCTCGTCGAAGGGAACACGGTCTGGCGGCGCGAGAGACCCCGGCAGACGAACCACCCGGACCGAACAGACCGTGGCACCCCGAAACACTCCTACACACCGCCGAGTCCCCACCGAGTCGCGGAGGGAGAATGGGGTGCCACGGCCTGACCGGGCTTCCGCCATCCTGCGAAACAACAAGAGCCTTTCTGCCCGGCAGGCCGTGCCCTTCCGCCAAGATCTTCGAGGTGGCGGGCAAAGCACGGTCTGGCGGCACGATTGACCTTGACGGACCAAGCACCTCGACCGCACAGACCGTGGCACCCCGAAAAGCCATGGACCAGACTCAAGAGGAATATCCAGTCGTCATCCCTGAGGCGCGACAGCGACGGGCACACCCCGCTTGGCGAACCGCCCGACATGCTCCCCCGCCAACTGGCCACACGCCGCAGCGATGTCATGGCCGCGCTCGACACGTTGCGTCACCGTGACCCCCGCGGATTCCAGCACGCCCCGGAAGGCGCGTATCCGGTTGGCGCTCGGCCGCCGGAAGCCCTGCTCGGTGTCCACATAGTTGAACGGAATCAGGTTGACGATGCACGGAAAGCCACGCACCAGCCGGGCCATCGCCGCGGCGTCTTCGGTCGAGTCGTTCACGTCGGCGATCAGGAGCACCTCGAACGTCACCTTCCGACCGGTCGCCTTCTGGTGCGCGCGCATCGCCGAAACCACTTCGGCCACCGGCCACTTCTTGTTGACGGGCATCAGCCGCTCGCGCACCTCGTCCCGCGCCGCGTGCAGCGACAGGGCCAGATGGATCGGCAGCCCGGTCTGCGAGAGCTTGCGGATCTGGGGCACCAGCCCAACCGTCGAAACCGTGATGTGCCGCAAGCTCAGGCCGACCTCGTCGTGCAGCAAGCCGATGGCCTTCACCACGTTGTCCAGGTTCAACAGCGGCTCGCCCATGCCCATGAACACGACGTGGCCGATGCGACGGGTCGTCAGGCGCTGGAGCAAGAGGTACTGCCCCACGATCTCGGCGGCAGACAGGTTGCGGTCGAAGCCGCCCAAGCCCGTCGCGCAAAACGTGCAACCCATCGGACAGCCGACCTGGGAACTCAGACAACAGCTCACGCGGTCCTCGTAGGGCAACAACACGCACTCGTACACTTGGCCGTCGCCGCGATGCACGAGCAGCTTCTCGACCCCGTCGCTGGACTTGGCATGGCGGGCCACGGTCAGCGGGTCCGCGGTGAACGCCTCGGCAAGTTCGGCCCGAAGGGTGGCCGGCAGGTCGCGCATGGCGTCGAAGTCGGCGACGGCTTTGCCGTACACCCACTTGGCGATCTGCTTGGCGCGCCACCGGGCGTCTTCGCGCGGGGCGAGACGTTCGGCGATCTCTTGGGCGGTCAGCCCGACCAGCGGGACGCGCGGATCCACAGGCATCAAGGTACCCGCCAGATCATCGCCCCTTCGGGTCGAGGGCGGCGCGGATGCCGTCGCCCACGAAGTTCAAAGCGAAGATGGTCATGCTGAGCACGACGCACGGCCAGAACAGCAACGACGGATACGAGTTCATCTGCAGCCGCGCGTTGTTGATCATGCTGCCCCAACTGGGGTCCGGCGCCTGAACGCCGATGCCGAGGAAGCTCAGCGTGCTCTCGGCCAAGATCGTGCCCGCAAGACTGATCATGGTCACGGCCATCAGCACCCCATACAACTGAGGCACCACGTGCCGCGTCACCGTATAGAACGTCGAGGCGCCGAGAGCCTTCGAAGCGACCACGAACTCGCGGTCCTTGAGCGAGGCCACCTGCGTGAACACCAGACGCGCAGTCCCCGGCCATCCCGTGATGCTCAGGGCGACAATCACGGGGATGATCCCGGCCTTCCACACGCCGATGATGAGGATGGCGAGCAAGATGTCCGGAAACGCGAACATCCCGTCGGTGAACCGCATGAGCGGCATCGCCACCCAGCGAGGCGCGTAGACGCCCGTCACGCCGACGAACACGCCGATGAACAGCGCGATGGCCTGAACCGTAAGGCCGATAAGCAACGACAGCCGCGCGCCGTAAGCGATGCGGGCGAACACGTCTCGCCCGATCTCGTCCGTCCCCAGCCAAAACGTCGCGGAAGAAGGCTGCAACGGCTGGCCCACTTGCTCCAGATAGTGGTGGCGGAACGTCGGGCCGAACATCGCGAACAGGGCCAGCAACACCAGGTACGTCACCCCGCCCCAGAACAGGAAGTCGAATTTGCGCTTCCTCATACCTGCGACTCCCGGATGCGCGGATCGAGCAAGGGCAGCAGCAGGTCCACCAGCAGGTTCACGCAGATGAACATCATGCCGGTGAGCAGGATGCACGCCTGCATCACGGGCGTGTTGCCCTGCTGGATGGCTTCGATGGCAAGGAAGCCGATGCCCGGCAAAACGAAGAACCGCTCGACGACGAACGAGCCCGTGAGCAGGAAGCCGAAGCTCGTGCCCATGGCCGTGAGCACGGGCAGGATGGCGTTGCGGAGCGCGTGGCGCAGGATCATCCTCCAGAATGGGACGCCCTTGGCCACGGCGGTGCGGATGAACTCCTGCTCGAGGGTGTCCACCATGCTGGCCCGCGTGAGTCGCGTGAGCATCGCTCCGGGCCGCGCGGCCAGAATCAGCACGGGCAGGATCAAGTAGTAAAGCTCGGGCGCGACGAGTTCGGTGCTCCACGTCTGGGGCAACACGTCCCATTTGAGGCTGAAGAAGTACACCAGGATCGGGGCCAGCACAAAGTTGGGCACAGTGACCCCCAGCGTGCTGAACACGAGCACGCTCCGATCGATCCCTCGGTTCTCCCAGACGGCCGCGATCGTGCCCAGGGTGACGCCGAACAAAGCGGCGGCCACGATGGCGAACATCGCGATCTTCACCGTCATGGGGAGGTTGCGCTTGAGGATCGTCCAGACCTCCTCCTTGGTCCCGTAGTAGCTCGTGCCGAAGTCGAGCCGGACCGCGTTGCCCAGAAACTCGCCATAACGCACGGGCCAGGGCCGGTCGAGCCCATACAGTTTCCGAAGCCGCGCGATGGTCTCGGGGGAGGCCTTTTCACCGGCTTCGACGGTCGCCCGGTCGCCGGGCGCGATCTCGTCCGCCACGAACGTGACGAACGAAATGAAGATCAGGCTGAGCAACCCGAAGGCGAAGCGCAACAGGATGGCTTTGGCTAGGCGCACCGAGGGCTGATTATACGTGAGTTCCGCGTCCGCGAAGTCAGCACGTCGCACCGTGGGCGCCCGCGCCGAAGATCTCCATGCGCTCTTCGGTCGTGGTCCGAGGGGTTCCCTTCGGGATGTAATGGAACTGCAACGCCCGGCGACGCGTCGGCGAGTGGTTCGTCGGCGTGCCATGCGGGGTCAGCCCATCGAACACCAAGGCGCCCCCGCAAGGCAACGGTGCTGCGATCACCACGTCGTCGCCCTCCATGTCGGCATCGCAAAGCTGCCAGTCGCGCACGCTGAAGTGCGGCAATGGACCCTCGCGGTGCCGCCCAGGCTTGAAGTGCATGCAGCCGTTGTCGAGCGTGGCGTCGTCCAAGGCGATCCAGATGCCCAGCACCGGCGTGCCCTTCGGGACGTTGAAGTACGCGTGGTCTTGGTGCCATGGCTTCTCGCGCCCGATATGCGGAGGCTTGAGCAGGGCCATGTCCTGGAACAGTTCGGGCTCGGCGCCGATGCAGGCACGGGCGAACTCGAGAATCTTGGGGTGCTTCGCCAGTGCCATGAGCCGGGGTTCCCAATTGACGAACGTCATCAGTTTGCGCACATGGTCCTGCCGCTCTTCGGGGGGCAGGCTGGTCAGATTCCTGTCGGCCAAGTGCTCGAACTGGAGGCAGAAGTGTTCGGGAATCTCCTCGGGGTGCTCGGAGCCTTTGACGACCCAATCGAGGATGGCTTGCCGCGCACTGGCGACCTCCTCTGTGGTGAGCCATTCGGCAAACCCCACGACCCCATACGTGCGGTAGTCCTCGATCTGGGAGGCGTCGTCCGGGTTCGCCGTCTCGCGTAGGGGCAACACGCCTGTGGGTCGGTACAGCGATTCGCCGTATTCGGCTGGGGCGATGCCGTCGAAATCGTGCGTCTTGGCCATGGCCGAGTATCCCTTCTTTCTACGGCCGTTCGTTTCCTTCAGGCGGTTAGGCTGCAGCCGCGAGGTGCTCCTTTTCATCTCGGTGGAAGAAGAGGATGGCCTCGACCTCCTCGATATGGTTCAGCAAAGCGTCGAGTACCTTAGGGTCGAACTGGGTGCCGCGGCCCATCTTCATGATCTGGAGCGACTCCTTCATCGAGAACTTCTTCTTGTAAGGCCGATCGGAGCGGAGCGCCTCGTACACGTCCGCGACGGCCACGATGCGCGCCTCGATCGGGATGTCCTCGCCCGAGAGGCCGTTCGGGTAGCCGCCGCCATCCCACCGCTCATGATGGTTCAATGCGATCCGTGCGGCCGTCTCGAGCAGCTCGCAGCCTTCGTTGATGTCGGCGGCATCGCGCGCAAACGCGGGATGGACCTCTTGGGTCAGCAACCGATAGCCCACCTCCGCGTGGCTTTGCATCGTCTTGCGCTCAGCATCGGTGAGCGCCCCTCGTTTGAGCAGGATCTCGTCGTGCATCCCGATCTTGCCCACGTCGTGCAACGCGCTGGCCAACAGGATCCGGTCCTGGTCGGCATCGTCGAATCCCAGTTTCTCCGCCAAGAGTCTGGAGATCAGCGAAACGCGCACGATGTGGTGCCCGGTGACCGAATCGCGCAACTCCGCGGCACGAGCGAGCCGCAACAACGTCTCGCGGCGCGACATCTCGAGTTCGCGGGTACGCAAGGCGACTTCGATCTCGATCCGCTCGTTGGTCGTCTCAAGCAAGGCTTGCCGGTCGGCGAGTTCGGCCATAAGCCCGTTGCCCTTGACACAGGCGAACACCAGAACAAAGTCCTCGAACAACACCCAACCCGTGTGCTCCAAGAAGCGCCACTCGGCACCCGACGCCACCCCGTAGACCGAGATCGGGAAGTAGAGTCCCCGAACATAGTGATCCACGACGACAATGATCGAAGCGGGCACCAGCAGGCTCCAGTCCAGATAGAACGCCAGAAACGCCAGCGAAACGAAGACGTGGAAGTGGGTCTCGATGCGCCCGCCCGTCACGTGGATGAGCAGGCAGCCCATCAGCATCTGGCAACAAGCCACAACGTAGCGCGTCGCCCGCCGACCCGGAAACTTGCGAACAACGAACCACACAGGGGCACCGATCAACACCCCGAGCAAAACGGCCGTCTCGACATGCGGGTGCAACTCGGCGTCGGCACCCGTATAGCTCAGAGGACTCAAGATCAACGCCGTGGCAATCGCGGCAAGAACCTGCGCCAGCATGACCCAGCCGAAAAGCCGGTCCACCCAGGACCGCATGGCCCGTAGGTTCTCGTCATGCAACAAGCTGGCCCGAGCGGTCAACCTCGGGCGACTCCTTCAAACGAAGTCAACGAACAACCGTAGGTCGGTGCCGAGGACGCCACGGCGCGTTGCTCGACAAGGGCTCTGAACCACCGGATGGAAGACGTCGCGTCCTCGGCGCCTCGAGCGGGCGTCACCCCCCCTGAGTAAACCAGCCTGCGATCTGGATCGAAGACGAAGAGGTGACCCGAAGTCAGGGCGCCGTGCCTTTGAATCGCCACATCGGCATCGAGTACGGTGACTGTCGCTTTCGGAATGCCCCGGGCCAGCGTCAGGTTGCTCTTGGGCCCATCGTAGCGTTGAGGCATCGCAGCGACGATCTGAACCTTCAAAGGCAGGCGTGTGGTCTCCACAATCGCCGCCAAGTTTCTCAAACTGGCCTTCGTGCATGGACAGTCGGGATGAACCACCATGAGCAACGTCCAGCGCCCGGGATCGGCGGCCCGGAGGCCAGGTTCCCCTACGGGTTGCTTCCCGGGCTTCGTGTCGTACACCAGCGCTCCCGCCATCACGAACACAATGGCGCAGGCCCAGGCGATTCCCCCAAGCATCAGGGCCACTCTCCTCACCCAAGGTGCCCAACGGCCACTTCGTCTATCCACACTAAGTTGTCGGGATTTGGAAAGCGACTTCCCTCCTCGTTCCTTGCTCCGTTTTCAGCTATTCGTGGCCCCACAACCCTTCGAACACGACGCTTGCCTCGCCAGCGGCTCGCAACGGGCCGTCCCAGCGATCCAGATCGAAGGTCAGTTCGCCTCCTGGATTGATCACTCGAACGGGACCCGTGACGCCCGTCAGGCGGCCATAGGCGCTTGCGGTGGCCGCCGAGCCCGTCCCGCACGCCAACGTCTCGCCCACCCCGCGTTCCCAGACGCGAAGCCGCAGCGTGGCTTGGCCAAGAGTCTCTGCCCACATGACGCTGACACGTTCGGGAAACGAGGGGTGGTTCTCCAGTTGCGGGCTCGCCAAGAAAAACGTGTCGTCCTCTGGCAGCCGATCGACAAACGCCACGAGGTGGGCGCTGCCTGTCGAAAGTACGCTGACGCGCCCCGACCAGCCCTCCACCTCGATCGGTCGGTCGACCCAGGGCTGGTCCAGCGTCGTCGGGACGCCTTCCGGAGACCAATCGGCAGGGGGAAGAGTCGTCTCGATGAGCCCATCCGATCGACCTCTGGCCGGAATGATCCGACCCAAGTGCTCGAAGGCGAATTCTGCCTCCACCTCGCCCAAGTCCAAGACGCGACGGGCTGTGCAACGCAAGCCGTTGCCGCAGAAATCCTCGGTGCCGTCCGGGTTGAACATCCACTGGCGCACCCGGGACCGGTCGACAACGTCGTAGACCAACAAGCCATCCGACCCGACGCCGAACCGCCTTTCGCAAAGCCTAACCGCCAAGGCGGGCAGGTCGAAGCCCTCGGCATCTAGCTGACGCACCAGAACGAAGTCGTTGCCCAGCGATTGGACTTTGACGAAATTCAGGCTCAAGAGACCAGACTCTCCAGCGTACATGCGGCGGTTCGGACAGTCTCGGCGAACCAAGATCCGTCCCCTGCCACCAATGGAAACCACCAGCCGCTCGGTCGGCGGTTCGCAGCGCTCAACCCGTCCCGTACGATCACGGCGTGCCGCGCCAACCGCAACCGCTTCATCTCGGCTTCCAGTTCGATTTCTCGCCGCCTCGCGTGCATCGCCTGCAACTCCGGCCGGCCCACGAACTCCGATTGGCGGCGATATGAGTCGTGCAGGGCATGCTCCACCTCACCCAAGCGATGGACGGCGCGATCCACTTGGCGCGTCAACGCCTCCCGCTGGACAAGGTCGTCCTCGGAAGGCTCCCTTTCGAAGATCGCCTCGCGAAAGTGCAGGCCCTTGGCTCGTTCGGCGGCGACCCGGACGCGCCTGAGTTCGCGCCGCTCGTCGAACAGCGCCCTCCGCTCGGCGCGAAACGTCTCAATACCTTCCCACAACCCCTGCAAACCTTCATGGAGCGACTCGTATTCGGCCGCAAGGCTAGCCCACGTGCCGCCGGAGTACTCGGCCAGGAAGCGGATGAGGTCGTACGGCCTTCGCAGACCACCCAACTGCTGCAAGAGTGCATCCTGATCCCGACCCACCGACGCCCACTTGGCGGCAAACGTCGAGGCGCACACATCGTCCGCGCCAAATGCGCGTCGAAACGGACCTGGCAGATTGAACCATGCGCACGTGGTACGCAATGCATCCCACGTTCGGTAGCGAACGCGCAGGATGGGATGCCATCGCAATCCGGGTGCCAAAGGCCGCAAAGCGTCGTGGAGCGCCCGTGACCTCCACACGTAGCCGCTTGCTCCCTCGTGGAACACAAATCCGAACTCGGCAGCAAGCATGCCGATCAGAGTAATCGCCTTTCCCACGAGCACGCACTCCGGTCCCCATTTCCGCTCGACCACCGCAGCGAGGTCCGCAATGCTCCCAATGGGCTCGTCCAGCGAGGCGAACAGGGGCTTGCGCGTCATGACGATCAGCCCCTCTCGACCGATGCGCAAGGTCCCTCGCCCGTGGCCGGGCACGATGAGATCGAACGGCAAAGCCCCTGTTCCGAAGCGATCCAAAGGATACGTCTCGCTCCCTGCGACGACTTGGTTGTACGCTTCGCGTGCGGCATCTCTCGACTCGGGGTTCAAGTACAGGTCCACCAAGGCGAAGCGGGGCAGATGCGTCGTGGCGCGGTTGAACCGCAAAAGTTCGGTGGTCGTCGTCGTCTCGATAGGCACCGCTCGCCCTGCCGCAGCCGCATAGAGTCGGGGCAGAAGAGTGAGATAGAAGTCCTTGAGCAAGGCGTTCGAAGGCAAGTCGTCGCGCGCGTCGCAAAGCATCTGGCGCATCGCATCCGCCCGCTCGGCAGCGTAAAGGCGTGCGTCGGGCGCCAAACAAGCCAGCGACTCCTGCAACGCCCAGTCGAACGCGCTGCGCAGTTCGCCAAACACTTCGGCCAGACGCACGTCGGCGGCCAGCGGCGGCTCGTCGCCCAACGATACGAGTCCCCTCCATCCCCAGGCTTCCGTGGCTTCGTCCACGATGCCTGGCCGGACGCGGGCGATCCGCTCCAGGTTCACACCGGCGGCGGCCAACAAGTCGCGACGCACCACGGCCTCCGAACCCAACAACGCGGAAAACTCGGCGACCGCGCTCCAGAGTCCACGGGTCGAACCATCGTTGTGGGGAAAGGCACGGAAGCCCCGTGAATCTCCGCCTCCGGGCAACTTTGCGAAGTAGTCCGTATCGTGAACCCCGGCCAGCAGACGCGGGTGTCCGCCGCGCTCCAACGCCAGGGCAACGCCTGCTTTCACGGTCTCGTCCCAAAACACCGTCTGGCCAAGGGCCAGCAACCGGACGCCAGGCGCCTGACGACAGAAATCGTCCACCGCCTCGTCGAGACTCATGGTTCCGGGTGTGGCCAACGCCATCGAAGTGATTCTACGCCAACGGCTCGCAATCCGCTGGGTTGCGCCGCAACATCTCCCCTACGGCTTCAGGAACGCTGACCGCTTTCCGCTCGGTCCCCATGAGGACGTGCCAGGTGTGCCCCTCGGTCAACACCTTTGACTGACCGGGCTTGACGATCTCGTATTCGAACCGCATCGACGCGCGTCGCACCTCGCCCAACCGCACACGAACCACGATGTCGTCGTCGTATTTGATCTCCCCGTGATACTTGAGGAACACCTCGACCACGGGCAGAAAATAGCCCATCTCCTCAAGACTGCGGTAGGTGAAGCCTCGGTCGCGGCACCAAGCGCCGCGCGCCTGTTCCAGCCAGTACAGGTAGTTCGCGTAGTAGGCGTGGCCCATCTGGTCGGTCTCGCCATAGCGGACCCGGACCTGCGTCTCCGACCACGCGCCGATCAAAGCTTGACCCCGCAGACCACCCAGATCTGATTCCATCCGGGGTTGTTGCCCTTGGTGCCCGCGTTCGACGAGTGGAACCAGCGGGCCAGAACGTAGCCGTCCTTGGGTCCCCAGTCCACTTCGGTCCCGAGTCCTAGAGAGGGCGTGGAGTTCCATTGGCTGGGCTGGTCGCTGGTGGCCTGGGTCGAATACTGCATGCCCCAACCGAGGTCGAGGAACGTGCGGGCGCCCTTCCAGGGAGTGAAGCGGTAGCGAGCAATGGCGAGAATGCCCAAGCTGGTCGTACGGTCCGGGGCGATGTCCACATAGCCTCGGCTCGACGATGGCATGACCGTGGCTTCGAACACCAGTTCGGGCCGGTACTTGCCCAGGCGCAACCGCGGTTCGGGGCGTCCGTAGGCGATGGAGAAAATCTTGCCGATCCGAGGGTCTTCCGAACCGAGCGTCCTGACCGAGAACATTGTCCCGAGTTGAACGGACCAATGGGAGTCATCGGGGTCGGAGGCTTGCAACGCGAGCAAGAGGCCGAGGGGAATCACGGACGCCATTGTGTCACGCCCGAAGGGTCTTCAGAAATGGTAAGGGGCGCGACCTGCGCGCCCCTACTCCTCCTCACAACTAGCCTGACTGACTCTCGTTGTGCTTACTGGTTGTCGATTGCTATTGGCCACTTCGCAAGGCTTTCGCCCTGGCGACCCTCGTTGGAGTCGGGCCTGTGGATATGTTAGCCCTTTTGACGATGGAATGGAGCCGAAAGGTCGAAGTTTCAGGGATCGTTCATCTGAATTTGCGGACTCTCGAGCCTTGCACGGTCCAAGGCTAGCCTTTGGCGCACCACCTCGAGCAGGGCCAAGAGACCCGTCAGCAGCAAAGGGCCGACCATCAGGCCCACTGGCCCAAACGTGAACAGCCCCCCAAGCAGGCTGAAGAAGATGGCCATCGGGTGCAACGGCACGCGCAACCCGATGAAGAACGGGCGCAAAAGGTTGTCGACCTGGCTGACCACAATGAAGCCCCACAACAAGAGGAACACACCTTGCCACGTGTGCCCCGTCGCCAGCAACGAGACGGATAGCGGCACGTACACCAACGGCGACCCGAGCAAGGGCACGAGACACAGCAGCACCGTGACCACGTACCAGAGAAAGGCGTTCGGCACCCCTGCGATCCCGTATCCGATCCCAGCGAGTGTGGCTTGAATCACGCCGACCAACATCACGCCGACAAAGACGGCGAAAATGGTGTCCCGCATCCGAATCAGGATCGCCTCGGACTGCGCGGCGGGGAGCGGGATGATCTCAAGCGCGGGGTCCCGGAGCCTGTGGCCGTCTCGCAACAGGAAAAACAGCGTCAAAAATGCGACGACCACGAGGACCGCCGACTCGGCGAACCGCATGGCGAGCGGTCCAGAGGCGCGCGCCAGATTGTTGGCGATCGTCTCACGGTTCTCTTCAAACCGCTGAACCAGGTTCAGGTCGCCGGCGCCCAAGTTCTGCAGGATCGGCGCCACGCTGTTGTCCACCGACTGGATCAGGGCGTCGATCGTCAGCGCGTCGCCGTTCGGCTGGCTCTCGCGAACCTGCTTCAGTACGGCGCTGGCCTGGGCATACACCACGACGCCCGCCACAGTGACCGGAATCAGAATCACGATGATCGCCACGAAGGTGGTCGCCAGCGCGCTCACGGTCGCGTTGACCTTGCGCTGAAACCGGGTGTGCATGGGATACAGCAACACGGCCAACACGATCGCCCAAAGGAGAGCGGGCAGAAACGGGAGCAACACCAATGCGCCCAGCCACAGCAAGATCAAGGCGAGCAATATGGCGACCAAGGCGCGGTACTTGCGTCCGAAATCGTCCATGGCTGCGTCAGGCTACGCCGACCGTGCGGCTGAGGTTGCGATGGTGGTGAGCCGGCTGGGATTCGAACCCAGGGCCCACGCCTTAAAAGGGCGTTGCTCTACCGCTGAGCTACCGGCTCGTCCCGCAGGATCGTACCAGAAGGCGCACCATTCGCATGGGATCGTCGGTTCCATCGTCAACAAGGGCAGTCTTTCAAATCCTCTAAAGGAGGTGTCGGCATGTCCAGCGAAATTCTCCGACAATGGACAACGAAGTACGCGAAGTCACCCGGCGCACGCTGATCCGAGGCGCCGCCGCCGGCATTTCGATGGCGACCCTCCCCAACTGGTTCGTGCGAGAAGCACGGGCTGCCGAAGCCGAGGCCGAGCTTCTTAGGCCCCGCCGCATCGGTCAAAACGACACGATCAACATCGGCGTCATCGGGCCGGGCGGGCCCAAGGGCGGGTTCCAGCAGGGACTCGGCGTCACGCGATGGCTCGCCAGCAAGCAAGGCGTCAAGATCGTCGCCGTCTGCGACGTCGACGAAGCACACCGCCAGAACGCCGCCCGTGTGCTCAACGTCCCCGCCGACGGCGTCTACCGCGATTACCGCAAGATGCTTCGCCACAAAGATCTCGACGCCGTCGTCATCGGCACGCCAGACCACTGGCACGCCCAAATCTCGGTGGACGCGATGGTCGCCGGCAAAGACGTCTATTGCGAAAAGCCGCTCACCCTTGGCGTCGCCGAAGGGCGCGAAGTCGCCGACACCGCCAAGCGCTTGGGCCGCATCTTCCAAACCGGCAGCCAGCAACGCTCCGATGGCCGTTTCCGCCTTGCGGTGCAAGTCGCGCGAAGCGGAAGACTCGGACGCCTGACCAAGATCATCACCCACCTCCCCACGGGACCGACGGGCGGACCCTTCGCGTCGAAGCCGGTTCCCGAAGGGCTCGATTGGAACATGTGGCTCGGACCTGCACCCGTGACCGAATACGTCCAAGAGAGGTGCCACGGCAACTTCCGATGGTGGCTCGAGTACTCGGGCGGCATGCTCACCGACTGGGGCGCGCACCACAACGACATCGCCCAGTGGGCCATGGATATGGACGGCAGCGGTCCCATCTCGGTCCAAGGAACCGGCAAGGTCCCCTCAGGCACCGGGTCAGGCTATTACAGCACGTTCCCCGAATTCGATATCGAGTACCTGTATCCCAACGGCGTCGTGCTCCACTGTACGAACCAGGGCGAGAACGGTCTGGAGATTCACGGCGAGGAAGGCTGGGTGTTCGTCAGCCGCGGACGCATCGGCGCATCCGACCCCAAACTGCTCGAAGAGCCGGTGCCTGGCGGCGAGAAGGTCTATGCCTCGAACGATCACGCCCAGAACTTCATTGACGGCATCCGCACGCGCAAAGCCTGCATCTGCAACGCCGAGGTCGGCCATCGGTCGGTCAGCGTGTGCCACTTGGCGAACATCTCGTTGCGCCTCGGCGGCCGCAAGTTGCGCTGGGATCCGGTCGATGAGAAGTTCCTGGGCGACCCCGAAGCCAACCTGATGCTCCTCCGCCCCCACCGCGACTGGGAGCGCTGAGCCGCATTGACGGACTGGTGACCTCAAGGCCCGGCTGAAAGACAAAACACGTCGCAGGAGGGCCTTGATCGTGGCCATACTCGTGTCGTGGACCAACCGTTGCTCCGCATCCGCGGCTTGAGCAAGTCCTACGGGGGCGTGCGCGCTCTCGATGGGCTGGACCTTGACGTCTGGCAGGGCGAAGTCCACGCGATCATGGGAGAGAACGGCGCGGGCAAATCCACGTTGAACAAGCTGCTGTGCGGCGTGGTCGCGCCCGATGCCGGCGACGTGTTGCTCGGAGGCGTGCCGTTGAGGTTCGGATCGGTGGCCGAAGCCGAGAAGGCCGGGGTGGCCATCGTCCATCAGGAGTCC
This sequence comes from Fimbriimonadaceae bacterium, assembly GCA_039811705.1. Taxonomy (GTDB): domain Bacteria; phylum Armatimonadota; class Fimbriimonadia; order Fimbriimonadales; family Fimbriimonadaceae; genus UBA2387. The sequence goes on along the minus strand of JBDHZD010000014.1, from coordinate 29,893 downwards.
GCCGCGTTTCCCGACCTCACGTCTGCCGAAAACCATCAACTCATGCGCGAACCGACCCGCTGGGGCGTACTGCTCGATCGAAGGACGATGCGCGAACGAACAGACTCGTCGTTGCGCTCGGTGGGCGAGGTGTTCGAACTGGATCGCCCCGTCGGCGGCCTAAGCCTGGCGCAACGGCAGATGGTCGCCATCGCCCGGGCCCTCGACCAGCGGTGCCGCTTGCTCATCCTGGACGAGCCCACGGCTTCGCTCTCCGTCCGCGAAGCGGACGCCTTGTTCGAGGCCGTGCGTCGCATCCGCGAGTCGGGCGTCGCCGTGCTGTTCGTCAGCCACCGCTTGGACGAGGTGTTCGCGATCGCCGACCGTGTAACGGTCCTTCGAGACGGTCGTTGGGTGGCCACGGCACCGGTCGCCAACGTGAACCGTGAAACTTTGGTCCGGTGGATGGTGTCGCCAAGGGCCTGAACGGATGTTAGACTGAAGGCATGGTCTGGCCCCTCGCCCTGCTCCTCGCCGCCCAGTCCGTGTTTCCCGCCAAAATTGTCCCCAAGACGCCCGAACCAGGCCTTGTGCTGGCCCGAGTGAACGGCGTGGCGATCACCGCCGCAGACGCGGCGCCGTTCCTCTGGGAATGGAGGGGCAAGGAAGTGGTGGAGGACCTCATCGCCTACCACATGGCCCTTCAGGAAGCCACAAAGCTCGGGGTCTCCGTCTCCGACGAGGAAATCGAGAAGGACATCGAGCGGCGACTCGGCCTGATTCGGCAGGGCCTTCAGCAAGGGCAGACTCTCGAAGACGCACTGCAGGCGCAGGGCTTCGGGCGTTCGAGGTTCTATGTCCGGTTGAAATCGGAGATGCTGCTGGACCGCATCGCGTTGGCCACGTTCCAGCCGACGGCTTGGGTCCGGGTCTCGTCCATCGTTGTCCCGGTGGACTCGCCTTCAGGGGCCGAGGTTGCTCGGGCGACGGCACGCGCCAACGAAGCCTACGAGAAGCTTGGCGCGGGGGTGTCGTGGGCCGATGTGATGGCGGGTTACGGGTTGCCGTCAGAGCGGCAGGGATTGCTGGATTGGATGCCGATCGCCGACTTCCCCCAGCCCGCTCAGACGCAGCTCGGAACGCTGACCCGAGGCGGCATCGCGCGTCCGACACAAACGGCCCGAGGCGTCGAAGTCTTCCGTGTCGAAACCCGCGGTGCCGAGGCAGCAGGCGACGAGTTGGAGCTGTTGCGCCAAGCCCACCTCGCGCGGTTTCGTCCTGCCGTCGTGGAGAGGATTCGGAGGGAGTCGAAGGTCGAACGGTCGAAGTAGCCCGACAAATCTTCACAGGATTTCTTCATTGTCGGGCCTCGACGGTCCCGGCATCCAGTTCATCGCCCCCCTCGACACCGTGCCGATCTAGGACCTTTCAGGGCTTCGTACTGCGGATCAGGTCTTTGAATGCTGCGAGTTGCTTCGTGATCGCGGTCGTCGCCATTTCGTCCGTCAGGTTCATATCCGCATCGAACTTGGTGTGCGCTGCGCCGACGTGGACCTCGGGGAAGTAGAGCTGCCGCGCGCTGAAGAAGTTGAGCACTTGGCGCAGGTGAAGCTGCGACCGTACCCCTCCAGCCCAACCCGGCGAGGCGCTCTGCAAGGCGATGGGCTTGCCTTCGAAGACGCCTTCCGAAGGTGGGCGCGACGCCCAGTCGATCGCGTTCTTCAGGACCCCGGAGAACGAGAAGTTGTGCTCGGGTGTGGCGATCAGCAAGCCGTCCGCGGCCTTGATCGCCTCCTTGAACGCGACGACAGATGGCGGAAAGTCGGGCTCCAGATCCATGTTGTAGACCGGGATGCCCGCGAGGTCGAAGATCTCGATCGACATGCCTTCCGGGGCAAGCCTCTTGGAGGCCAGAAGCAGGGCACGGTTATACGACTTGGCGCGTAGCGAGCCCGCAAAAGCCAGAATATGAAAGTTGCTCATGCAACCAGTCTACACGCCGACCAAGGTTTCCGTCCGCATCAAGGCCTCACCGTTGGACCGAATGACCTCCCGATACCAATAGGCCGAGTCCTTGGGCGTGCGCTTCTGGGTGGCGTAATCCACGTGGACCAAACCGAACCGCTTGCTGTAGCCTTCCGCCCACTCGAAGTTGTCCATGAGCGACCAGTGGAAGTATCCGCGCACGTCGATGCCGTCCTGGATCGCGCGGTGCAGCTGCTTCAGGTAGCTGCGCGTGTAGGCGATGCGTTGCGGGTCGTGCACGGCACCGTCTTCGTCCACCGCGTCGAGGTTGGCCATGCCGTTCTCGGTGATCACGATCGGCAGGTTGTATCGCTCGTAGTGGAACTTGACCATCCAGTAGATGCCTTCGGGAGTGATCGGCCAACCCATCGCATTCTGCGGGTGGCCCGCCGGATAGCGCACGACTACGGGCTGGCCGTCGGGCCCGGCCTTGACGGTCGGCGCGCTGTAGAAGTTCAGGCCAAGCCAGTCCAACGGCTGATGGATCGTCTTCAGGTCGTCATCCGACATGGTCATGCCATACGCGCCGAACACGCGATCGGCGTCCTCGGGCCAAACGCCGAGGAGGGCGGGGTCGAGGTGGAGCGACCGGTACCAGATACCAGGAACCTTGATGTTGTCGTCGTGCGCTCGCGCTGCTGCGATGTCTTCGGGGCTGGCCGATGCCGGAATCGACCCATGCCCGACCGGAGCGAACGAAACGGACGGCTTGGTCTTCGCGTGTGCCCGGATGACCTGTACCGACTTGCCGTGCGCGAGCAACGAGTTCTTCAGAACAGTCAAATACTCCGGCCAAGGCAACTTGAGTCCAGGCGCATGCACACCAACCGAGTGGCCGAGACCGACGAAACACTGCGGCTCGTTCTGCGTCATCCAGTTCGAGACGCGGTCGGAAAGCTTGTCCACCATGACCTGCGTGTACTCGGCGAACCACTCGGGCGAATCCTCGTGCAACCAGCCGCCCCGGGCATAGAGCGCGAGCGGATAATCCCAGTGGAACAGCGTTGGGTACGGCACAATGCCCTTGGCGAGAAGCGTATCGACAAGCCGATCGTAGAACTCCAGACCTCGAGCGTTGACTCGGCCGACCCCTTCGGGCAGGACGCGCGGCCACGAGATCGAGAAGCGATAGGCTTGCAGACCGAGTTCGGCCATCATCGCCACGTCGTCGGTCATCCGGTTGTAGTGGTCGCACGCAGGGTCGCCGGTATGGCCTTCGAAGACCGCTCCCGGGCGTTGGCAAAGCATGTCCCAGACAGACGGGCCCTTCCCATCGGTGGCGACGGCACCTTCGATCTGAAAGGAGGCGGTAGCGGCGCCCCAAAGGAAGCTGGGAGGAAACTGCATGAGTGGGTTCAAGTTACCTTGCACGGGGCCCAAAGCGCATGGGCCTTGTGGCATGGATTGGGACGGATGGAGCGGGCGATGGGAATCGAACCCACGTGGCCAGCTTGGAAGGCTGGAGCTTTACCATTAAGCTACGCCCGCGTCCGAAGCATCCATGTTACCCGCCGCTCGCCGTCGAATCGAAAGTGGCCTTGGCCTCGGACCTATGCCATCGATGCCGCTCCAACGGTTTGGCAACCGGTTCCGTGTTTTCTGACGGCGGTTGAGGAGCCCATCGAAACCAGCGAGTATCCTCCCGGCATGCGCTTCTCGACCAAGGCACTCCGGGTCGGCCAAGATCCCTCCGGACATCAGAACCTCGCGGTGATCCCGCCCATCGTTCAGTCCGCCACGTTCGCATGGAGGAACCTGGACGACATCCCGCGGTTCGACTACACGCGCGTCGCCAACCCCAACCGCGCGGCGCTGGAAGAGGTGATCTCGGGCCTCGAGAACGGCAAGCACGCCGTTTGCTTCTCCAGCGGCATGGCGGCCGTGATGGCCGCGTTCAGCCTGCTCGAGTCGGGCGACCACCTGCTGATGGCCAGCGATATCTACGGCGGTACTCAGCGTGTGTTCGAGAACGTGTTGCCCCGGCGTGGCATCGGAGGCACCGAGTTCGACGCCTCACGTCCCGAAACGATCCGCGAGCAAGCCAAGCCGAACACGAAGATGCTCATCTTCGAGACGCCGACCAACCCCAACGTCCGCGTGATGGACATCGCCGCCATCGCACGCGAAGCCAAGGCGTTGGGCATCACCACGGTCATCGACAACACGTTCGCCACCCCGGCGTTGACCAACCCGCTCGACCTGGGCATCGACATCGTCGTGCATTCGACCACCAAGTACATCTCCGGGCACAGCGACATCATCGGCGGCGCCGTGGTGACCAACGATTCGGACATGGCCCACTGGTTCTTCGAGCACCTGAAAACCGAGGGAGGCGCGCCGAGCCCGTTCGACTGCTGGCTTACGCTGCGCGGCGTGAAGACCTTGGCCGTACGCATGGAACGACACTGCGCAAACGCCTTGGCGGTGGCCGAGTTTCTGGAGGGCCACCCGAGCGTCGAGCGCGTCCACTATCCCGGCCTCCAATCGCACAAGGATCACGAACTGGCGGCGCGGCAGATGCGGGGTTTCGGGGGCATGATGTCGTTCGAGGTCAAGGGTGGCGCGGAGCGCGCTCGTCGAGTCGCCGAAAGCACCCAGACGTTCATCTTGGCGGAGAGCCTCGGCGGCGTGGAATCGCTCCTCGGCTACCCGCCGCTGATGTCCCACGGCTCGATGACCGAAGAGCAACGCCTTGGCAAGGGCATCCCGCCAACGATGATCCGACTGAGCGTGGGCATCGAAGACGTCGAAGACCTGATCGAAGACCTCGACCGCGCACTCAAAGCGTAGCGTTTCCTCAGGGCTGAAGCCAGGCGGTCCAAAACCGGGAGCGGGCGCTGATCGCTCGCTCCACACAATCGGCACCCACGGCATTGATATGGCCTAGTTTCCGCCCCTCGCGGTAGGCCTTGCCGTACCAATGCACATGGGTGCCGGGCACTTCGAGAGCGCTCGCCACAGCTGGAAGCAAGGCCCCGTCAGACGCGGGGCCCAAGAGGTTCGCCATGCACGTTGCGCCACCATCCGGCTGGATCAACGGGAGATTCATCGCGAGGCGAACGTGCATTTCGAACTGGCTGACGCCGCCCCAATCCAGCGTGTAGTGACCCGTATTGTGCGGACGGGGCGCGATCTCGTTGATGAGCACCGAGCCGTCCTCCAGCTCGAACATCTCGACCCCGAACAGGCCATAGCCGCCGACCGCCTCCACCGCCGCGATGGCCACGTTGGCGGCATCCACGCCGGAAGGAAAGACCAGATCGCAAACGTGATTCGTCTGGACCGTTTCCATCGTGGGGAACGCACCGCACACACCGGGACCGCGGTACACCATGGCGGCCAACTCTCGGCGGAAGGGCACGAACGCCTCGGCGAGCCAGCCCTCCTGCCATTGGGGGCGAAGGGCCTCGAACTCCTCTAGGGTACGCGCGTACCGCGTCCCCTTCCCGTCATAGCCGCCGAAGCGAGCCTTGAGTACCATCGGGAAGCCGATGACTTCGATCGCCTCGCGCCCTTCCCCCTCTAGGGCAACGGCTTGAGGCGTCGGCGCGCCGTAACGGGCATACGCTTGTCGTTGAAGCAACTTGTCCTGAATCGTTGCTAGAACATCCCAGCCCGGCACGAGTCGCTCGGGGTTCGCACCCGCCAGCGCAAACGCCTCGGCGATCGCCCAAGCGGGAATGAACTCGTTCTCCAAAGTGACTCGACCGCATTGAGCGACCAGGCGCGCGATCGCTTCCGGATCGTCCAACCGCCCCGTCGCCACAGGCGCGACTTGCGACGTGCAACACCCCGGGTCGGGGTCGAGCGCCAGGCACCGAAGGCCCATCCTCTGGGCGGCTTGGATCGACATGCGGGCCAATTGCCCGCCTCCCAGAACGCCGAGGTCAAACAGGGGCATCGCCGAACGCTCCATCCACGATTTGGTGCGGGTTGATCTCGAGAGACTCCGCATGAGGCAGGTCGCGCGAGCGAATCACGCCAATCAGTTCGTTCCCAACAGATCGGGAACCGAGTTCAAGAGCCCTGGCGCCGATCCACTCGACAATCGGGTCCACAGGGGTCAAATCGGGCAACGTCAGATTCATCGAAACTTGGGCGACTTCCGCGGTCGCCAGATAGAAGCCAAGCGCGCGCACGCCAACAAACCGCAGGTCGCCCTCTGTGCGCGCCGTCCGAATCTCGCGAGCGATCTGTTGCGCAACTCGGGCGTCGGTTCCTTGCAGGTTCACATTGAGAGCGATCAGAAAATCCCTCAAGCCAACGACGGTCACGCCGAGAAGCGGATGTGCTCGCGGCGGGCCAAAGTCGGGGCGAAGCTCGCGGTCGAGCAGGCCCCCGAAGCCCCCCTTGCGCAACGAAGGCAGGTCCGCCTCGTGCCGACCGCGTTCGGACTTCTCATACAGGAACACGGGCAGATTGTAGCGGTGCGCCAGCGTAGCCCCGAACGCCTCGATCTCTGCGAGCAGCCGATCGCCGTCAGGAGTCTCTTCCCAGCCTGGCAACAGCACGAAAGGGCAAACGTCCAGCGCTCCGATCCTCGGATGGACGCCCACGTGGCGGTTCAAGTCGATGCGGTCGAACGCGAACTCGGCGAAAGTCAAAAGCGTCTCGAAGACCACGTCGGGATGACCCGAGAACGCCGTGACCGTGCGGTTGTGGTCCACGTCGCCCTTGAGATAGTGAACGCGCAGAGGGCGGAACTCCAACGTCTCGACAAACAGGCGCACCAACCCGGCGTCCCGTCCGAACGACCAGTTGGGGACCGTGAGGAGCCGCATCCTATCCGACGCCGACGATGTTGAAGCCCGAATCCACGAAGATGATCTGCCCCGTCACGGCATGGCTCAAATCGCTCATTAGATAGACTGCCGTCGATGCCACCTGCTCTTGCTCGAATGGCCGCTTGAGGGGCGCATTCGCCTTGACCGTCTCGATCATGGGCAGGAAGTTCTTCACGCCCCGGGCGGCAACAGTGTTGATCGGTCCGGGCGAGATCGTGTTCACACGGATCCCCCGTGGACCGAGGTCCGCGGCCAGATACCTCACACAAGACTCGAGGGCAGCCTTGGCCACACCCATCACGCGGTACGTGCCCGCGGCGCGGGTGCTGCCCAAGTAGCTGAGGCACATCACGCTCGAATCGTCCTTCAGCAAGGGTTCGAGGACGCGACACAGGTGAATCAGCGAATACGCGCTGACTTCGAGAGCGATCTGAAAACCCTCTTTGCTCGTCTCGATGAATCGTCCTTCGAGGTCGGCCTTGGGCGCATAGGCAGCCGAATGGACGAGGAAGTCCACTGGGCCGATCTTGGATTCGACTTGCTGGGGCAAGGCCTCCATCTGCTCATCATTGGTGAAGTCGACGACGATTGGGGTGAACCGAGAGTCCCCGGCGATCAGCTTCTCGACCGATTCGAGCGTCCGCTCGTTTTGCGCGCCGATTCCGACATGGGCGCCGTGGTCCGCGGCGGCTTTGGCGATGGCCCAGCCAATGCTGTGCTTGTTGGTCACGCTGAAAACCAGCCCTTTCTTTCCGGCGAGCAACATGCGGGCATTGTGGCACGGATGCACGGTCCGTGCATCGGGGCATGAATCCGAAGTCGCTTGGGTAACGTCCCGGCATGACCACGGGCCCCGTCTTTTTTCTGACCGGCGCCCCCGGCGTGGGCAAGTCCACCGTGGGGCGATTGCTCGCCGACCGCTTCGAACGGGCGTTCTTCTTGGACCTCGACGCGTTCCGTACGCTGGTCGTCAAGGGCCTCTCGCAGCCGAGCGCCGGATGGAGCGAGGAGACCACGCGCCAGTTCGACCTGGCGCATCGCGCGGCGGGTCAGATCGCAAAGCTGTACTCGGAGGCGGGCTTTGCCGTGGTCGTCGCGCACTGCTCGAATCCCGAGATGGTGGCGCTGTTTCTGGAGGCGTGCCCCCACGCGCGGGTCGTTTGCCTGCGAGCCAGCCTTGAAGTCAACCTCGCGCGGAACAACACACGCACCAACAAAAGCTTCGACCCACGCGACATCGAGTTCTTTGTCCACGAACTTTGGGAGTCGCTGCCGGTGCGCTTCGCGGAAGCGGGGTTCTTGGCGCTCGACACGACCCATCAGACCCCACAACAGAGCATGGAGAAGGCGTTCGGTCTCCTTCGCGGCGACAGATAGGGCGACTACCCGAGCCGAGCGAGCAACCACTGGCGGTTGTGGACGATCATTTCGGGGTGCCAGTCGTGTCCCCAGTCGTATTCGATCAGTTGCTTCGGGCCCTGGAGCGCTTCGTAACAGGCTCGGACGTGGTCCGGGCGGGCAGCGGGGTCCTTTAGGCCGAGGGACACTTGGACCGGCTTGGTGCATCGGCTTGCCATGTTCACGGTGTCGAAGTACGACAGCGTGTTCAAGACGCGCTCCTTGCCCAGCGGGAGTTCCTCGTAGAAGTCGGGCAGTTCCTTCAGCGGGTAACGATGGATGGGGGCGTTCAGCGTGGCGCGCATGGCGCACAGAAACGGCATGTCGGCCGCTACGGCGCGCACGATCGGCGAGAGCACCGCCGACCAGATCGCCAACCCCGCGCCCTGCGACATCCCCATCGCTCCGATCCGGTCCTCGTCGGCTTCGGGCTGCGCCTGCAACACGCGCAACGCGACCAAGCAGTGGATCGCCAAGCGTCGAAACACCCACGTTTCGGGCTCCTCGACGCCTTCGGCGAAGTATCCGCGGCTCGGCGTGTACTTCTCTTGGTGGAAGGCCCCGAGCCCGTGCAGGTTCAGGCTCATCGAGGTCATGCCTTCGCGCGTGCCGTAGGCATTGGGCAGCAACGACTCGCGACCGTAGGGCGGAATCCACAGGAAACTGGGCAATCGCCGGGCGGCGTCGTGGGTGGCGATCCAACCCTCGAGGGGCTGCCCGCGTGCCCCGTCGAATTCGATCCGGTCGACGCGGTGCGAAGGCGAGAACTCGTCTCCTGGGGATTCGACCCGGGTCCTCACAAAGCGCAGGGGGACGGACGCGGCTTCGTGGACGGCCTCGTCCCAAAAGGCTTGGAAGTCGTCGGGAACGTACGGATCGAACAGGGTCATGCGCCGACGGCGCGCTGCTGAGCTTCGATGTGCATGCCGGTCGTCATCAGCCAAGCTGTGGCGCGCTGGATCTCTTCGACCGGACCTTCCAATTCGACTTGGGCAAAGGCGAAATCGCTGTCGATGGTCGCCTTTTTGATGCTGACTTTGACGTTGAACTCGCGCGAAAGCCGCCAAATCCAGGGTTCGCCCACGTGGGTCTTTCCAGCCGTGATGGTGATGTCTACGTTGGCCAAAATGTGTCGTCCTCCGATACGGGATCGGTTGCTTGGTAGGTTACCTGCGCCAAGACCCGCCGTTCACGGCGCGACCGTCACCCGAGTCGATGCTCGGAAGTGCTCCACGGCGTCGCGGACGTTCCAGCCATTGCCCTCCAGGTAGCGGTACGCCTCGTCTTGCGTGGCGGTCGTCAAGTCCTTGACGATGCGTGCGCACCGCTCTTTGAGCTTCTGGTTCTTGGCCTTCACGTCCACCATGAGGTTCTCGATGACTTTGCCGCTGAGCACCATCGCCCCCGTGCTGATGCGGTTGAGGGCGAGCTTCTGGGCCGTTCCCGCCTTCAGGCGCGTGGAGCCCGTCAGGACCTCTGGGCCGGTATCCAGCAGAATGCCCAGATCGACGGCGCCGAGCAGTGGCGCGCCCTTGTTGTTCGCAATGCCAGCGGTCCAGATGCCTTTCTGCCGCGCATGCTTGACGGCGGCGAGAACGAAGGGAGTGCGCCCGCTGGCCGCAACGCCGATCACCACATCCCGGCGCGTCAACATCAGATCGTTGATGGCCGTAATCGCGGCATGTTCATCGTCTTCGGCATCCTCTTGCGCTTTGCCCTGAGCGTCGGCGCCACCCGAGATGATGGCGATGAACCGGTCGTCCGGGATACCGAACGTAGGCGGCATCTCGGCCGCATCCATGGTCGCGATGCGACCGCTGGTCCCCGAACCAACATAGATCGTGCGCCCCCCTTCTTGGTAGGCGGTCGCCACACGCTCGATCGCGGCGGCGAGCGCCTCTTCAGCATTCTGCAGGGCGCGGATGACCACATACTCCTCTTCGTTCATCAGGCGTACGATCTCGCGCGCCGACATTTTGTCGAGGCCGTAAGAGCGGGGGTGGCGGACTTCGGTGGACATGGCGTTTCAGGGAATTAGACGTCGGGCGAGACGCGCCGCGCCGACAACAGCGGGCGTATCAAGCAATGAAACATGGGGAACGCGGGGAGACACGGCTTGCGCCAGAGCAAACTCGAAAGCTAAACGGTAGCGCCCGTGGCTCTGCCAGAGCCCGCCCGCCAAAACGACCTTCGGCTCCGTGGACGCAGGGGCGAACGCGTCCAAGTGCCGGGCGACGATCGACGCAAGTTCCGACGACTCTTCGGCGATGAGCGACCGGGCATACTCCTCTCCTGCGTCCGCCTCTTCGGCAAGCGTGGCCGCAAAAGTCGCCAGAAACGCGGGAGGCGACGAACGGCGATACACCTCCGCCACGACAGACGACACGTCTCTGGTGCCAAAGTTCGACTCGATGGTGGCCAAGACGCGCTCGGAAACATCGGTCGGCCGCTCGAAGAAACGCTGGACAACGGCGCGCCCATACCGGAAGGCCGAGCCGCGATCGCCCAGCAAGTAGCCGCCTCCCCCCGATTTGACGACCTCGTCGCCTTGCCAAGAAAACACGGTTGACCCGGTCCCAGCGATAACACAGCAATCGGTGCCTTCCGGGCATGCAGCAAGGGCCGCGTGGTAGTCGGGCCGAGCCTCGACTCGGGCGCCGGGAAACAGCACGGACAGTTCGATCTCGGCGCGCTTCTTGTCGTCGGGAGTCAGCAGCCCGGCGAAGCACGCGCAGACCGCATCGGCTTTGGGCGCGCCAGCCGTGGCCTGCAGGAGGCTGCCGACCAGCGTCTTTTGCGGTGTGCTGGCCCAGTTGGCCGGGCCGGCTTGGCCCTCGAAGAGCGTGTTGCCGACCGGGTCGAGCATCATCGCTCGACACGAGGAACCCCCGCAATCCAAACCGAGAAACGCCGTCATGCACTGGTGCGCGGTCGCCGTTGACCCGTCACAGGCCGAGAGGGTACCCGCCCCGCAACATCGACTGCTAGGCTCCGCAAGGCCCTAGCGAGTCGCCTCGAATCGATACTCGCCCGAACCCACCTCGTACACCACCGCACCCTTTTCATCGCGCACGCCGCGCAAGCCAAACGGAGCGACGGGGAACGAACCATCCGTCGGCTTCGGCACATGGATCTCGGCGGACACGTTCGGGGGAACCACCACGCGCATCGTCAGCCGACCTCCGGTCAGCGACCATTCGGAGACGACCGTGCCCCGCACCGACTTGTACGACGATTTGAGCCACGTCAGCCTAGGGTCGATCTGCGGAGCAACGCGCACTCGTCCGAATCCAGGTTCCAGATTGTCGATGCCCGCGGGTTGGGCGAACATCCAGCCCACCACGGCCCCAAACGCATAGTGGGCGAACGAGTTCATCCCTGGGTCCTGGAAGCCCTTCTCAGGGGTCCAGCCATCCCAACGCTCCCAGATGCTCGTCGCGCCATTGACAATGGTGAACCCCCAGCTGGGAAACGTGGTGTTGTGCAACAACCGGAACGCCAGATCGTTGCGCCTGATTTTGCTCAGCACGTGCATGATGTCCCGCGTACCCACGAAGCCCGTCGAGAGGTGGTAGCCGCGCCCCACGATGTCCGCAACGAACCGCTCGATGGCCTTGCCTTCCAGGTGGTCGTCCAGCAAGTCGAAGCCCAGTGCCAGCACATAGCCGCATTGCGTGTCGCCCTTGACCACGCCCTCGGGCGAGACGTACGCCTTCTGGAACGCGGCCCTCACGCGTCGGTAGAGGTCCTCGTACGTCTTGGCATCGTCGGTCTTCCCGAGTTCTCGTGCAGCCTGGGCGACGAGGCGCGCCGAACCCGCGAAGTAAGCCGTGTAGATGACCTCGTGAGGAGTCGGCGCGTCGATGTTCAGCCAGTCGCCGAAGCAGTGGAACTGCGCGGGCGGCAGAAGGTCGGCCGTGCTGCGGTTGCGGCAGAACTCGACGAACCGCTTCATGTTCGGATAGTGCCGCTCGAGCAGCCGCCGGTCCCCGTACACGTCGTAGATCGTCCACGGGCAGATCACGCCGGCATCGGCCCACGCGGGACCCCCGTCGTCGCCCGCGACCTTGACCGGGGCCACCATCGGATACTGGCCGTCGGCTCGCTGGGCATCGTCGAGCGAGATCAGCCACTTCTCGAAGAACGGCTGAACGTCAGAGAACATCGTGGCCGTTCGGACGTAGGCCTGCGCGTCGCCCGTCCAACCCAACCGCTCGTCGCGTTGCGGGCAGTCGGTCGGGATGTCGATGAAGTTCATCCGCTGCGTCCACCACGCGTTGCTCACGAGCTTGTTGAGCATCGCGTCGCTGGTCTCCAGCGTCCCCACCGTGGGCGTGTCGCTGCTGATGGCCACGCCGACCACTTCGTCGGGCTTCGGCGCCCGACCCAGACCCGTGACCTCGATGTACTGGAACCCGTGGAACGTGAACTTGGGCTCCCAGACCTCGGGGCCGCCCTTGCAGATGAACGTGTCCACGCACCGCGCCGCGCGCAGGTTGGTCACGTAGAACGAGCCATCGGTGTTGAGCCGCTCGGCGAACCGCAGCGTGATCTTCTGTCCCGGCTTGCCGTTGACCTTCAGCCGCGCGAAGCCCGCCAGGTTCTGCCCCAGGTCCAAGATGTATGTATCGGGCCCGCTGGCCTTGATCGTCTTGGGTTCGAGAACGTCGTAGCGAACGACGGGCTGGCCGATGAACGTCTCGACGAGCGGCGAGACCTCCGCGCCCGTGTCCACAGGCACCCAGCCTTCGTCTGAGGCGTCCGCGACGCACCAGTCGCCGAGTTCCAGCCGCGCATCGTAAACCTCGCCCATCAGAAAGTCGCTCTCCAAGATGGGGCCTGTGCGCGCCCGCCAAGAGCGGTTGCTGGCGACGGTCTCACGCGAGCCGTCCGCATACTCGATCTCGAGTTGCACGCCGGCGCGGATGTTCTTGCCGTAGTGTTCGCGTTGGCTGCCGAAGCCGACGTAGCCCGCGTACCAGCCATCGCCGATGATGGCGCCCAACGCGTTTGCGCCTTGCTTCACGCGATCGGTGACGTCGTAGGCTCGGGCGTACACGCGCTTGGCGTAGTCGGTCCAGCCCGGCATGAACAACTCGTCGCTGACGCGCGCGCCGTTCAGGTGCAGTTCGATCAGGCCCAGGGCCGAACCGTGCAGGACGGCACGCCTGATCGGCTTGCCCACTTGGAACCGCCCGCGCACATAGCGAGGCGGAGGCATGAACAGCGGATTCGGGCCGAGGTTGCCCCAAGGCTGAACGCCGAACGCCCCGATCACGCGCACCGGCGACGAGGCCTCGGTCCACGTCCCGTCGCTGGCGACAACGACCTCGCGCCCATCGGCGAGCACGACGTGCAGGCGCAGGAGCAACGCGCCCACCCCGCCCGTATTGGTGGCCTTGACCGAGACCGTGTTCGCACCGCGCCGAAGGGCGGCCTTCACGTCTGCGGTGACGGGTCGCCTCCATGCGTCGGTCTGTCCGTCGCTGGCCGCAACCCGCCTGCCGTTCAGGTCGAGTTCGAACTGATCGTCGGCGGTCGCGTGGAGCGTGGCGCTCGCGATGTCGCCGGGCAGATCGAACGACTTGGCGAACGTCTTGGTCCCCGCGTCCGCGCCCGCCCAGATCCAATCCGCCCCGGCAAACGGCGAGGTCGGTTTCGGACGGGTGCCCGGAGCGTCGAAGCCGACCCACTCGGCCTTCCAATCCCCCGCGGCCAGGAGGCCGACTCCGAACGAAGCCGCCTTGCTCCAGTGGGATTCGCGGCCCTCTTGGTCCAAGCACTGCACGCGCCACCAGCACTTCTGGCCCGTGCGCAGCGTCTTGCCCGCATACTCGACGCCGAACGTGGCGGAGGAGCGCACCACCCCCGAATCCCACAGGTCGGCTTTGCCGGGGGCAAGAGCGTCGGGGTCGCTGGCGACGAGGATGCGGTAGCCCGTCTGCCTCAGGTCGCGGGCGACCGGGTCGTCGGCTTCGAGAAGCCACGAGAACCGGGGCACGGCGGTGGCGACGGCGACCGGCTCTTCCATGGCCTCGCATCGCAAGGCGACGGGGCGAAGGCTTCCTGCGGCGACGACTCCGGCGACGAGGGTGGCGGTGATCATCGTGCGCTAGTCTACAGCGCAGCGGAGTCCCGTTGTTGGGAACCTGGATCGCATCCTTGCTTTGCCTTGTGCTCGGCCGCTCCAGGGACAGGGTACAAGGTGTCTACGGCGATGAAGTACCACTGCGTCACGCCTCGCTCCAGCAGCCAGGGGGCGATGTCGGCCCACCCGCGGCGCGCCATTTCTTTCGGTTCGAGGCCCGCATACTTGATCAGGGTGTAGGCGTTCTCCAGCGTTTGGAACGCTCCAACCGTCGCGCGACCGTCAACTACGTACCCGCCGACCGTCAGTTGCACGGCCCTGCCATCTCGATTGACGACATTGCTCAGCGCAACCGACCTCGTGGCCTGCCGATCCACGATCATCGCATCTTCAACCTTGCACTTCCTCAACTCGGGCTCTACGAACGTCGCGTAGAACTCGCGGAGCACCTCGCGCGAGATGACGGCCTTCTCCTTCTCCGAGGCGCGATCGTAGCGCCAATCGGGATCGGCGGCGAACACCTTGTGGTGCAGGGTCATCGCGACCTCGTCGGGAGTCGGCGTGCGGAGAAACTTCCACCACACGCCGAACCCGACGATTCCGACCAGGAACACAGCCCCGAGGACGACGAGCCGCTTCCTCAATCGCCGCCTCCTTGCTGGCCTGCCGACTTCGCGCCGGGCACAGGCAAGACCGCATCCGAATCAATGAGATACCACTCCCGCACCCCGCGTTCGAGCAACCACGACCCCACGTCCTTCCAAGTGCAATTGGCGAGTTCCCGTCCCTCCATTCCAGGACAGCGAAGATAACCATAGACAGTCAGCAACGTATGGAAGGCGCTCACCCGCGGTTTGCCATCAATCACGTATCCAGAGACCGGCACTTGAGCGGTTGGCATCCCTTTCTGCTCGATTTCGAGATAGAGCACGGCGTGCGACGTCTCGCGATAGAAGACATCGGACTGCGAGATCGCCGCATCCTTTAGCATCGGCGCCAGAAAGGTGCGATAGAACTCCTGGAGCACTTCCTTTGACATGAGGCTTTGCTCGACGGGCATCGCTCTCTCGTAGAGCCAATAGGCATCTCCCCGAGCCGAACGGCTTGCCAACTCATGGACAACAGCGTCCGTGGTCGTGGGTCGCACGGTAGTCCAGATGATGAAGGCGATCGTTGAGGTTAGGACCAGGAAGACAGCGATCCGAAGCCACGCGTTCTTCAATCGCCTCCACCCGGCGGGTCGTCCGGCTGGGTGTACTTGCAAACCCTGTTATAGTAGGGAGGGCCAAGGTTGGTGCACACCCAGTACGAAGTCGCCTTGTAATGGGTGAACTCATGCGGCGCGGTAATCCACGAACAGCTTGAGCCGCAAGAGCCTCCGACACATCTAAACGTCTCAACCATCCACTGGCAGCATCCAGCATCAACGTTGGTGCAATCTGAGTAACGTGTGCCAGCGTAGTCGATAACCGGAGTGCAGTCTCCAGGACAGTGGATTCGGTTCGTGCTCTGGCACGGCAGTGGCATGGGAGATGTGGTCCAGCATGCCGCGATGGCGGCTGCACCAAGTCCGACGCCGAGGCAAACGGCGAGAATGAGATGTAACTTTGTCATACGAGCTACTCCTTCAGCGAGGATTGAGTTCATAGAAATCGAGATGTGGAAAGAAGTTCCAAACGCCCTTCGTTGGTTTGCTCACGAACGAGCCGTCCAAAGTCACGTAGAGGACCCGCTTGGACACCCAGCGGTCATGAAGGCTGATGGACGCATCGTTGTGGTTGATGTCGGAAACCACAGGAAGCCGTCCGCCGACCCTCTCCAACCAGGGGGCGAGCATTGAGCCATCGGAGTCGATTCGTGAAAAGTGCCCCATGACGGGGAAATAGCCGGGCCAGTAGTCATGGCCGAATCGTTTGGGGTGGGGGCACTTCCAAGTGTCGTAGGTTCCCACCATGAAGCGCCATTCGGGTTGAGGGTCGTCTATGTTGTAGACGTTGCCGGCGGGATAGCCCATGGCCGAAGCGCTGCCCGTATAGGCGCCCACGGTGTCCCAATCGTGCCGATAGAGCTCGTACCCGAGGTGCAACTGCCGCATGTTGTTCGCACAGACGCTTCCTTGAGCCGCGCGCTTGACTGGGCCGAACACGGCGAACGTCACGGCGGCCAAGGCAACCACGATCGAGATGACGGTGAGCAACTCGATCAAAGTAAAAGCCCGCTTCATTCCGACGCCTCCCGCGGCAAATCCTCTGCCTCCAAATGCGGCTGACGCTGGATCCACCTCACTCGGTTCCATGGGTCCACCAAGTAGACTCTGGGAGTGAACACAGCCCGATAGGCACGATGCAAGGCCCCACTCTCGTCAAGCAGAACCGACTTTACTCCTTTCTGCGAGAACCGCTGGGATGTGGCGACCTTTAGAGGGGCCTGAGTCACGAGGAACACTGGATGGGCTGATCTACCGAGCAAGCCAAGATAGGCGTCCACGCGCTCGATGGAGCAGTCCGAACAATCGCCGCCAAACACGAGAAAGAAGGCTGACTTCGGGGTGTCCGCAACCGATCCTTGAAAGGGATCCATCGCCACCTCGCCGACGGTTAGCTCAGCCAATTCAGCAGCAGAGGCTCGCTTGGCTGAGGGGGGGGGGTGAAGCCAAGCGACGCAAGTCAGGAGAGACAAGAAGCGAGGTCCCCGTCAAGGCGCAACAAGCGCCAATGAAGAAGAAGTGGTGCTTTCCCGTTTTCGCTGGTCCTCGTATCATTGCCTTTCTCCAGTGGCAATGACATGATAACACGAATCTTGCGTTTTGGGACATTGATTTTGAGTTTTTGTTGGGGGCCGCAGTCTGAACCACGATCTTCGGTTTGCACGACCCTATTGGAATCCAGTCGTACGTGTAAGACCGTGGAGGGTCGCCCTCCGTGGCAACCCATCCACTTGGAAGACCCGCTCTGCGCGCGACCGTCCCAGCGGTGATCATTGTGCGCTAGTCTACAGCGCAAAGAGGCTTCTCGTCCGGCGCCCCCGTCCCAAGGCTAGCAAGGGTTCATAACTGCAACAACCTCGAAGCGGACTCCATATCTTTGTCGCCTCGGCCGCTCATGTTCACCAGCACACGCTCACCGGGACGGAAGGCTGGCGACCTCAGCAACGCGAACGCGTGGGCCGATTCGAATGCGGGGATCAGGCCCTCGCGCTCGGCCACCCAACGAAACGCACCCAGCGCCTCGTCGTCGGTCACCGACGTGTATTCGGCTCGCCCCGAGTCCTTGAGGTGCGAGTGTTCAGCACCCACCCCGGGATAGTCGAGCCCCGCCGAGACCGAGTGGGTCCCGATGACTTGGCCGTGTTCGTCCTGCATCAGGTAGCTGAACGAGCCGTGCAGCACGCCAGGCGAACCGGCTGTGAGGGGGGCCGCGTGTTGCCCCGACTCGATGCCCAAGCCGCCCGCCTCGACGCCGATCAGGCGCACTTCTGAATCTGGAACGAACGCATGAAAGAAGCCGATGGCGTTGGAGCCGCCGCCCACGCATGCGACCGCCGCCTCGGGCAACCGGCCGTAACGCTCCACGTACTGCGCGCGCGCCTCGATGCCGATCACCGATTGGAGTTCGCGCACCATGTAGGGATAGGGATGGGGACCAGCGGCGGTCCCGATGATGTAATGCGTGTCGCGGACGTTGGTCACCCAGTCGCGCATGGCCTCGTTGAGCGCGTCCTTGAGTGTTCGCGTTCCGCTTGAGACCGGTACGACCTCCGCGCCAAGCAGTTTCATGCGGAAGACGTTGATCTTTTGCCGTTCGCAGTCTTCCTCGCCCATGTAGACGATGCACTTTAGTCCGAAGAGAGCGCACACCGTGGCCGTTGCGACCCCGTGCTGCCCAGCGCCCGTCTCGGCGATGATGCGCTTCTTGCCCATGCGCAAGGCGAGCAACCCCTGCCCAAGCGCGTTGTTGATCTTGTGCGCCCCTGTGTGACAGAGGTCTTCGCGCTTGACCACGACGTGCAGACCAGTGTCTTGGCTGAGCCGCTTGGCCTCGGTCAGCGGAGTCGGGCGTCCCACGTACTCGCGGCTGAGCCGCTCGAACTCGGCTCGAAACGCGGGATCGGCCCACGCCGCACGAAAGGCGGCGTCGAGCTCGTCCAGAGCGGGAATGAGTGTTTCGGGCACATAGCGTCCGCCATAGGCGCCGAAACGGCCTCGGGCATCGGGGAGGGTGGACATTCGCGCTCTATTCTACGCGCGTTGCTTGTGCAGACGTCGGCGGCACCTCGGTTGCGCTAACATCCTCGGCAAGCCATGGCCGCGCACGCTCCGGAACCGATCACCGACGTCGAAGACGGTCTGAGGGTGGAGGGTCTGTACCGAGCCGGCGCCTTCGACGACGTCTCGTTTCAGGTGCGACCGGGCGAGATTGTGGCGTTGGCTGGGCTGGTGGGTTCGGGCCGTTCCGAGGTCGTCCGAGCGGTGTTCGGGCTCGATGGATTCAGGGGCAGAGTTTGGGCCAATGGCAGGCCGATCTCGAGCGTTCGAGACGCTATCGCCGCCGGAATCGCGCTCGTTCCCGAAGACCGGCAACACGAGGGCCTGGTGTTGCCCATGAGCATCGAAGACAACTTGGGTCTGGTGGCGACGCCCGGCCAGCCCCTGCTGCGTTCGGCGGCCAGGGAGCGCGAACGAACGCGCGAAGCGCGCGAGGCCCTCGATATCCGCATGGCCTCTTCTTCGGATTCGGTCGCATCCCTTTCGGGCGGCAATCAGCAAAAGGTCTTGTTGGGCAAATGGCTGTCGGGTCGGCCGAAGGTGCTGTTGCTCGACGAGCCGACACGCGGTGTGGACGTGGGCGCCAAAGCGCAGATCCATCAACGCATCCGCGAGTTGGCCGCATCGGGCGTCGCTGTGCTGGTGGTGTCTTCGGAGATCCCAGAGGTGCTGGCGCTGGCCGATCGAGTGCTCGTGATGCGCGAGGGTCGGATCGCCGGCGAACTGCAACGCGCCGACGCATCCCCCGAAACCATTCTGGGCTTGGCATTGCCAGATGGGTCGGCCCAAGACCAGCGTAGGCCCCTTTGGCGTGCTTCTCGAACGACCATCGGATGGGCGTTGCTGGCCATGTTGGCGGCCTGCTCGATGGCGAATCCCGCGTTCGCTTCGATGGAGAACCTGCGGGATCTGCTCGTCAAGACAGCGCCCGCGCTCATCGTCGGCTCGGCGCTAACGCTGGTGGTGTTGGCCCGCGAGATCGATATCTCTGTGGGGTCGCTGATGGGTTTGTGCGCGGCGGTGATGGGGATCGCCACGTCTGCGGACCGCATGGGCCAGCCTCCGTGGGTGGGCGTGGCGGCGTGCCTCGGAGTGGGGGTGCTGGGCGGTCTCCTAAACGGCGCGATCGTGGCATGGGGGCGGGTGCCGTCGATCATCGCCACGCTGGGCACGCTCACCGTGTTCCGGGGCATCACGGAGTTGCTGCTCGGGGGGCGGTGGGTCGAGCGGATTCCGGAGGGGCTGCGCACTCTCGGGACGGGTGGCGTCGTCGGGGTGCCCTTCTCGGTGGTGGCGGCCTTGGCCTTCGCCATTGCGATGGGTGTCTTGGCGCACCAGACGCCCTTCGGGTTGCGCGTGAGAGCCTTGGGCAGCGCGCCTCGCTCCGCCGAGATGGTCGGCTTGCCTGGAGCCCGTCTTCGGTGGATGTTGTTCGCACTGACGGGTCTCGCCTGTGGGCTCGCGGCGTTGTTCTCCGCGACCCAGTTGCGGGTCGTCGAATCGGGCTTTGGCTCGGGATTCGAGCTGGTCGCCGTGGCCTCCGTGATCGTGGGCGGCACGTCGATCCAGGGGGGTCGGGGGAGTGTTTTGGGGACCGTGTTCGCGGCCTGGCTTCTTGGCAGCCTTTCGACCGTGCTGATCTTTTTGCGGCTTGGCGAAGCGGCCACCTATTGGGAGCGCATGGCGCAAGGCGTGCTGATCCTGGTCGCAGTCTTGCTCGACCGGGGCCGGAGGCCGTCTTGAGGTTCCTTCGCTCGCGGGAGTTCGCGTTGGCGCTGATTCTGGCAGCGATGTTGCTTGCGGCGTGGCGGCTCGATCCGCGGTTCGTGCAACCCCGAGCGCAAATGATGTTGGCCACGCACGTGTGGGAACTGGCCATCGTGGCCGTGCCCATGCTGCTCATCGTTTTGTCGCGTGGCATCGACCTATCGGTTGGGTCGACGGTCGCGTTGTCTGGCGTCTGCTTGGGCTTGGCGCACGAGCGGGGCGCTCCGCCGGCGATGGCAATCTTGACAGCACTGTGCGTCGGGGCCGCGGCTGGAGCGTTGAACGGCTGGTGCGTGGCCCAGTGGAAGGTTCATCCGCTCATCGCGACGTTGGCGACGATGGCGGCGTTTCGCGGACTGGCTGAGGGCGTCACGCTTGCGAGGCCCATTTCGGGCTACCCGCAAGGCATCATCCGGTGGAGTGAGTCGCCTTGGCCGATGGCTTGCTTTCTGCTGCTGGCGGGGGGTGCGGCGTTTGTGTTGGCGCGAACGTCTTGGGGCCGCTGGATCGTCGCTGTTGGGTACGAAGAGCGCGCCGCTCGGTTCGCGGGAATCCCGGTCGATCGGTTGAAGCTCGCGTTGTACACGGTTTCCGGGGCTTGCTGCGGCCTGGCGGCCGTGCTTCTTGTCGCCCGCAACAATACGGCCAAGGCCGACATGGGCATGGGGCTGGAACTGGAAGCGATCACGGCCGTCGTTCTGGGGGGTGCGAGCATCGACGGCGGGAAGGGTAAGGTTTCTGGACTGGTGCTCGGGTTGGCGCTGATCCACTTCACACGCGAATTCGTGAGTTGGCATTGGAAGCGCACCGAACTCAATCTGGTGGTGATCGGCGCGTTGCTGGTCGCAGCCGTGTTGTTGGAGCGTGCGCTCGGCTCGGGCAAGGGTTCTCGGAGAACGTCATGAAACTCGTTCAAGTCCTCGCATTGGGTGTTGCGCTGTTGTGGGCCGCTGGTTGTGGTCCGAGCGAAAGCGCCGGTGGTTCGGAGCATAAGGCCGAAAGCAAGGTCGTCGTCGCCCTGCTCCCCAAGAAGAAAGGCGTGCCCTACTTCACGAGTTGCGCCGAAGGCGCCGCCGAGGCCGCCAAGGAACTCGGCATCGAACTCATCTACGACGGACCGACGAGCGGCGACGCCTCCGAAGCCGTGAAGCTGGTGGACCAATGGACCGCGCAAGGCGTGAGCGCCATTGCCGTCTCGCCCAACGATCCCGACGTGCTGGGGCCCGCCATGAAACGCGCGCGCGATCAGGGCATCAAGGTGCTGACCTGGGATGCCGACGCCGCGCCGGACGCCCGCGAGTTTCTCGTGAACCAGGCGACCCCCGAGGAGATCGGCTTTGGCCTCGTCGATGCCATGGCCAAAGACCTCGGCGGCGATGGAGCCACCGGCGAAGTGGCCATCGTCACGGCCGCTCTGACCGCGGCCAACCAGAACGAGTGGATCAAGCACATCAAGACCCGGCTCGAGAAGTACCCGGGACTGAAGCTGGTGGCGACCAAGCCCTCGAACGAGGACCAGAAGCTGGCGTTCTCTGTGACGCAGGACCTGATGAAGGCCTATCCCGGTCTCAAGGGCGTGTTCGCCATTAGCTCGGTGGCGTTTCCCGGGGCGGCAGAAGCCGTCAAGCAGGCGGGCAAGACCGGACAAGTGATGGTCACCGGGCTAAGCACACCCAACGACATGAAGTCGTACGTGGAGGAAGGCGTGGTGAAGTCCGTGATCCTTTGGGACACCCGCGACCTTGGCTACCTGACCATTCAGGCGGCGAAGGCGATGGTCGATGGGACGCTCAAGCCCGGTGCGACGGGGCTGAAGGCGGGACGGCTGGGCGAGAAGCAGGTCGTCGGCGATCAGGTGATGCTCGGCGGCATCCTCGTGTTCACCAAAGAGAACATCGGTCAGTACGACTTCTAGGCCACGCCAAAGGTCCACCTGCCAGAATGTTCGGGATGGGTGTGACTCTTGAAGTGGCCATGTTCGTGTGCGCGCTCCTCTTGGGCCTAGGCGTTCTCGCGAGCAAAGCGTCGTCGCTTCTGGGAGTGCCCGCGATGCTCCTGTTTATGGCCGTCGGGATGCTGGCCGGCTCGGATGGACCGGGCGGCATCTACTTTGACAATGCGGCGTGGGCCCAGTCGCTGGGCGTCGTGGCTTTGGCGTTCATTCTGTTCGCGGGCGGGATGGACACCGAGTGGGAGCAGGTCAAGGGCGTCGTACGTCCGGCTCTGGCCCTGAGCACGTTCGGGGTTGCGGCGACGGCGCTGCTCACGGCGGCCTTCGTCAAGTTCGCATTCGGTTTGGGCTGGCTGGAAGGTCTGCTGTTGGGTTCGATCATCGCCTCGACCGATGCGGCCGCCGTGTTTGGCATCCTGCGGGCGAGAAGCGTACGGCTCAACGCCCGGTTGCGCGCTCTCTTGGAACTCGAAAGCGGCAGCAACGACCCAATGGCCATCTTCCTCACGATCGGATTGGTCGGCGTTCTGAGCGCCCAGGCGTCGTCGGTCGCCGATCTGGTCATGCCGTTCCTGGTGCAGATGCCCGTCGGGGCACTGGTGGGTTATGCCGTGGGACGCGGAGGCGTGCTCGTGATGCGGCGGCTTCGGCTCGACTTCGAGGCCCTCTATCACGTTTTGTCCATCGTCATCGTTCTGCTTTCGTTCAGCGGAGCGGCGTTAGCGGGCGGCAACGGATTCTTGGCCGTCTATGTGGCGGGGATCGCCTACGGCAACGGAGACTTCCACCAGCGCAAGGGGTTGCGCCGCTTCCACGACGGGATCGCGTGGCTGATGCAGATCGCCATGTTTCTGACCTTGGGCCTCTTGGTGTTCCCCCACCAGCTACCCGGCGTGGCTCTTCAGGGCGTGTTGATTGCGCTGTTCCTCATGTTTGTAGCGCGTCCGATCGCCGTGGGGTTGACCTTGCTTCCGTTCCGCTTCGGGGGGCGCGAGTCGGTCTTGGTGGGCTGGTTCGGGTTGCGCGGCGCCGTCCCCATCGTGCTCGGCACCTATCCCCTGCTGGCCGGACTGCCACGCGCGCAGGAGCTGTTCAACGTGGTGTTCTTCGTCGTGCTGCTTTCGTCTCTGGCACAGGGCACGACGCTCGCATGGCTGGCTCGGAAGCTCGGTTTGGACTCGTAGCGACCCCATAGCCGGGACTTTTGTTCGATAATTCTATATTTCTCGATGTGTTGTGTATAATGACCGTTGTGGACCACGATGAGACTGCGGTCATGTTCAAAGCGCTCGGCGATCCGACGCGCCTGCGCATCTTCCAGTTCCTCCGATGTTGCCCGGCCCAAGTCGCCTTGGACGACGATGGGCAGGCGCGACCGGCCGACGGGCCGACGGTGGGCGAGGTGTGTTGCAGCGTGTTCGGTCTGGACCGCCCGACCTCCACGATCTCCTTCCATCTGAAGGAGTTGCGGCAGGCCGGACTGATCCAGATGGACCGCCGGGGCAAGCACATGATCCTCTCCGCCCGCCGCGACGCCTTGGCCAGGCTCGCGGCATTCTTCGACCCGGGCAACCCCTGTTGCTCGGAGGACAACAACCCATGAACACCCCACAAACCCTCGACGACGTTCGCGACATCGTGCGCCGCAAATACGGCGAACTGGCCTTGCTCGCGACCCAACAACGGAAGCCCTGCTGCGGCACCGGCAGCGGCGACGACGCCATCACCCGGGACCTCTACGCACCCGACCAGACCGGCGACGTGCCCGAATCGGCCTTGCTCGCCTCGCTCGGCTGCGGCAACCCCACAGCCCTTGCCGAACTGCAACCGGGAGAAACGGTTCTCGACCTCGGCAGCGGCGGCGGCATCGACGTGCTCCTGAGCGCCAAGCGGGTTGGCCCTACGGGCTTCGCCTATGGCCTGGACATGACCGACGAGATGCTGGCTCTGGCCGAGTCCAACCGCCAGAAGGCGGGCGCGGAAAACGTCAAGTTCCTGCGCGGCCACATCGAAGAGATCCCCCTTCCCGACGCCTCGGTGCACGTGATCATCAGCAACTGCGTGATCAACCTGTCGGGCGACAAGAGCCGCGTGTTGCGCGAGGCTTTCCGCGTCCTGAAGCCCGGTGGGCGGTTCGCGGTGTCCGACATCGTGACCGAGGGCGACCTGCCCGAAGCCGTTCGCAAAGACATGGAGTCCTACGTCGGTTGCGTGGCCGGGGCTTTGGACAAACAAGACTATCTGGCACGCTTGTCGGCCGCCGGGTTCGTGGATGCCTCGATCGAGGTGACGCGCCGTTATACGTTCTCCGACCTCGGGGAATCGTGCTGCTCGAGCCAAGCGATCGCCGCCCTTACGCCCGAAGAGCGCGAGCGATTGGACGGTCGCGTGCAGAGCGGGTTCATCCGGGCGACGAAACCCGCCTGACCGCTTCACGGTTGCTCTGGGGACACGCGTGCGGGTCCCCAGAGCAACGTCGCGACCGACGGCCAGTTCGAGTTCGACCTGAACGACGCGCGGCTACGCCTCGGTGGCCAGCTTGTACAGGATGTGCGCGTAGATGCGGCTCATCTTGAACAAGTGCTCGACCTTGAGCCGCTCGTCGTTCTCGTGCGCTGGGCCGTCGCCGTCCCAGCCCGTTCCAATGCTCACGGTGTTGGGAACGGCGCGCGCATAGGTCCCTCCGCCCATCACACCCGGCACCTGTCCGGGTCCAAGTTCTTCCTCTGCAACGGCCACGATCGTCCGCACCAAGGGATGGTCCAGCGGGAAGTAAAGAGGCGGGCTGTCGGTGAACTCCACCAGCTCGAATCCACATTTGCGTTCGGCCAACGATGCCTCGGCCATCTGCCGGATCTGCTCGCCCGAAAACTTGACCGGATATCGGATGTTGAAGAGCAGTTCGACTTGGTCGCCGATGGTCGATACGATGCCCAGATTGCACGTCAGGTCCTTGCTGACGTCGTCGCTGACCGAGATGCCCAGACCGTTGCCTCCGATATGGGCCAGTTCGAACAACTCGCTGTAAAACGTGCGATCGGAGAGCGGCGCAAGGCTCAGCAAGAAGCGAAAGACGCGGATCGCTGCCGAATCGCCGCGGTATGGCACCGAACCGTGGGCGGCTTTGCCGATGGCCTCGACCACGAGATCGTCGCCCTCCCAGCGCCATTCGACATTGCGGTCCCATGCATCGGCGAGTGCGGCTTCGACTTCAGGGCGGGCCTCGGCGGACACAGTCACCCGCGCACCGCATCGGTCGATGACGATGTTCGGGCGCTGCCCGCCTTCGACCCAGCGCAACGCGAACCCGCCCGAGGGCAGCGTGCCTCGCACCACGATGTTGGCGATGCCCTTCTCGGCGTGGTAAAGCGGCCAACCCGAGTCGGGCGCCACACCGAACGTGGGCGGCTCCTCGGTCTGGTTGTACCGTTCGACGCACTTGAAGCCGGACTCTTCGTTGCAGCCGAACACCAGCCGAACGCGCGCTCCGAGTTCGGGGAAGCACTCCTTGATCGCCCGCGCGGCGTAGGCCGCTGCCATCGTCGGGCCCTTGTCGTCTTCCGCGCCGCGACAGTAGATATAGCCTTCGTCGACCTCCGCGCCGAACGGCTCGTGCTTCCAGCCCGGGCCCACGGGAACCACGTCCAAGTGGCCCAACGAGACGATGAGTTTCTCGCCCGAGCCAAACTCGGCCCACCCGCAGTAGCCTTCCAGATCCTTGGTCCGGAAACCCCACGACTCGGTCATCTGCAAAGCGAGATCGAGCGCGCGTCGGTTCTCGGGGCCGAAGGGCGCGTTGGGCTCGGCGGGCCCTTCGATCGAAGGGATACGGAGCATCGCGAGCGTGTCGTTCAGGAGTTCGGATTCGTGGTCGCGCAACCATGCGCGCAAGCGGTCGAGGTCGGGGGCCGACATGGCTTGGAGGTTACCTGCTGCGTATGGGGATCATCGGGTATGAAGGAGTCCATGTCCGCCGATGTCGTTCGCCGTTTGTTTGCCGAGCGGTTTGGCGGCCGTCCCGAAGTGGTCGTTCGGGCGCCGGGGCGCGTCAACCTGATCGGAGAGCACACAGACTACAACGGCGGTTTCGTCTTCCCCGCCGCCATCGACCGAACGACCTGGGTCGCCGCGCGACGGACGAAGGGACCGACTCTGTTGCACTCGGACGCGTTGGGCGCCGCCGACCCGTTCCACGCGGCGACCGTCGAGCCCGGTGGCGTCGCCGGCTGGACGCGTTATGCAGCCGGAATGGCCTGGGCGATGCGCAGCGACGGATCTGTTCCAGACATCGAGGCGGTGGTCGTCAGCGACCTGCCGATGGGGAGCGGCCTGAGCAGCAGCGCGGCGATCGAAATGGCCTTTGGTGCGCTGTGGAACGCCCTGGCCAGATTCGGCTTGGACAACGCGACACTGGCCCATCGTGCCCACCAATGCGAAACCCAATTCGTCGGGCTGAACTGTGGGATCATGGACATGATGGCCAGCGCTCTCGGCAAAGAGGGATGCGCCATGTTCCTCGACACACGCTCTCTCGAGGTGTCGTACGCTCCTCTGCCCGAAGGCACGGCCATCGTCCTGTGCGATACCAAGACGCCGCGCGAACTCGCCGGTTCGGCCTACAACGACCGTCGGGCGACGTGCGAATCGGCCGTTGCGAAGCTTGGGTTCGCTTCGCTCCGCGACCTGTCGCTGGAGCACCTGCTTGCGGCGCGCGAGACGCTGACCGACAAGGAGTTTCGCCGCGCCTATCATGTGGTCACCGAGGACCTACGCTCGCTCCAGTTCGCCGAGGCGCTGCGGCGCGGGCAGACCTGGCGGATCGGCGCACTGATGCGCGGGAGCCACGACAGCCTTCAAGTCGATTACGAAGTCACCAGCCCAGCCCTCGACGCCATGGCCGAGGCGGCTTGGAACGCCCCCGGCTGCATCGGCGCCCGTATGACCGGGGCCGGGTTCGGCGGTGCTTGTGTTGCGCTCGTCGAGCAGAACCTTGTGGACGAGTTTGCGGAAGCAGCCCGCGTCGCGTACACGAAGGCGATGGGTAGCGAGCCTGAGATTTGGTCGTGCCGGGCCGTGGACGGCGCACGGGTGGAATCCTCTTGAGCCACTCGCCCGAGGAGAAAGACCGTCTCGACCTGCTTCGCGACTGGAAGTTGTTCACGGCTCTGACCTTCCTGTATTCCTTCGGGTTCGCGGTCTACAACGGCGTGTACCAGAACTTTCTTCGGGACGATCTGGCGATTCAGCCGCTTCAGGCGGGATCGCTTGAATCGTTCCGGGAGATTCCCGGCCTGCTGGCAGCGTTGCTCGCGGGCACTCTGGTGGCCCTGGCCGAGGCGCGGGTCGCCGTACTCGGACTGGCGGTGATGGGGATCGGGATCGCGATCACGGGCCGGTTCCTCCAGTTTTGGCCACAGGTGGCGGTCTCGGTCCTGTGGTCGGTGGGCTTTCACGTGTGGGCGACGGTTTCGCCGGCGATCACGTTGACTTTGGCCAAGGGGGCCGAGGGGGGACGGCATCTGGGCCGAATGGCGGCCGTTGGCGGCATCGGCAACCTCGTCGCACTCGGGCTGGCTTTCGGCGTGGCGAAGTGGGTCCACCTTCCCTACGAGGCTTACTTTGTCGCGGGAGGGGTCGCTATCCTGACAGGTGCTGGGCTCGGGTTGCGTCTCTCCCACCACGCCAGCGGAAGCAAGCGGCGCGAACGGTTCCTCTGGCGACGCGAGTACGGCCTCTACTATTGGCTGACGTTTCTCGACGGATGCCGACGACAGGTGGTGGGCACGTTCGCGGCGCTTACGCTGATCCTTGTCTACAAGGTGCCGCTGGAGACCATGCTCGGCCTGCAGTTGGTCTCGACCGTGGCGGCCATCGTTGCGGCGCCCCGCGTGGGACGGCTGTTCGACCGGGTCGGCGAGCGTACACCCTTGACGTGGTATGCGGTGCTGCTCGTCGTCATCTTCCTCGGTTATGCGTTGATTCCGAACCGAGAGGTGCTTTGCTTCCTGTTCGTCGTGGACCGTGTGGCGTTCACGTTCGGGGTTGGCTTCAACACGTTCCTGCACCGCATTGTTCGGCCTGGCGAGTTCACCCCTTCGGCAGCCATGGGCGTTACCATGAACCACGTGGCCGCGGTGACCGTGCCCGTCCTCGGCGCATGGCTCTGGCAGTCGCAGAAGGCCTACCAGTTGCCCTTCGTCATCGGCATCGGAGTGGCGTTGCTGTCGCTTTGGGCCACCCGGAAGATTCCCGACCGGCCCGCCGAACCGACCGCTTAGAGCCTACTCCTCGCCCTTGCGGACCAGGACTGCCTCGTCGGCCTTCAGATCTTCAAGGGTCAGGCGCGCCCCCTTGGGCAGACGATGCCAGTTCTTGCGGACAAGCCCGGTGTCCAGGTCGGTCCGCTGAACCTGATAGGTCCCGGCAGAGAGGGGCAATGGGCCAAGCACGGCGCGCGCGGTTCCGGGCATGGCCTTGACCCGCGCCAGCATCCAGTCGCTTTCTGCCAGGGCGCGAACCCGCGCCGTCGGACCCAATCCGGGAATGCGGATCTCGCTCACCACGACCCAGTCGGCGCCGGTGTTGCGAAGTTCGACGCGAGTGGGCCCCGCCTCGAACGGAACCACGATGACCTCTCTCACCCGGCGATCGTTGGAGCCGCCTCGAAACGCCCGCTGCTCGTACAGCTTTCCGTTCACGTAGACGCCGATGTCTGCCCCTCCCGCGGAAACCTGGCCCAACTGAATCCGCATTTCGCCGCCTTTCTCAGCATTGAAACGCAACGACATGGGCCCTGGGAACATCGCCGAGTTGTTGGAGCGGGACGACTGGAAATACGAAGACATCCCGCCGTGTTTCCCAGACACCACGTCGTCAGGCAACGTCAACTCGGTTGTTTTGGATGGCGCCCACCCCAGTCCGGGCGCGAAGACGAGGTCGGTCTTGCCAGGGCTCTCGATGGGCAGCGACACCGGCTTGGCCGAGGCATGCTCCCATAGTTCGGCTGCGGCGAACACGTCGGCAGCGATGCGGTACTCCGAATACAGCTCCTTCTGGGCTTGGAGTCGGTCCCAAAACCAGTACTGGCCCGCCCCGCCATGGTTGGCGAGGGCCGCCGCCCAGATCCCGTCGCGGATGCCGCCCCGTTCGCCGCCAGCCAGAGGCGCGGCACCCGCGCCGCCGAACTCGCCGAAGAACAGAGGTTTGTCGCCGGGCTGGTGCTCGCCCGCGATGGCCGCCTCGATGTCGGGTGGATAGGTGTGGGGCTGGTAGAAGTCCATCTTCACCCACAGCTTCTCGCGCTCCATCGGGCTGCTCGT
The DNA here is from genome assembly GCA_039811705.1 of Fimbriimonadaceae bacterium. GTDB lineage: Bacteria > Armatimonadota > Fimbriimonadia > Fimbriimonadales > Fimbriimonadaceae > UBA2387. The sequence goes on along the minus strand of JBDHZD010000014.1, from coordinate 318 downwards.
GGTCACGAGATGTCGGTAGGGGTCGACCGAACGGATGAAGTCGGCCATCTCTCCGTGCCACGCTTCGATGGTGTCCCATCGGTCGGCATAGCGCGCCTCGACCCACTCGACCTCGTTGAACAACTCCCAGGCCATGACGGCGGGCGAGTGGCCCCAGCGGGCGACGGCGTAGCGCAACCACCGCTTGGCTCGTTGCTTGGCCTCGGCGTTCGTGAAGAATTCGGTCGGCGATTCGAGGAAGCCGCCGTTCGCCTTGTTCCACGGGTTCTCGGACCAGTTGGGGTTGACGCGGGTCGTCCACTGACCGTGGTGAAACAG